>NZ_JAMBDM010000020.1:0-102730 GCF_025142895.1 Paenibacillus sp. p3-SID867
CGATAAAACAAAAAAGCCGCTAAAGTAGCGACTTTCCATGGGACCATGTTCTTGTCCCTCGACAGCTGTCTCCGAAATTCAATTAACGGACCTGATAGTTTAAGTATTTTTCTTCACAAAAATGAAATGCTTCTCTCTAAAACCATTGTCAAAACTCACTAAATTGACCAAAAAACCTCACAACAAGAAAAATACTAGTTATCCCCCAAACTGTGGTCCCCACTATAAACCAAACTATGGCTTTGGCGGATGTAATATTCTTACTTTTCACATTTCTTCTTATAAAAGCAAGAATAACGAATCCAATGATGATGAAAGCAATAGTAATCCAAAATAATAAATTCACTTTCCACCTCCCCTATACTATTTGTAACACTTAACTGTGAACACATCTCTATTTCCATATTTTTTTGAAACTTCTTTAAGTGTTACTAGTGCCTCCGTTGTCATTAGCCCACCACCTTAAACAATCACTACCGTTATATGTTTGAATTGATGAAATCTAAACTCAGGCATCTCGTTTACGGTAAAATACAATAGCTACTGTAATAAAAATCAGTGTCCATATCATTATAATCCCTGTCCCTTGCATTGGTGTAAGGACATTTATTTCATCAGAGGAAGGCGGCATATACATATAATATCCTGCCGTATCGGGAAAATAATTTTTAACACCAGGTAGAAAATCTCTCGACAATGGACTGACAATGAAATAATAACCAAGCAGTACCACTAAAGCAGGAGTGGTTCGTCTTAATAAAGCACCTATAGCTGCACTCAGAAGCGTGGTTAACGTTAGATAGCCTGTTGCACCTGCTAATGCTTCTATCGTTGTGTCTATATCAATCACTGCTGCTGTGTCTCTCATCATCATAAAAGTATATAGTACACCGGATGCAGCAATAATAAAGGCCGCGGGAACGGTTATGATTGCCAATGCCAAATGCTTCATGGATAATTGAATCCCACGCCAAGGTATCGTAGCTAACGTCGTTCGAATCTGTCCACCGGTATACTCCGAACAAGTAGCTATGATCCCAAGAATAATGAATCCTGCTTGAAGATGCCCCATCGAAGCAAGCCCTATATTCAGTATACTTTGCGTCCCTGCTGCCCCTTGTAGACCAATAGAAGTAAAAGCTGCGGCTAATAGTAAATTAAGAATGAACGTACCCATAAGGGTGAGCCACATCAATGGTAATGTTACTAATTTATCCAGTTCAGCACGAAGGATTTGTGTAATCTTTCTACTAGAAGGGACACTCATGCTGCAACGTCCCTCCTATGGAATACAATAGCTGCAGCAATGAAAAGAACGACTACCCAGGCAGACATGACTAAGCCGCCTGTGAACGGGGTGAGAAATCTGTCGCTCAGAAACATAAACATTTCAAGGCCAGCCCGATCCGGTAAGTATAACGCTAACTTTGTAACCTTAGAAAGCAAGAAACTAAATGATACAACGGATGTATTGATGATGAGCACAGCAAGCGGAATAGTGCCATTCTTAGTGAGAACAGTAATCCCAAATGCTAAAAGAGCAGTGAATGTCCAGTAACAAACTGCACCGAGCAGTTTAGACCATTCAAATGCAGGGGTATACTGACCAAGAACAAGATGCGTGGCTGACACAGTTGTCATTATAGCAACAATACAAAGCAGTATACTGATTACTGTCACAGCGCCTGCTTTTGCCAGCAAAAAATGCAGCCTTGATGAAATAACCGTTAAACTTGTTGTAATCTGTTGTCCTCCACCAGATTCACTGCTCTCTGTCAAATACTCGCTACTGACAGCAAGCACACCAAGAATGATGACACCTTGTACACCAAGAGCTAATCCAATATAGCCAACTTCCAATAGCCGTGTGCTAATTCCAGCTATAATATCCTCTTTTTGTGCTATGCTGTCTAAGGCAGCTATGACCGCAGGGGCAAATGCTCCAATAAGAAAGGCAAGCCAAATGCCCGGCAGAGAGAACAATTTAGATAGTTCCGCGTTGAATGTTCTCATACAACATCACCTGCTTTGTCAGATGTCAGGGCAAAAAAGGCTTCCTCCAGCGAGAAGTGGTAACCTATTACTTCTTCCAAAGTTCCATCTGCAACAATTTTTCCATGCTTAATAATCACCACATCATCAACCGTCTCTGCAAGCTCCCCCATGAGATGACTGGATAGCAACACCGTGTTTCCGGACTCGGCGCGTTCACGTAGAAATGTCCGGATCCATCGAATTCCTTCCGGGTCAAGCCCATTTACGGGTTCATCTAGAACCAATATTGGGGGATTACCCAGTAGTGCAGCCGCCATTCCAAGTCTTCTCCCCATACCAAGCGAATAATTCCCAACTCTTTTGTCAGCTGCATTACTAAGACCTACGATTTCCAGAACTTCCTCAACACGTGAACGAGGCAATCCTGCGGCATGAGCAATCCAACGTAAATGGGCCCTTCCTGTTCGCCTACGATGAGCTCCAGATCCATCCAGTGCGGCACCTACTGTTGCTAGAGGATTATGTAATTCTGCGAATGGCTTGCCATTAATGAGTGCACTCCCTGAGGTGGCACGATCTAATCCAAGCAGGATGCGTAGTGTAGAACTTTTCCCTGCCCCATTCGGACCTAAAAAACCAGTCACTCTACCAGGTCTTGCTTTAAAACTGATACCTGATAAGATTTGCTGAGTTCCGCGATATTTGACTAAGTTATTAATGGTAAGCAACCATAACACTTCCTTTCTGTTATGGTTCCAATTATATAGAAGCAAAGTTACATCACAGATATCATGTGGTTTAATTCTGGATTACCTTTAGGTTAAGCCCTAGCAATAGCTACTCTTGTGCCATTTTCATTTGATGTAAAGTTCGCTTTCAGATTCATTTTTTTCAACATATAATGACAAGTCGATAAACCAATCCCCGCCCCACGCTCATAGGAAGAGTTATCCAAACCGGGACCTCTGTCTGCAACAATGATCTGTTCTTTTTCGACATCAACTACAATGTTTGCATATTTTCCCTCTGCTGCATGGCGAAGAATATTTTGAAATAAATTATCCAAAACTCGTGTCACCCAATTAGGATCTGCTACCCAATAAAAAGTCTCCTCTGCCGGTAAATCAACATCGAGCTGAATTTCTTTTTCTTCAAACACAGGATACCACGCAGCAACAGATGCTCTTACTAAACGTACAATATCTGTTGAAACGGGCCCAAAAGGATGTTTCCCTGATGTAAGCAATGTATAGGACAGTAAATCATCCATTAGATCTCCGACTCTTGTAATCGTATGGTTGATCTCTGTTAACGAGTTTTGTCCTTCTAAACTCATGGATTCTTTATTTAAACGGGTGACATGTCCTCTCAAAATGGTAAGTGGCGTTCGTAAGTCGTGAGATAAATTCGCAATGAGTCGATGTCGTAATAATTCTTCTTCGAATGCTCGCTTGCGACTGTCTTCAAGCTGCTGAATCATCCAATTAAAAGACATTCCTAACAGGTCTATCTCATCCATACGATCCGATTGAACAGATATGGGTTTAGGAAATGAATTATTTTTAGCTGAAAATGACATGACTTCCTGTAAGCGGGCGAGACGTTTTTGAAGTTTCAAGAAGAACTGCCAAGATAAGATAACAAATGCGACAATAATAAACCCAAACAATAGCACGGTAACGTAAAACAGATTTAACGTATTCAGATTTTTTTCATTATTATCTGAAAACCCAAAAAACGCACTGACGAAAATAAGCACAATGGGAGGTAAAAAGATAAATAGAAAATGCACTTTTAGAAAACGACGAAATAATGATCTAGTCTGCTTCATAGTTTCACCCGATAGCCTATTCCCTTCAACGTTTCAATAATCTCTGGGGAATCCGGATGACGTTCCAGCTTTTGACGCAGTCGATGGATATGCACCATTAATGTTTTATCACCTGTTATATAAGCTTCTTCCCAAATAGCTTCATAAATTTGTTCTTTTGGTAAAACTTGATTAGGGTGGCGTAAGA
Source organism: Paenibacillus sp. p3-SID867 (assembly GCF_025142895.1). Taxonomy (NCBI): domain Bacteria; kingdom Bacillati; phylum Bacillota; class Bacilli; order Caryophanales; family Paenibacillaceae; genus Paenibacillus; species Paenibacillus sp. p3-SID867. The sequence goes on from NZ_JAMBDM010000020.1 coordinate 4,014, forward strand.
AGTACATTAAGATTTGATGCTGTTTCCCTGTTAATATAATTTCTTCTCCTGTGCGTTTGTCAAATATCATTTGACCTTCTGGATCTACTTCAATCTGATTTCTTAATGAAATGCGTTCGGATTTTGTTCCACCATTACGACGGATTAATACTTCTAATCTTGCAACTAATTCATCCGTATGGAATGGTTTCGTTAAGTAGTCATCAGCAAATTGTAAACCATCTACTTTATCATCTATCGATGTTCGAGCAGTTAACAGCAAAATAGGAATAGCAGGAGCTGCCTTCTTTAATCGTCTTCCCACAGTAAATCCGTCTAAACCGGGTAACATGATATCCAAAATAACGATTTCATGCTGATTCACTTCTCTTTCGGCTCCTTCACCCGTTAGCAGCCACTGAACTGAAAACCCTCGCTGTTCCAACTCTTCTTTTACCCAACTGCCAATTTTCTCATTGTCTTCAATGTAGAGTACGTTTCTTCTCAAGTAACATCCCTCTCTCTAAATGGAGTCCACTATTAGACAGATTAGCACAATATAAAAAATAGTTTCCAGTTAATACAATTTCATCGTTCGTAAATAGAGTTTTATAAAAAAGAGGCTCGTCTAACTGAGGGGCTCTTTCTGTTCCTAAATAAATTAAATTTATGTTTCTGTAGAGGGTTTCATTAGGTGCATATTTAGTGTGAGGACCTGATGACTGACTGAATTTAACTGTATTATTATCGGTAAGCAACAAACAAATAATATCAGGTTTCACTGCATCCTGCCCGTTAGCTTAATGAAATTGTATGGAAATGTAATTAGATACTTATCTAATTAGTAATCGGCTCAAGTTCTTATCCTCGACTCGGTACAAGAACTTGTACCGATAAAACAAAAAAGCCGCTAAATTAGCGACTTTCTATGGGACCGAGTTCTTGTCCCTCGACACAAATTGCTCCATCTATTGCCTCTTACATTCTCATATACTTTTCGTATGTATACTAGATATTTATAGTATTTTAATGGTATTTCATTTGCTCACCTACATGAAAAGAAATAGACTGCCCGCACTAAGGTAACGGTCTTATTTCTCGTACTAACTACTGTGGCAGACTGCTCTTTATGCAGTTATTGTGCTTAGGAGTCGTGTTCCAGCACGACGCTTTACTTATCCGTTTTTCTTCATTCGGTACTGCCCGGGCGTCATGCCTTTCTGCTTGCGGAACAGCCGGATAAAATACGAGGGATGATAACCGACCGACTCGGCGATCTCGTTCACTTTGAGATCGGTCGTGCACAGCAGCTCACAGCCCCGTTCAAGACGAAGTTCCATCACATAATCGACGAAGTTTTTCCCGTGAGCCTGCTTGAATGAGCGGCTGAGCGTATAAGAACTGACGCCAAAACGTTCCGCACAGCTCTCCAGAGAGAAATCTGCCGTATAATCACGTTCGATCTCCTCCTTGACTCGTTCGGCGAGACGATCAGCATACAGTCGATCGCTACCATCGATCTCGCGGCCATAAGGTTCCAATACCTGTGTACGCATAAAGGCGGCCATTGCTTTGGGCTGGCGTATAGTGGCAAGACGTTCATACAGTCCCATAAAGTCGACGTGCTCGGATGGAGCGCCGTTCTCCATCATCGTGTGCAGCAGGCTGCCGAGCAGATGCAAAGTCAGATTACGCATTTCCGGCTTCGAGGCCGCTCGGCGTGCCAGCTCATCGATAAATTCATCCGTCAGCCGGGCCGCTTCCTCGATTTGGCCAAGCTTGACACTGCGGAGTAGCTCACGTTCGAGCTCGAATGGATAAGTGCTCTGCCCATCAAGATCCGGCATCCATTCATCCAGATGCAGAACCCGACAATCTTCGTCATGCTGAATATGACGCAGCGCAGCTCGCAGAGAATGAAGCAGCTCCGGCACTTCCAGAATTCCGGAAGCACTGCCTGTGCACACTAGGGTCTGCAGCCGCAGCACAGAGCGTACCGTACCTGCCAATTCTCCCGCCAGCGCTTTCCCCAGTACGTTCAACCGCTGTACAGCGCCCTCTTCATTTGCAGTATCACCTTGGATCTTATCGGCTGAACTTTGCAAATCGTACGTATGTTCTCGATCCGTCTCGGCTGTCACGCCGCTTTCACCCATGGAATAAGGAATCAGCACGGCAGCGGTCGAATCCTGAAAATTTACAACGATTGCACGTTTTGTACGCTGCTCCACAAATTCACGGGCTACGTTGGCGGCAGCGAACGTCATCAGAAGTTCATCTTCTTCGCGGAACTTCGATTCCGGTGGTGATAGCACGCCGACCTGCAGCAAGAAAACTAACATCCGCTCGTCGGGATGGATCGACCATCCGAATCTTTCCATTCGCGACAGCAGTTCTCGCTCGCTCAATGTCTGATAATGCCCCTGCATCAGCTGCATCAAAAAGGCCGATCTCAATTCGGGATACGTGTGTTCAAGCCGGGCTTCGGCTTCTCTTTTGGCATCGGATAGACCGCGCCAACTCGTCTCGATATAGTCCAGCTCGTCGTAGGGATGCATATTGTTCTCTATTCCGGTACCGTCAGGTCCGTTTTTGGAACGCTGGCTTATGCTGATTTTCCGCAGCAGTCCGCTCAGGCCTTTTTCTTGTTCAGGTGATTCTACCGTCCGGACGGCCCTGTCCCCCGAAGGCTGACCGAGCGCCGGTGAAAACTGGCTGCCTAGGATTTGTACCAATCGACCTATTGGCCGGTGCAATCGATGCGAAGCCAACCAGGCGATCAGCAGCGCCAGCAGCATACCGGCCAAACTCACGGTGAGCAGCGAACGTGAGAGCAGCACGACAGGACGAGTTAGCATTTCTAAAGGCGACACCGTCACATAAGTCCATTCAACCCCCGGACGATGTAGTTGGCTATGGGAAACGGAGTAGGTTTTGCCCTGCCATTTGAACAGATACGAGTCCGGTGTGTCCGAGACCTGAGTTCGAAGCTCCTCACGCAGCGCGGATTCGAAAGTCGGGGTTCGCATCGGATCATCCGACGGCACATCCGACATGCGGACTATGGGTGGTCCGGAACTTGCATATAGAAAGGAAGCGCCTTTATCATCGAACGATACCCGGCGCATCCGTTCTTCAATTTTATCTCTGTCCATGTTCAATAGAAGGGCTCCATAAGGATCTCCGTAAGCGGGCAGCTTCCGGACTAATACGACCTCTCCGTTCTCGGAAGCCGTCCAGCGAAAATTATCCAGCCAATACAAAGCGGACGGGGCATCAACAATACTCTGAAACCGCTTACTATCTTCTGTGAACGAGATCTTCCTTAACCCTTCTGTATCCGACAGCAAAAGCGGCTCGTTACGAGCAAGCAGCAGCTGTGCGTCTTTCAGCTCCGGATAAGACGCTTTCATCAGTCCCAGAAAGCGATACAGCTCCTGGGTTCTCTGGTATTCCATACGAAGATTTGCTCTTCTCAGATCACCGTCAAGTCTCGGATCTAGCGCCCAACGGGCCGCAGACTGTTCCACCTGCACGAACAGTTCGTCCATGCTTTCTGCCGAGCGTTTAACGAGTGCCCGGTGGCTGCTCATCACCTCGCGTTCGATGTGCTGCGTACCGAGCACATAAGACGAGAAGCCGATAACCGCTGTTGGAATACTCGACATGCACAGTGCCAGGATCAGGCTGTAACGATAAAAGCGTCCTCTTCCTTCCCGGCTTCGACTCGTCAACCGAAAATTTAGCCAGCTTCGAATATCAGTCACTCCTGCTCCCCCTTTTCTCTATACACTATTAACAGTCTACATATTACATCATTTTATAAGAAAGGGAACATATACAATAGAGCCCCCGCTTCCGGAGACTCCCCTGTTTACATGCACCTTTTTCGGAATACTTCAGCCAGCCGCTTATTGCTCCGCTTGACGGTCGGCATAAGCCTGATTCATCTCGTCCGTAATTTTTTGCAGATCTGAATCGTTTTTCAATTTCTCAACAAATTTGTCCCAGTCCGACAGCGACAGCTTGCCGAGTATAATCTTGGTTTTCATATCCTGAATATTCTTCGCCAGCTCAGGCCCCACCGAAATATTCGTTTCCGAATACAATCCAATCGCTCTGTCAGGAACACTTATTTCTGCACGCTCGTCGATGATTTTTTTGTTCCGCTCAAAAATCTCCAGCGGCATACCGCCCCGATACGCGCGCATATATTTGTCATAATTCATGAAGATTTGACCAAGCGCCTGCGAGCCGACGATATCGGTCTTGGCCTTCTCCGTCGCCATCTTGATTCCGTTCTCTTCCGTATAATGAACCCCTTCCAGACCGTAGCTGGCCAGCGTTCCGCCTTCTTCCGATGCGCCGTAGTCCATCAGTTCAAGCAGTTTTTTCATTTTTTCTTCCGATACCGTTTTGGGAATCACAAACATCCCGAAGAATCCGCCGTCTTTGTTGGTCCAGCCGTTCATTGAGACAAGCGGCAGAAAATCCGCGTCCGGGTTGCTCTTCAGATTCGCTTCCATTGGCTCCCACGCCGCTTCGACGGTGTTGACGGCAGCGCCCGCACGGCCCGCATTCAGCTGATCCTTGGTCTGGCTCTCTTTCAGAACGGCGATATCTTCCGAGATCAACCCTTCAGCATAAGCTTTGCTTAACCATTCCAGAGCATCGCGCATTTCCGGCAACAGGTTAACGTTGACCAGCTTGCCGTCGACATCTTTCCAATCTCCGGTATTTTGCGTGAATGCACTGACGATTGCCCCATAGCTGCCCATATTACTTTGATTGACTAATCCTGTGAATCCGATCGTATCGTCTTTACCATTGCCGTCCGGGTCGTTTTTCGTAAATGCTTTGAGCACTTCGTAAAATTCGTCTGTCGTTTCCGGAATTTCCATGCCCAGATTGTCCAGCCAATCTTTACGCAGGAACAGGAATGGGCCTCCTTCGACCGGACGTACCCGAGGAATCCCATAATTTTTGCCGTCGGCCTGCTTGGTGTTGATCCAGGACTCTTTCGGAAACCCAGACAGGTTAGGGTAGTCTTGAATAAAAGGCGTCAGATCCCAGAACGCACCCTGCTTCACCATAGTACGTACCTGAGCCGAGAAAGGATCGTCGACCAGCATCAGATCGGGAATGTCACCCGACGCCAGCGTAACGTTTACCTTGTCGCCATAGCTGTTCGGTGATACCCACGTGATATTGAGATCGGTATTCGTTCTCTTCTCGATCTCTTGAATGATCACATTGTCTTCTCCGGGCGGTTCAGGTGTAAAATACATCGACATGATACTGACCGGCATCGGCTTTCCATCTTCCGGCACGCCGTTTTCCGCGTTTTGACTGCTGCAGGCCGCTGTAACCAGAGACAGCGCCATAATGGTTGCAAGCCCCAATTTCGCTCCTATTTTCTTTCTCACTTGAATCTCCCCTTTTATTCGGATATATAATTCAGCTTGCCTGTACCAGCGCTTACTCTTTCACCGAACCGACCATCGCGCCTTTTGCGAAATGTTTTTGCAAAAATGGATATACCATGAGGATCGGAACAGTTGCGATTACAACGGCGGCCATTTTCAATGTTTCCGACGGAATCTGCTGCTCCGCGGTTATCTCGACCGCTGCCGTTCCTCCTGACGCCGTCGACGAGTCGATCAGCATGTTTTGCAGTAGGACTTGAAGAGGCTGCTTGTTGAAATCGTTGATATAGAGCAGCGCGGTGAAGAAGGTGTTCCAGTACGCTACAGCGTAAAACAGGCCAAATGCGGCCAGCGACGGCAGTGACAGCGGCAAAATGATACGCCACCAGACTCCGATATCGTTGCAGCCGTCAATACGGGCCGCTTCTTCCAGGCTGGAGGGGATACTGTCAAAGAAACCTTTCATCAATAATACATACCACCCGCTGGTTAGAACCGGCAGAATCAACGACCAGGTACTGTTGATCAAATGGAGATCGCGGATTAACAGGTACGGTGGAATAATACCGGGATTGAAGAGCGTTGTCAGCAGAATCAACAGCATCATGACCCGCCGCCCCTGCAGTCGTCTCCGAGACAGGGCATAAGAAAGACAGGATGTTACAAATAAGCTGAGCATCGTCCCGACGGTAGCCAGAAACGCACTGTTGCCGATTGCGCGCATAAATGAATTGGTGGACAACAAATACCGGTAAGAGTCGAGACTCCACTTTTTCGGGAAAAGCGTCGCTTTGTTGCGAATGAATTCTGCCGGGTCGCTGAACGACACGACCAGCACGTAATACAAAGGAAACAACGTGACCAGGCCGATTACAGTTAGAAAAAACAGATTAGTTGCATTGAATAGACGATCCATTTTGGACTGGAGCATAGGAAACCCGCCCTCCTTTCTTTTCTTTACTCAGGTTGGAACCTATGAACCTTCCTTTTAATAAACACCGTCTTCGCCGAATTTCTTGGCTAGCTTGTTCGCTCCGATAACGAGGATCAGGCCTACCAACGATTTGAACACGCCGACGGCAGTACTGAAACTGAGTTGCCCCTGCTTGATACCTAGCCTATACACATAAGTATCGAATACATCTGCGACTTCGGATACGGCACCGTTCATCATCAGGAAGACTTGCTCGAAGCCGACGTCCATAATATGTCCAATCCGCAGAATAAGAAGAATGATTACGACCGAACGGATGCCCGGCAGAGTAATATGCCAGATCTGCCGCAAGCGTCCCGCTCCGTCGATCTTCGCTGCTTCGTTCAACTGCGGGTCGATCCCGGCCATCGCGGCAAGGAACAATACCGTACCCCAGCCTGCATCTTTCCATATCGACTGGACGGTCAACAGAACCCAGAAGTAATTGGGATTGGTCAAAAAGTCGATCTTGTTCAGACCGGCTGCCACTAGAAGCTGATTGACGATGCCTTCGCCGGTAGACAGAAGAAGAAACGTAATACCGACGATAATGACCCAAGACAGAAAATGCGGCAGATAAACAATCGACTGAATCGTTTTGCGGAACTTGTTGCCGCGCAGCTCATTCATCATGACCGATAACAAAATTGGCAGCGGGAAGAAAAAGATGAGTGACAGCAAATTGATCGCCATCGTGTTTCGGAACAAGATCAGAAAGTCGGGATTCGAAAAGAAACGGATGTAATGTTCGAAACCGATCCACGGACTTGCCCACATCCCCTGATAAGGCGAATAATCTTGAAACGAGATCAAGATTCCCCACATTGGCACATACTTAAATAGGATAAAGAACACGATGCCCGGCAGTGCAAGCAGATACAAAAAGCGATCGCGCTTTACGCCTTTCCAGATACTTCGTCTTCGTTCCGTAGCCTGGCTCATCTTGTAATCGCTTTCTATTTGTCTATTGCCGGCTGTGTCCATTCGGGAAGCCATCCCCCACACCTCCATCTGCTGGTTTACCGTTCACCCGGATCATCCGTGTTCCGGTCTGCTCGGGAGCGGTTAATGTCAGCATAGGCGCTGGGGCAATTTCCGGCAATCAACGCTTTTTGCAGCAATCTATTTAACGAAGTAAAGGCGTATGATATGTTGTGTGCGCTAAAGAAAACCAAGAAGGAAAAGTTCAAAAAATAAGCTGACCCTGATAAGAATTTCCGGGAATTGACTTTTCTTGCAAGCGCAATCAATTCGCTCAACGACGCGGATTACGGCATCTTTTCACCTCTAAGGTGCCCATATAAAGTTACTGGCTTTCTTCATTTAAGTGACAGCACGAAGCCAGTACTCATTGACGCGGTAAACGTTACAACAGGCATCGGGAATAAAATTCTAGCATTATCTTTCATCATGTAAGCCAGTCTGAAATTCACAGCAGATTCTTCCGCGGCCATACGAATGGCCGGCTGCGTTTGACTAACGGCATGAACAGTAGCGTCATTACGAGATGCTCAGGAACAACAACAGGAGCGAAAGCGCCGGTAGTTAGCGGTGCGGCCTTAACGGGCCAGTAGAACGGGAACTTCTCGATGATCGAAAATGAGCAATAAAAAAACTCATGTTGGCTTTGCTTCTCAGCAGAAACCAACACAAGCCTATTTATTTGCTTTACCAGAAGCGATCTCGGTTACCCATCAATAAGGAGATTCCTTCCGTAAAGTAATAATCTCCGTAAATCAATGGGACATCGACATTTTGTTTTTCAGGGTAATGACTCGTTCCATGTAAAATAAGACCTTCCTCCGTTTTCGATTCCCAGGCTCCATAATTTGTATACAATGAATGCAGTATTTTTTTCGCGCTTTCGCTATAGATCCTTGCCTCATCTCCGTCAACCTGTTCTGCTAAAAGCAGAAGCCCACAAGCTGCGCAGGCTCCAGCCGATGAGTCACGGACCGTACGGCCCTCTTCAGACGAACGGAAATCCCAAACAGGAACATAATCTTGTGGTAGATTGGCTAAGAAAAATTGAGCTGTTTTTTTGGCGCCATTCAAGTATTGTTGGTTGCCTGTGTAATGGTAGCTCAGGCTCATTCCATAGATCGCCCATGCCGCTCCACGTGACCATGCTGATTCAGGTGAGTAGCCTTGTCCTCCCTTCACTTCAAGCTTTTCTCCGGTTTCAGGGTCAAAAGATACAATATGGGCAACCGATCCATCAGTCCGATAAAAATGCTTTAACACGGTATCCGCATGATTGGTTGCGACGTGCTTGTATCGCGGATCTCCTGTTGTGTTTGACGCCCAATACAGCAGTGGCAGATTCATCAGACAGTCGATAATGGCCCAACCTGCAACATCTTTACCATTCCACGCACGGATGAATTTCCCTTGGACGTTAAAACGCGCAGCGAGAAGGTTGGCGGCAAGTAAAGCCCTTCGCTTCGAATCATCTGATCCTAAAATTTTATATCTTGCTACGCTTGTTAAAGTCCACATGAAACCAATATCGTGATCTATTTTATTCGAATCGGTCAATAATACATCCAGCTGGCGTTCGCATGATTCTGCGGATGCTTTCAAATCCTCATCTTGCGTATCCTGATAAATAAGCCACAGCAATCCAGGCCAGAAGCCAGCAGTCCACCAGGAGGCTGGTTCCAATCGGTATTCTCCATTTTGACTTGCATGTGGGAATCCATCTCCGATACGCTGATGAACATGCTTCACTTTTGCCTTCGTTTGATTCCATGCTTCTTGCACCCAATTTGATTCGACCGTCATCCTTAATCTCTCCCCTCCTATTGTAAACGCCTACATTTCTCCCGAGATTGTTTTATCTATTTGAATTGTTCCACCAGACCATGCTTTCAGCGCAGTCCACTCTGCCTCTCCTTGCCAGAATTCAGCTTCCGGTGATAGCCCCAACGCTAGAAATACCGTCGTACACAGATATAAGCTGCCTGTCGAAATATACCCTTCTCCAATTTCAGGTTGACTGCCGGCAAAGCCAATGCGAAGCCAGCCGGAATCATCGAATGTACCCGGCATCTGAATCTGCTTCCTGATTACGGCCGTAAGTGCGCAACGGACTTGAGCTGGTAACAGCCCTTCCGGAAGTTCTTCCCTAAGTGACATTAAAGACAGATGCTGGAATGCCCCGAAACGATAAGCAAGTGATCTGCCCAGTGGCGGGAAGGTCCCTTCAGGTGATATTAACCGTTCCAAAATGGCAGCATAACGTACTGCTCTTTTCAACACCTTGACTTGTAGTGTAGCCCAATCTTCAAATTGATCTCCTATTGCATCCAATATATCGACCAACATGGGTTGAATGACAAAGCTGTTGTAATAATCCCAGTGGAACGCTGGCCCATCTCCGTACACACCGTCCCCTTTGTACCATTGCTGATGTTGTCTTAAAGCATAATCTACACGCATACGATCCCAATCTTCTACGCCCATTCGGAACAGAGCGGCTTCAATCATGGCGCTAAATAAGAGCCAATTGCTAAAAACCGGACGGATCACACGCGTAGATCTCAAAGCTGAAATCAGATTTGCTTTCACTTTATCACCAAGCATTGCATACAGCTCGTTTGGAGCACGGAGAACGGCGTTGGCAAGGAAGGCTGCGTCAACTAAAGGCTGTCCACCTTTTGTGAAATTCATATAATCCGGGGAAGTTGGATCAGTAGCCGCTTCGATGGCTTGCCTCGCCATAACGGCCATGTTAGATCGAATTTCTCCTTCCTCTCCAGAACGTGGTCCATGTTCGAGCCATGGTGCCATTCCGGCTAAGGTACGTCCTAATGCTTCCAAGTATGTGTAATTGGACCGATCACCTTCTCTCGCTTCGATAGGCATATCTAACACCATCCGACGTTCCGATAATGAATTAAGAACAGGCTGCGTAATTCGAACTAAGGTATCCACCCAATACTTCCTATCGTCCCCCATGTGTTCCCCTTTCATCAAGATGTAGTTTATATTAGTATAGGTCGTTGTATAATCCTCCACAATAAACTATAATCATCAAAAACTGACCTATTGTGCTGGGAGCGTGAACGGATGCTGAAGTTAATTTCATGCGGTTTTCATACCATCCACCATGAAGGAATTATTAGAAATCGTCCGAAAGGTTCTGGTCATTACACTTTTGTATTCTTTAATAGCAATGCAGAGTTGAAGTTGAATGGGCAAACGATGATCGTCGAAAAGAATACTTTTGTCTTTTTTCAACCTGAGACTCCCCATGCTTACTGCGAAATAAAGAGCCCTTTCATTAATGACTGGTTTCATTGTTATGGCGAAAATATGAATGAATTTCTTACAGAACTAAACTTCCCTCTGGACACTCCAATTGAAGCATCTGATCCGCTACTGATTTCCAGGTCCATCAAGGAACTACAGAATGTGAACCGGCTTAACGGAACGTTGCGTGAGCGTATCATAGATTGCGATCTTCGGTCCTTTTTCATGAAATTAAGTGATTTGCGGGAACGAACGGCTCCTCATCAACTGAATCATTATTACATCCGATTTAACGAATTACGTAATGAACTCTATCGCTCTCCTCACCAGAACGTTTCTGTAACTGAACTGGCTGCACGTTTAAGTTTGAGTAAATCTTATTTCCAACATATCTACAAGCAGTTATTTGGTTGTTCTGTAATGACCGATATGATTAACGGGAGGCTAGAGCACGCCAAATATCTTTTAGATCACAGCGAGATGTCAATAAATCAAATTGCTAGTACCTGTGGTTACGAAAATGACACTCACTTCATGCGCCAATTCAAAAAGTTTGTTGGCATTACACCAAGGCAATATCGATTTAGAGATGTCCCTGTCAAGTAGATTCTCAAACTCTATAACTGGGCCTGGCGTACCGGCCCTGACACATCGTTTGCAATATACGATTTGCTTGGTGCCAAGTATGTGCAGGGCTCGATTAACATTTACTACTATGTTTAAAGACTGCTATCTTTAACATTTGTTCAGTCATATACTGTGCTGAGTACATAAAGTTAGATTAATCCAATAAGATATAAGTCCTATTACCGAAAATGCATTTTCATAAATAATGATTTCTCTATTGATTTGCACAGGCACTTCATGAAACAGCAAATCAAAATTTTGTGTATAAACTTTTGCAATTTCTTCTGTTGATTTTTCCTTAAATACCATATTTTGTATTTTGAATAACATGCTAAACGTATTTGAGTTACCGCTAACTATTTAGCCCCCTAGCAAGTTTGGGCAGTACACCCCTTATTGCGCTAGACTGAAAGAGGTACAGTGTCCAGTTTTCGGGGGGTTTAACCAATCCTGTATTATAATTGTTTTAGAGTGTAATTTTATTTTCCTAGCATCAATGAGTGGTTTTAATGTATTTCGGTAAACCCTCTCTGGTTGTTTATACAACCATTTCCCAAGAATACTAGATCGTTTAGCTGTAATAACTCCAAATGCGTTAAATTACAAAAAATACTCCGACCCATAATATGCAAAGGCTTATAGTTAATTTTGTGACTTGCTGACAAATGAATCTCAAATGTTTCAGCTAATTCACATGCAATCTGAGCACCAACAAATGTATAAGTTCTTTGTCCATGGCTCGGGACAAGAACTTGTACCGATAAAATAAAAAAGTCGCTAAAATAGCGACTTTCAATGGGGTAAACTTCTTGTCCCTGACATCATTGCAACTTCTCCCGGCTGTCTGGTGCCTTCTAATCAAGCAGGTATGTCAACTCCTTGGCCTTCTTGCGAATCTCATGATAAATTTCCGGTTGTCCGGGCTTTGGTGCGTGGTAACTGAAATTGTTTTCGATTTACTCGTTCATTTCTATTTATTCCCCTTTCGAATTAAAAGAAAAAGCCGCAGCACTCCCCATGATTTCCAGTTCCCCTACTTTAATTTCGTTTGTAAATGCTACAATAAATGGATTCAACAGAGATTCTTCATATAATTCAATGACCGGCTGCCCGTTTAGCGAGGTTGCCGTTCAATTATGCTGCAGCCTCATGGTTCCTTTTATTTGAGCTATCGTTTCCCGTTAGCTTAATTAATCATTTCTTTTAAAATAGAACAAGAAATATATATCACTCCCATGTTTGTTGAAATTCACGTTCAATATAGCCGACAGCCAGTTTTAACTTCCAGGTGTATCTTGCTCAAACCCCTCGTCTACAGGGCGTTTTTGCGTAACCATCGGGCCTACACTCGCCGGTTATATCATGGGTGTACGTTGTTTTATGGAATGTGTTTGCCGTAATTGTTATTATTGTTGCCTATATTTATCTGAAAAATATAACCGAACGAGCCTATCCCAAAATTGACATAGGGGGTGTCATTCTCTCAATAATCAAGGACTATAGGAATAGCGAAAGAGCTTCTCCGCTTATAAAGCTGGAGAAGCTCTTCTAAGATCAGGGGAGCTGTGAAAGTGAAAATGGAGCATTAAGGCAGAAAGAGAAGAATTATCAGCATTGTGAGTGTTACGGGGAACCTTATCACAAGGAACGGTAAGTTTTCAGCGTCCCGTTTAATGGGAAATACGGATAAGTTTGAAATGATAGATAGAACTCAGATTCATTATTACGCAAGTCAGCAATTCGACTGCTCACATCCCTTCAGTGTGCTTTGGGGCGCGAAATGCGTTCCATGATCATAGCGACTCTGCGCCGGGGAAGAAAACGACCCATCTGGGCTGCCAGATGATTGCTGCGTCCGTCGACGATATAACTGCTGTCTCTGTCGATTCCACGAAATCCGGCTTGAACAACGTTCTCCGGAGTGGACAGCGCGCTGCCCACCGCCATGTCCCGGGTGCCGACGGCATCGAAGAAACCTGTATCGGTCGCTCCCGGGCACAGGGTAAGTACGCGGACACCGCGTCCGCGGGTTTCCGCCCATAGCGCTTCGGTGAAAGATAACACGAATGCTTTGGTAGCACCGTATACAGCCGAATAGGCGCACGGCACAAACGCGGCCATTGAAGCCACGTTGACGACGATTCCGTCCTTGCGCCCCAGCATGCCGGGCAGAAAGTGATGCGTCAGGTCGACAAGCGCAGCGGTGTTCAGCATAATCTCTTCCTGCTCTCGCTCCGGATCCATATCCTCAAAACGGCCGTATGTGCCGAAGCCTGCGTTGTTGATGAGAATATCGGCCGCAAGGCCGAGTTCGCCCATGGATTGGGCTAGTTGGCGCGGGGCACCTGCTTTGGACAAATCGCTTGGCAGGGCATACGCCTGCACGCCGTACTTGCGTTTGATTTCGCCTGCCAACACTTCGAGCTTATCTTTTGAACGTGCGGTCAGTACGACATGGCAGCCTCGTGCCGCCAGCTCTTTGGCATACGCCTCGCCGATCCCAGAGGAAGCGCCGGTGACCACCGCCAGCTTGCCTTGATAATGATATGAATCCATGAAACAGCCCCCTTGTCGTTGAAGTTGTCTAGATCATACCAACGACAGGAGGGGCTAACCACAGTGCCTCCATACTATTAACGGGACTAATAGGTTAGGATGACGGTGACGATTCGGAGTCTTGTGTTAGCAGGAGCGCGAGTCTCTCCTCCGTGCCTGAACCAGGCGTCGGAACGAAAAAGCACCAGTGCAGTCCAGGATCGTTGTCGATAGCGGCGGCGCAATGGATCGTGAACTCCAACATCTGTCCGTCCGGAAGGCGATAATGGACCGGGACAGTGCTTTTTTGCCGAATTTCATGCCACTCCCACAAACGTATGAAGTCCTCGCTGTTCCTTCTCAGACGCTCGTATCGTTCCATGTACTGCGGGTTGTCTTTGTTGCTGTCAAAGCCTGCTCGGATTAACGCCGTCATGTAACGAGCAAATTCTTCCCAATTTACAAGTCTTTTTGGGTACTCCGGATCCAGAAACAGCAGCGTCACCATGTTTCGTTCGCTTTCCGGCAGACGGCCGAAATCCGCGACAACAAGCTCCGCTCCCCGATTCCAGACGATCATATCGGCAACCTCATTGGCAATGAAAGAAGGATAACGCATTTGATCCACAAGGTTTTGCAATAATCCGGTATCGGGTTTTTCTGGTCTTTGTGTCATGCTGAAACTGACCTGGCTGGGTGCGGCCAGATCGAATAAATGCTTCCGCTCGTCTGCATCCAGCTGCAGCGCTTGGCTGATATGGGACAAGATTTCAGGGGAAGGATTCCGCTCTCGGCCCTGCTCCAGCCAGGTATAGTAAGTTACGCTGACATTGGCAAGATAGGCGACCTCTTCCCTCCGAAGTCCCGGGGTACGCCTTCGGCCGGGGAAGGGCTTGATTCCCGCATCTTCAGGTTGAAGCCGATATCTGCGCGATTTGATGAATTCGCCCAAGGCGGATGAGAGATGACGGTTCTCCATATAACTCATGCCTCCTTTATTTCGTGCATATGAGTAGAATGTCACCAGCTTAGCTGATCGACTCAACGGATATTTAATTCAGATTGCTAAGTATTCATTAATATTTCCCAAACCCTTTTTCGCAAGTAATGTCCAAGGTGAGAATGTCATACAGGTTTTGCTTGGATTCATCTAATTTTTTTTGAGCGGCTTCAATTTCCGCAATTTTAATTTGTATCAGGCTTACATGCTCATCCTTCGACATTCCGTTTTTCGAGATCATTGATTTGATATCCTGAATCGTAAAGCCAACTGCCAAACAATGTTTAACAACATTCAGATGATGAATGATGTCTGACGCATAAATCCGATAATTATTTTGATCCCTCAATACATATTCATCCGTGATAATGCCTATTTGCTCATAATAACGGATCGTTGAAATCGGGAGATCAATACTTTTTGCTACTTCACTTATCTTCATGACCTTCCCCCCGTTTTGAGCGCTTGCTATAAAGTATACTTTATAGTTTACCATCTTAATAGTAATGATAAGCAACATCATTTCCAAACTCAACCGAAAAAGGAGAGAAACC
This sequence comes from Paenibacillus sp. p3-SID867, assembly GCF_025142895.1. Lineage (NCBI taxonomy): Bacteria > Bacillati > Bacillota > Bacilli > Caryophanales > Paenibacillaceae > Paenibacillus > Paenibacillus sp. p3-SID867. Next base: position 19,362 of record NZ_JAMBDM010000020.1, read on the forward strand.
TGCATGAGCATCCTTACAGGCAACTACCAGAAAACAAACAACTTCAACAAAATTGCACTGGAACGTCGTTCCGTTAAAGTTTACGATACCGAAGTGAAAATCAGTCGGGAAGAAATGACCGAAATTTTAGCAAAAGCTTCCTGCGCCCCATCTGCCATTAACATGCAACCCTGGCGTTTCCTTGTGATCGACAGCGCCGAAGGCAAAGAAAAACTTGCACCACTGGCTTCCTTCAACCAGACACAAGTTTTGACATCTTCGGCTATTATTGCGGTATTTTACGACGCTAACAATATTGAATATATGGACGAAATTTTTAATAAATCAGTAGAACTTGGCTACATGCCGCAGGACATCAAGGATATGCAATTGCAGCAGGCAAGGCCGTATTATGCAAGCCTGACTCCATCCGCCTTGCGCGACATAAACATGCTGGACTCGGGTCTTGTTTCGATGCAACTGATGCTTGTAGCTCGCGCCCACGGCTATGACACCAACCCAATGGCGGGTTATGACAAGGATCGAATCGCGGAGGTCTTTAGCTTGGACAAGGAGCGATTCCAGCCGGTCATGCTGCTTTCGATCGGCAAAGCGAGCAAAGAAGGCTATCCATCCTACCGATTACCAGTAGATACGATTACCACTTGGGCATGATCGGACTTTTGGGAGATTAGTCGTAGAGTAAAAAGAAGCGATAATTTAAAAAAATCGCTGTCCAATAAGTCACTAAAATGATAAGTTGAGCGGAGGACCAGAATGTTTTCCGCTCAACTTTTTGTACTTTTGCCCTTTTGGGCTTTTCATGCGTTCTTAAAGTTCCTTGAAGAGGAAACAGATCAACAACCTATGATCATCTTGGAATCAACTATTCGGTGAAAATAAAGTATTAGTCAAATAGCACATAAGTTAATGATGAGTTTATGACCGATGAGTGTGCCCCTTAATTAATTTTGTTGGACAGGTGTTGCGATACCAACTGCCTCTGCAGCGGAATGAGTGATTCCTGGTGTCGATAACTCACAACATTCCGGTATGTTAACTTCCTCCTCTATCTCCAAGATCACCTAATGCCAACTAGCTGTTGTCCGAACGTGGACTCCGTGTCTCTTGCACCATCCCCATATATTATTGCTGTGAGTGCGAATACATCTGTGCGTGAAAAGAACCATTGCTTAGCGTTAGGTATGATCGATGACATCGAAAAGCCTATATCCTTCCATAATATCAAACACCCCCTTGTTCACTGACAAAAACATCCAGCCTTCGCTTCTTGAATAGGCTCCATCAAATTGCTGCCAACCCCAAAATGGGTGCCAGCTAAGCTGGTATTACAAAGAACTTGTATACGTTCCGAAGCTAACCTACAATGTAGCTACGTTTGTGTCATAATCCTACAACGTGGTCACTTTTGTGAATTTTATAATGACACAATTATGTCAAAGAAAAAATAAAAGCCTGAAAATCATGCTTTCTTGAACTAATAATTGTAGATACTTTTGTGTTATCAGACACTAACTAACCCAACGGATTATTATCTGTTAAGCAAAAAATATAATAACAGCTTATTGACCATATTTATCAAGGAAATCTGCTACAACCTGATATGAAATCTGAGCACCGAGCGTCCCTGGCATGTAATCATAGAAATGATCGAAATAAGGGATTCCTACCAATTCATTTGCAATACCAGCTTCAGTCAATGCATCTGCCAGCTTAACATGGCTGTCATATGGTATTAAATGATCAGCTTTCCCTGCAACTATAATTGTTTGAGGAGTCGTTGCAACGATATGATTAAGTGGATTTATTGCAGTATAAGCATCTTTATACTCTTCAGGGGAGCCCACAATATAAGCTGTTAAACGATCCGAGCCTTTAATGCCAAACATCTCGGAGTTCCACGAAGCTGCCAAATCATGTGCAGGGTAACCAGCGACAACGAATTGTGCAGGATAGAGTTCTCCATCTAAATAGGCTTCTATTGTCTTGTCCTGAATACGATATGCAGTCTCAAGCGCTAGTCCGCCTCCGGCAGAAACTCCTGCAATAATTAATTTATTCATATCTACGTTGTATTTTGAAGCGTGGTTTCCGATCCATACAATGGCAGTAGCAACATCAGTAGAAGCTTTGTCCCATGTAGGATAGGATTTCGTACCTAATCTGTAATCGACATCAAAGACGATGTAACCTCTGTCATTGTAAAATTTAGTCCAGTGAGGATTTTGACCACGCTCACCACTAACGAAACCTCCACCATGTAGAAAGATCACAGGAGTCAAATTAGCAGAAGAATCATAGTCATCTGGTAAAGAAATATCCATGTGTAATTTTATTCCATCCACAGAGGCGTATTGAATAGATTTAGATAGATCCGCTTTTCCCCTGGATAATTTTGCACTCCAATGTTTACTCCATGAAATATCAACATTATAGTCGTTTGCTGTTTTTATTATAGAAACCAGAGGCACACTAAATCCAATCACATTAACGATAGATAATGTTAATGCTATTTTACATGCACGCTTTCCTCCAACACATAATGCTATAAATGATAAAATCACAATAATTATGCTTATAATTACTAAATGAAGTGACAAAAATGTTTCGAGAATCGTTCCTACATCACCTATATAAGGTATTGTTGGCACCATTACACCTAGCAATAAAAGAAACATTCCACTAGAAAAAAACAAGGAAAGAATTGTCGTGATTTTTCTGATCCTTATTTTTGATATGTTTGTACGATCTTTTGTTTTTTGTATAATTGTATTCATATGATTTCTCCTCTTATAAGACATTTCACAAACTTAGATACTCCTTATACTTGCAAGTGCTGATCTACCGAAGATATTGTTGTGCGTGGAATGTCATCGAAAAATGAAAAGGTTAAGCCATCGACGTAAAGCCAAAGCGTGAATGGATAGATCGCCCAGGACAGCCCAGGCGTCTTCCACTGTACCCTGCCTTTAGCCAAAAGATTAATCGTTACGCCCTGCGTAAAAGAAATATTGTTGATGGTATTTGACATTTTCGTTTAAAGTTTTTCAATTTAATGAAGACTGTTTTCTGTGATGACATTGCTCTACCTTTCTCCTCCCTGTTATAGGAGTACAGTATGTTTTTCTTCGGAAATTCCTTAATACCGACGGCATCGTCTTCATTCATTTGAGGGCCGCGATCAGCCATGTCCAAGGTTTGCTCATCTGTATTGATGGTGACGGGAAAGCCAGAGAGTGCATCGGGCTGCATGCTGCTCATATAGGCAGACAAGCCGATTGAAAGTGCCAAAACAAGGGCCACTTTGCCCCAGCCTGACGGTCCAAGTATGGAAACAAGCTCGTTTTCACGAAATCCAATGGATACGCCTTTTTAGGCGGTAAGAACTTCGCCGCTTTTATAGTTTTTTGAATATTGTCCAGTTTAAGCTTCAGCATAAATAGTCCTCCATTTATTTGTACGCCTGTAGAGTATATCTTTGCAAGGTAAACTGAAAATCAACTGGATGACAATTGATTTTCGGTTTACTTTTCAAAGGTATAATTTTCTATGCAATAATAGCTTAATGGAGGCGTTTTATATGTTAAAAATATTAGTGGTTGAAGATGATACAAACACCAGAAAGTTGATGTGCGCCATATTAAAACGAAACGGTTATAAAACATTCGGGGCAGAGGACGGCATTGCCGCCCTTAATTTAATGGCTAAGCAGCACATTGATTTAGTTGTGCTTGATTTAATGATGCCGAATATGGACGGCTATGAATTGACGAGGCAACTGCGTCTTTCATGGGAAAACTTGCCGATCCTGATGGTGACAGCCAAGCAGGAGCCAAATGACAAAAAGCAGGGATTTCTTGTCGGGACTGATGATTATATGACAAAACCGGTGGATGAGGAGGAGATGGTCCTTCGCATCAAGGCACTCCTCCGCAGGGCGCAGATTGCCAGTGACCACAAGCTTTCAGTCGGCAGGGTCGTGCTTGATTATGATGTGCTCACCGTTTCCCGGGACAAGAAAGTCATGACGCTGCCGCAAAAGGAATTTTATCTATTATTTAAGCTGCTTTCCTATCCGAACATGATTTTTACCCGCCTGCAGCTGATGGATGAGATTTGGGGAATGGAATCCGAAACCGATGACCACACACTCAATGTTCATATCAACCGCTTGCGGGACAGGTTTCGCGAGTGGCCGGAGTTCGAAATTGTTACAGTTCGGGGCTTAGGCTATAAAGCGGTGAAAAAAGCATGAGGAATTTTTCAAAAAAACGGTTTAGTCTCACGATTACATTGGTGATATTTGTATTTGGTGTCATGATGGCAACATTTTTGGTAGTTGGCGGCATTACCGCCCTCTTGGATTTTATTGGCGTGATTTCTCTTACAGGTCATCCTGCTGATGAACCTCGGGAAAACAATGGCCTCCCTTTATTTACGATATTTTGTCTTTTTGGCCTCTGTATTTTGCTCGGAACGTCTTTGACAGCTTTTTTCAGTAAAAAAGCACTGGACCCAATCCGCAAAGTCATTGAGGCCACACATCAGGTTGCTGGCGGAGACTTTAGCGTGAAGGTAGATTTAAAAGGTATCGGAGAATTGGAGGAACTGTCCCGGAGTTTTAATAAAATGACAAAGGAGCTCTCCAGCATTGAAACGCTGAGAAGTGATTTTGTAAACAACTTTTCCCATCAATTTAAAACACCTATCGTTTCCGTACGTGGTTTTGCCAAGCTCTTGAAAGAGAGTAATTTAACCGATGAAGAACACCGGGAGTATCTCGACATTATCATCACGGAATCGGAACGTCTCGCCGAACTATCCACCAATGTGCTCACCCTGTCAAAATACGAGAACCTTGAAATTATTGCTGATAAAGTTCCGTTCAGACTTGATGAGCAAATCAGAAGGACTCTCGTGTTGATGGAGCCCAAATGGTCTGCAAAAGAGCTAATCCTGAATGTAGATTTGGTGGATGTAATCTATATCGGAAAGGAAGATTTAATCCAGCAGATATGGCTAAATCTGTTGGATAATGCTATTAAGTTTTGCGGCCGGGGCGCTTCCATCCATATTACTCTGGCGAATGTTGATGACGGGATTCGATTTACTATTCAGGACGACGGCCCAGGCATGGACGATCAGACCAAGGCGAGTATTTTTGTTCAATTTTTTCAGGGTGATGCTTCTCTCCCCAAAACAGGATACGGACTTGGACTTCCCATTGTAAAACGCATAGTAGAACTTTGCGGCGGAGAAATTGATGTGAAAAGTGAGCCAGGTAAAGGCAGTGTATTTATCGTCGTGTTGCCGGGTTAAGTTATAGGCTATTCTTAACCTTCCGTTACCGCGGGAGTCTGCGGATATAGATTGAAGAAAAGACCATCACTATCTATTTCAAAGAGTGTCCCGCGGGGCTTCAGTATGTGATCGGCTGCTTTCTTTGTATTATTGCACTATTGTCTCCCGTTAGTTTTATCCTTAGGTAAAGTAGTGCTCTTAACGGTACATTTGAACAAACCACATTTTAAACCCATGCTTCTCGTAAAAACCAATTATTTTTTGCCACTGCTTAGTCGCAGAATATACAACAGACCGAGTTATGCCATTACCTTCTGCGGCTTCAAGAAGCTTATCTACCATCACGTGACCAATATTTCCACTTCTATACTCAGGGTGAACATATACCTCATCTACCTCTAGATAATGCTCTCCCTGTTCGATTACAGCTAACCCGTCGCTTACATGTACACTACCAGTTATATAGCCTACAATTTCCGAATTGATTTCTGCAACCCAGAAGTAATCCCCGATATTGTTCCTCAACAACTCTTCGGTATTAGCCCCCAAACCGTATGTGATACATTCTGATACCCATATTTCAGATAGGTTAGCAACATCCGAAAGGTCCGTTTCATTTGCTTTTCTAACAGTAAACATTTATATCGCCATCAGTATAATTTATATAGTAGTTCAAGGCCACCTTTCACTCATTGAACTCTTACTCGTTACCATTATCGATATATTTAAAATAATCAAAATCCGCTTGCTTCATCATGCCCGACAAATCCTGTGCGCAGAGGCCGATGAACGCGCCGGTAAAGCCAAGCTTTGCTTCATATTCGTCGGACAGCTGGCCAAATCCAGCATGGGGCCAACAGATTGCCAATCCGAGCCGTCCGGAGAACAGAAAAATTGAACGCACTCGTAACGGATGGTCACTTTCTTCTGGCCACCATGCTTTGATTGAACCAGGAATACAGCGACTCTCGACCCCGCAGTTGCAAGTATCCTGGCCGCTCTGAGAGACTAAGCCACTCGTCGTTCGCAGGCACGCGCAATGTAAAATATTGTGCGCTGAGCTCACATGCGTCAAAATGGTCCGTACCCGGCAACTCCGGGGCCGGATGTGGTGACAAATTAGGTGCGGCGAACTTAAGTTTCGGTGCTTTGCCTCCGTCGGCAAGGCGGAGCCACCCATCCTCCGTCCATACGACGCGGGCAAGTTCGGTCTCGCGCCCCAACGGACAAAGGCGTTGTCTGGCAGCGGACGAGCACATATAAAGGATAAATACCATTCGCCGTTCTGCGTCTCCACCACCGAGCCGTGTCCCGCCTTCTGCAGTGGGTGATTCGGCTTATCTATCGTCGTAATAAGCGGAAACTCTGGATCGTATTCATACGGTCCTTCAAGCTGACGAGAACGCGCCAGCGTTGCCGCATGATTCCAGCCGGTTCCGCCCTCCGCCAGCAACAAGTAGTACCAGCCTTCCCGCTTGAACATAAAACGGCCCTTCCGTTACGCCGAGCGATGTCCCCGTAACAATCGTCCGCACCGGCCCAACCAGCTTCCCCTCCTCCGGTGAGAACAGTTGCTTGACCACGCCTGCGAATCGGTGTCTCCCTTTGCGAAAATCCCATCGCATATTTAACAGCCACTTGCGACCATCGTCATCATGGAACAAAAACGGATCGAAGCCGCTGCTGTTCAAATAAAGTGGCTTCGACCACGGGCCGTTTATGTCGCTCGCCGTCAACAAATAATTATGTAAGTCCTTGAACACGCCCCGGCGAGACATCACTTTCGTAATCATTAAATACAATTAACCGTAGTATGGAACACTGGATCTATAAATGAACTTTTTTTGTGTTTTTTAACTGGGCTATCCGAACGTCATTTACGTTATCCGAATCTTCAAAATGCAATGAGAACAACATCGCTCCAATACCGCGGTTCCGCGAGAATTACGGGCCAATGACGTTGCTCGCAGAGCTGTCCGAGACTTAACGCAAGGACATTATCCGCCGCATGACTCTAGAAGAGGATACCCTGGCGCAGCGGCCACTATCGAATTGGATATTACCAAAGGTACAGATCGTTCCCTTTCAGTTTGAAGATAGCTTCGATGAAATAGTAGTCGCCGTAAATAATGGCGTGATGATGCGTCTTGGAATGATAGGCCCCGGAGCCGTTCTGCACAATTGCATCGGTGTCGTTCGACCACTCACAGCGCGACGCGTTGAGCGTCTTGAGCAGCTTAAGCGCCGCGTTCAGATACACGTCTTTTTCATACGGTCCGACAACTTTCGCGATTTCGATCAAGCCGCATGCCGCGATTGCCGCCGCCGTATCGTCTTCGCGAAGAGGCTCCGCCGGTTGCCTGAAGTCGACCAGAATAACGCCGTTCTCAGGAATATTGGCCATAAAGTAGTGCGCAATCCGCTTCGCCGCCTGTAAGTATTGTTCTTTGCCGGTATGGATGTAGCTCATCATGAAGCCATACAAGCCCCATGCTTGCCCTCTCGTCCAAGAGGAACCTTCCTCATACCCTTGACCGCCATATGTTTTCACCACGCCGCCTTTGAACGGATCGAACTCAACGATATGATTAACGGAACCATCCGGTCTGACGAACGCCTCCATCGTCGTGTCGGCATGCCTCATGGCGATCTGTTTAAAGCGCGGGTCTCCCGTTTCTTCGGACGCCCAATACAGCAGCGGAATATTGAGCATGCAGTCAATGATGGCCCAGCCTCGTGTATCTTCCCCCTTCAGATCGTTCCAGGCGCGGATGAAGCCACCGGCCAGATTGAACCGTCCAGCCAACAAATTGGCAGCATGCAGAGCGCGCTTTCGGGACTCTGGATTACCTGTTACACGGTAGTTCGCCACACTGGTCGGCAGCCACATAAATCCGACATCATGATGCAGACCGTGGAACTTCTCGAAGCACAGATCCAGCTTCTCCTCGGATATTTGTGCAAGTTCTTTATATTTTTCAAGAGCAGTCTCGTGATGCATCAGCCACATGATCCCGCCCCAGAATCCGTTGGTCCACCAGCAGATGCCGTCCGCCTCATCACCTGTGGGATTGATAACCGATCGGTCGTCGTATGTGCCTTCAATCGTGGTGTACGGGATTTTATTGCGTGTCTTTTCGCATACCCAGTCCAATTTCTCCGTAATTTTGCCGATAACCTCATCAAGCCACGCCTTGTCCTTTTCCTGTAGCATATTTTTTCTTATCCCTCTTTCAGTTCGTTAATGTGCCTATTATAGCTCGGCTCGCAACATTCGTTTGAAAATGTTCCTTTATTGCGGTGTTGTCCCGCTCGCAACTGGCTAGTAGACTTATGGAAATCATGCCTTACGACATGCCCAACAAAAGCAGCTTCGGGCAATGATCAATACTGAAGGTGTGGTTGTAGGATATAGGAAGAGTGTAGAAGTCTTGATGTTTAGCAACGTCCGAATGAGTTGTTTGAGTTTCTTCCAAATTATAGGTGCCGGTACTCAGAGGATAGAATGATGCCCGGTGCCGAGCATATCCTTTTCCTTATTTTTGACAAGAACCGGGTAGTGATAGGTTTACCGGTCCGAAAAGATGCTCCGCAGTACGATAGCTTGTGATAATCCTCGCTGCCGGTATCGTCGCAGGACCACGTGAAGTGATACGCGCCTCAGAACGGTCACAGCCTCCCGAAAGTCGTGCAGGCCGACAAGATTCTTCATTATAGCATCGATTACGGTTACCATATCTTCGCCGAGCTGAGCGATTGCAGGGTTTGTATTTCCAAACAGCAGGTAAGCCGTTCCGTCATCCTCAAAAGACGGATGGGTCAATGGCCCATCGCCATGCCGAGAAACGTATCATCTGTTCCATCGTAATGAGCGGCTGTGGCTTTGCATGAAACGGGCCTACTGGAGTCTCGGCAACTGCAACACCTATGGCGCTCTCTCCGCTTTTCACTTTGCCGCAGAAGTAAAAGTGTAATTTTGGCCGCTGGGAAAGGCTGGAGCTCATACGCTGCCGACAGCCCAAGGCACATCTTACGTCGCAAGATACAAAATCACGCCTTCGTCATTTCAAATCCTCATTTCAGAAGAAGAATCACATTGAATCTCGTGTCCGACCAGTCCGTGAAACACTCCCTAATTATCTTCAAATAAAGATCGGAATGAGAATCATTCAACTCATTGTACTGTCATGGTCCTCCTTGTGAACGAAACTGGATGCCAGCTATCGAAACCGCTCCATCTAATTTCATTGAATGCATGTTTCTTTGCTTCGTATTGTTAATTTACAACCTTCCATCTTTGGTTGGCGCTGCTGCCTCCACCCCATTGGCCCAGATCATCGCCGTTGGTCGAGCGGCCAATCCCGTCCAAATATAACCCCGTTTCGCGGTTTTGGAGCCGCACATTGTTGCCGTCGATCGAGACAGACCATTGCTGTCTAATGCTGGTGCTGCTGTTCCATTGTCCGGCAGCTGAGCCGTTGGTCGTGAGGCCCATCCCATCGATATACAAGCCGGTGGCGACGTTATTGAATCTGATCGAAACAGTCCCTGAAATTCCTCCAGTAGTTGCAGATACCGTAGAGGATTTCGATCCTCCGGCTACTTCTACCTGATAATAGTAGGTCGTAACATCGGTCAAGTTTGTATCGCGATATAATGTCGCTGCAGTGGGGGCACTGCTAACCTTTACAAAAGTCCCATTCGGATCTGTGGACCGGTAGATGTTATACCCCAGTGTATTCGGCACACCTGCCCAGCTTAAGTAGATCGTATTTGCACCCGCCGCCGTTGCCGTCAATCCCGTAATCGAGCCTAATGTGATCTTGTTACTCAAGCCGACCGACTCGGCTGCGTCGGGCGTGTACAGCAGCATGAAAAGCGGATAATCCTTATAGGCAACCTCCGGTATCCTCGTTTCGTAGGCATAGGCCAAATATTTGTACTTCTCCGTAGTCATATCCTTATTTTCGATATACTTGTAATAGTTATATAAAGCACTGTAGAAAGCATCGATTCTGCCTCTTCCGTCTGCGTTTATCGTATCATAATAGACAATCGAGCTGCTTTGGTTTGCCTGTGCAGGAGTCCATAATACATCGTAACCTAAGTGATATTTGAGCAGATAAGTGGTTCCTGCCAGCAGCCGGTCGTCCAGGAAGTTAAATACATTCACGGCATTTGAGGCTGTAGACCTTGCTCCAGTGACCGGGTCGACCTTCGTACCTTGTTGCATAGATGGTTCTCGCCAATGTAGACAATCCAGCAATATTGGCGTAGGAATGTCCTACATCACGCCCCATTTCGACAGCTTGCACGTGGTAGTCCGCCGGATTCAATGCTGCTCCTGTTCGCTCATTTACCGTCATCCACCGCATCTGTTGCTTAATGGAACCGTTTCTTCCCCCTTGATCTCCTGCGGCATTTACGGTCGCAGCTTCTACAGACTCATCGTAAAGCTGCAGGTCATTCGTGAAAATAGCTCTTCCTATCGTTCCCATCACCGCGAACTGATGCTGATTCATAAACATTCGATGCTTATCATACGTAACCGAAACAAGATTCATCGCATCGGAAAGATTTGCCGTATCCGTTGCCGTCCACTTCAGACTCTGCGTTGGTGTATCGGAATAGCGCAGAATTTCCGCCGCTGCTGAGAGAAAATAACTCATCGTAGCAAAACGAAAATTTGTATGAGTAACGCAATCCTCTATGGCAGAATAATTCCTAATGATAGTCATGGCATTGGAACGATATGCTTCATCGCCGGTAATATACCACATAATCGCCTGCATAAAAGCAGTTTCAGAATCGGTATTGGCACGCGCTCCTACATATTCGCTGGGATTAGCGTATTCAACAGTTGGTCTCTCGGGGTCTGTAAACCTCCAAGGCCCTTGAATGTGCTTGAAGATATAAACATTTTCATAATAGATTCTTGGCGTTTTACTGGACTGAGGGTCGGCTGCAAAAGCATTAAACGCCGTATTCCAAGGCTCATCCCCCGCTCTTACGTGATCGCGCATGTTGTCCAAATCTATCTGCCTCATTGCAATGCCGGGATGATGAATGGTTCCCGTTACCGTGTTCCCGGAGGAATCGATATAGGACAAATTTGTAGACGTACTTACTACCTGCGGCTTATAAGAAGTAATCAGCGGCGAAATCGCTGCTTTCGCTGTTTGGCTGCCGATGCCGAAAAAAGTCGTAATCGCCAATACAAAACAAAGAATGACGTAAAAAATCCTATCGTTGAGAATTTTCAACTTGAAGAAATTCATATAAGCGTCCTCCTTGTTTGCACAAAATTATTATGCATGCTCCCGGATTGATCTCCATTATTGCCCATTGGATCCGATATCCAACCAGATCTGCACATTCGTTCCGTCGTAGGTCCCAGCTCCATTCCCCCCTTCAATGATATAAGACATGTGATGGTGCAATGTAGCCGCATCGAATCATTTTACATTTCACTCACCTTCTTAAATATGCCCTAGCGGCCGGCACAGGTATCTTACTGCCTTGTACCAGCCTTGGGTGGGCCATTTTTACGATGCAATTACGGGTTGCTCAACAATTAATCAGCGTCCCCGTTCAATCACGTCGTGCTTCACTCTTGCTGTAGGGGAAGGCCGACTCGCAACTGCGTGCTCTTCTCACACTTTCATTTTTCACCTGATTTGATGCTGTTCCATTCAGTGATTTGACTAAACGTGTTGATCTGGGCCGGTTTTTTGCTGCTTGACTGGTTCCCGTAGGAAGTCTTGTCCGCTGTATTGACCGACACTGCGCGGTACTCTTATACGCCTGGAGCCTCACCGGCTAGCGGTGTCACATCGTGCAGCCACTGCGCCCAGCGGACCAGCACATCCGCCTGCTCACCGCTAAGCTTCTTCCCGTTTTGTGCATTCACTTGATGGATAAAAGCTTGCAACAAATCGCGCGCTACCTGACCATTGCCTTCAGCAGCATTCATTTTTGCTCTCGCCAGCTTCTGCTGAAGCGAACTCGTGATGCCCTCCATGCCCGGAGCACCGGTCTCGGCCACGAAAATACCGGACAGCGCAGATAAGCTGTCGAATGTCGCAACCACACTATACGAATGTTCAGCCGATTCGCGGTGTCCGGCGGCATCTTCTGCTTCCGCCTTAGCGCTGTGAACACCAGGCTCTAACATATAAGCTTTGGTGTCAACAAGTGGCGCATCGCATGACGAATAAGTGACACCTGATACGGTATCAACAGCACTGCAAGTGATGTTGACCGTCTGATTAACGGTATAAGATGCTTCGCCGATGATCTCCACTTGAGGCGAGGTTAGATCGATCGCTGCTTCTACCGATTTCGGATTAACAGAATCAGTTGCGGTAGCAGGACGATATAGCATTCGATTCGTGCCTTCTTCGCTCAGGGTAAGAGGCTCGTCATAGGCGAACCAGTTGCTTCCGCCGTCCAAGCTGTATTGCACATTCCTGTGACCCGTCAACGTTACCGTAACGGGTGAAATATACCAACCGTTCAAGCCGTACGGTGCGAAAGGTTCGAGCGATTCCGTGATTTTGATCTCCAATCCATCTAGAGCTTGCAGCAAGCTTGCTGCTGCCGCATCGATCTCCTCCTGTGTTTCATTGTCACTGTTGTACACCGCCTGTGCCGCCGATACTGTTGCCTGAAGCGCCGCGTAACTGTCTGCCGTATAATGGCCCTCAGCCACCTGATCGGCTTGGCTCAGCAAGAGAGAGAGCAATGTGCGATCCACATAGAGGAATTGCAATTCGCCGACATTGGCAAAACCATTCGGCGTGTAATATCTCAGGTAACGGTATGCTGTTTGGTTGTTAATCGCTTGCGTGTACCATTGCTGAGTGGAAACGCCAACGATAGTATGCAGGGCTTTGAAGTTAACCCCGTCATTAGAGCCCTGGATCAGTGCTCCATTCATTCGGTTTGCATAACCGGAGCGCGGAATAAACTTGATGCCGTTAACCGTAAAAGCATTGCCTTTACCCAAGTCAACCGTCACCCAGCCGGCTGCAGTTTTAGTGTCGGGAGACGTGCTCGGGTCGCTGTCTAAAGCTCGCCATCCGTTCGCCGCGGCGTCATGCTTACCGTCCCACGACTCCGTATTTGCCGTCACCATAGAAGGGTTAATGGCGCTTATTGGCACCAGTATCGAGCTCGCCTGAAGCAAGTCATTCAGAATGGCTATTTTGTTGGCATCCGGTTTCGCCCATTCCGCCTTGAGCTCTTTTACTTTTTGTTGATACAGGTAGTAGCTGCCTTTGGTATAACCCTCCGGTTCCAGCACGATGGAATCAAGATAAGCAGCATCATAATCCAGTTCGCCGTGAAATCTCACTTCGGACATATTCCCGAACCAGGCGTTTCCATTGGTAATGCGGATATACCGGTAAGGGGTGTTGTCGGTGATCGTCAAGATCTGCCAGTCCCGCGAGGAGACTGCTCCTGAGGAGATGGTCTTCCATGTCGCATTGTCGTTGGAGCCCTGAATGATTGTGCCTCCTATTCTAGTGTAGTACCCGTCTTGTCTTGCCAGCAGTTCCACATAGGACAATTGCACGTAACCGCCTTGTCCGAAGTCAAATTGGACCCACGCTCCGGAGCCGCTGCCGTTCAATCGGTAATCCGTATCCGTCTGCGGATTGTTGTCGAACAACCTGTTCGCCGTTGCGATAGCGTCTGTCGGCGATCTGCCGTAGGAATCGGTCACTTTAGTGATAAATGTCACATCGCTAATCACATCCGATTCATCGACCAGTATCAAGCGAGACCCATCGGTCGTGAACAACGTTTCCGGAGCATCAATGCCTTCCGCCGTCTGATAATGGAGTTTAAATAGCACCGTGCCGGGCGTCGCATCCGGTCCCATGACCGCTTCGGCCGTCCAGTTCAGCCCATCCTCCAAATGTACGGTCGCGGGTTGTCCTTGAATCGTAACATTCACATTCTGAATGACTTCCGTAGATTGGAAGGATAATTTCGCCGTGTCTCCCAGGACGATCCGCCCTCCGAAGGCCTGATCCGAACCTATGGAGACCGATGCAATCTTGTTGATGACCTCATGACGCTTCCCGAAGATCCGAAACTCGGACAATTCAGGCCAAGGAGCGTCGTACGGCTTATCAATCATTTCGATTTTCAGAAAACGGAATTGCTCGTTCTGGAGTTCCGGCGATACCGTCAACGTGTGCATCTCTGCTGACACGGGGGTCACTCCCGGCGTCAACCGGGTCCAGTTTTCTTGATCATTGGATCCGAACATGGTGATGCCGCCGCCGCGTTCAGGAAAACCGGCTCGTGCCTGAATCTGGAATCTATTAGCCGAAACCCGGAAATTGGGTCCCATGTCCATATGAACGCCCATATTAATCCTTTGATTACCGAACGTACTCGTGACATTGTCCAGAAAAGTACGCGGGTTGAAGCCGGCAGATAAGAACATATTCATATAATTAATGCTGCCGTCGGTGATGAGCGGCGTGGTCAACTGAAGTCCCAACACGGCGTCATGCATAGCCGTCAGCTTCTGATAGAAGTCGGAATCCGTTGCGGTGTCAATGACGCTCATGATGTCGTCGTATGTTTGTTTATACGTATCGAGCGTTGCCCAGATATAATCCGTATTGGCGTCATAGGAGGTAATCACGGCATCCACCGCGGACTGTCGATCATTGGCGACGGTCACCGTGACATCTCTGGTGGATACCGTCGAGCCGTCGGAGGCTTCCACGACGAAGGAATACGTTCCGGCTTGGGTAGGTTTCCAGTCAAAGGCGCCAGTGCTAGTATTGAACACGACGCCCTCGGGCGCCCCCGTAATCCGATAGGTCACAACATCGGATGCGCCTGTGTCTGTTGCCGAGAAGTCATACTGGAGCGTCGCCCCGGAATCAACATAGGCAAACAATTTCAAAGCGTTATTTCCTTCTTTAAACACCGGCGGCGTCAGTTCATTGGCCGCGTTGACATTGATATGGTCGATATCGACCGTTGTTCCGTTGCCTATAATCGTGAAATAACTCATAGCTAGAAGTCCATAGTCTTTCGGGAGATTATAATATACATTTCTCCATTGCCCCTGGGTATCCGGCAACGTGATCGTTTCGCCGAAGGCTTCCAGTTTCGCCGCACCGTTCGTCCGAATCTTGTATGCGAGCACTCTCGTACTGCTGTCGGATTGAACCAAAGCGATTTTGCTGCCGGATTCCGTGGCCTTGATGCGGACGAAGGAAACATCGCCCTCTTGCATGGCGGTCGAATTCCCGTCCAGGTTGGTGAACCGATCCTCGATCTCCTTCCAATTCGGGTTCAGGTCAACCTTCGGGAGATTTGCCGCTCCCTCGGCCTCAGCTTCCTTAGGAATGTACAGCCAATATTCCCCTCCGGAATCTCGCGATGCCCAATAATAATTCGTCCTCTTTTTGAACATCTCGGCGAAGTACGGAGCAACTTGCTCCATGTCCAAACCTTGATCATATTTATAGTAATAGTAGAGATCATAGGCATTTCCGCCGATTCTACCATGATATTCGGTACTCAATACCTGGTAAATGACTGGGCTGCCATCCTCGCGCATACGAGCTTCTGTCGGGATCCAAGGCGTATCATACCCGTTCATATACCGGGCAAAATAGTCGGTCCCTGCCAGAATGCGCTTGTCAAGAAAATCGTACGTGGTAACCGCATTCTCTGCAGTGGAAACCGTGCCGTCTACCGGATCCACCTTGGTTCCCTGGGCTTGCAACAGTCGCGATATAATGGAGACATTGATGACGTCGCCGGTGCTGTGAGCCTGATCCCTGCCCATCTCCGTAATCTGCACCTGCGGGTTATCCACCTTCTCGCCTGTCGCCGCATTTGTATCGACTAACCGGAAGAGTCTCTTGATGGAACCGTTCACGTGCTGATCCTCAGCCGTTTTGTTGACCGTGAACCACTCGACCGCCTCGTGATACCGCTCTAGGTTGCCGGTGAAGATATAACCCGATATCGATCCGATCAACGGATAAAGATGCTGGTTCATGAAGCGGTCATTCGTATGATTGAACGTTTCGGTGACCGGAACGATCACATTGTTCGTGAGATTGGCCGTATCCTGGTCTGTCCATTCCAGTTCCGGCGTCTGCGTGCTGGTATACCTCATAATCTCCGCGGCGGTAACCATACGGTAGAGAGGAACTCCCGTGTGAATGTGCGAATCGACAAAATAGGCGTAATTCGCTGGGTCCATCTGCTCCCAGTTGCGGATAATATGCATCGTATTGGCCCGATAAACCTCATCGCCCGTTATCACATACATAAGAGCCTGGGTGTATGCGGTTAAACTATCCCATACGAATCGTTCGTTAAAACCCTGGCTGCAAAAACAGCCACTCGAATACCTGGACGAGACCGTCTTTGTCGCAAGCGGGGTTCCCCATGGGTCCGTCGACGCGACCAGTTGGTCGAAATAGGTTTTCCAAGGCTCCTTTTGCGCACGAACCTGCGATTGCAAATTCTCTAGTACTTCCTTGGTCAATCCAACACCAGGATGCTTGAAACCGTTTGCATCAATGGTCTCGTGAATCGTCGGCAAATAATCCGTGATAACCGATTCCGAGGTCGCTTCGGCCGCCACGTTTCCTGCCGTCAGGGGGAGGAACGCGGCGATCATGCTTACGATAACAAGTAACGGTAAAAACTTTTTCGATATTATACTAGATCTTCCGTTCCTAACATTCATGTTGTACTCCTCCATTTCAGTCAATACATTCGACTTGCGCTACGTGAACTCGACGTCATGTGCATGGTCCCCAATCCGGATATTTCCAGACTCCGGACTAAGGATGTGCCGATCGTTGATTCGCAAATTCCTGAACTTCACCCCCCTTACGAATTTAGACTCGTCGAAGCCCGCGATAAGCGACGGGTTTTCGCAAGTTCCGTTGAACGCGATATTCTCGAAATAAATATTTTCCACGCGGAAACCGGGACAAGGATTATATTTGGGATTAAAGAGTACGCGGATGTCGATCAGCTGTCCAAGCTCGAACTGTTCCACCCGAATATTCCGATAGGTCACATTCCGGACTGTGTTGTGATCGCCGCAGTTAATCGAAATACAGCCCCAATAGTAAGGCTGCGGCTCATGATGCTCGAGCACATCGATATTGTCGAAGAGGATGTTTTCGACGAAGTCCCCTTTATTGTGATTGCCATGCCCGCCGACATTCATCGGATGAGCAACGTCGGCCCATAAGACGGAGTTTCGGACTGTGACATCCCGTGTATCCCCTTGATAGTTCCAGCGGCTTCCATAAATTGCGATGCAATCGTCGGACGTTCGCATGAACACATCGTCAACATCCACATGGGTACTTGCCATCATGTCGATGCCGTCCGACCACCCTCGGGTACTGAACGATTTGATGTTGCGGATCGAAATATGCTTGGAACTCCCGATCATAACGGTGTAATGAGGCGGATCAATGACAATGATTCCTTCGACGGCGATATGTTCGGAGAACATAATCTCAACCGCGCGATAATACGTCGTCTTCTCGAAGTCGGACATATAGACGATCCCGCGGCCCCGAATCGTCACATCCCGGACATGATCGCAGATGAACGCCCCATAGACAACCGATCCTCCGGCGACATAGACGGTTACACCGGAAGGCAAGCGGAATTGCGGCTGGTCCAGAACATGTATACCCGCATCGAAATAGATGACCGATACTTCCGGCGTGATCAGACGTTGAAGCTCTTCGGTCTGATGTCTGCCCGGCGCAATGACTAAGAAGCCCGGAGCGTCCTGCGTTGGTGAATCCTCTTCGATCGGGTTGGCGAAAATGTGCAAATTATGAAAGTGGTCCCCGTTGACCTCAAGCGACAATTTTCGAGGGCCGTCTACCTTGAAGGTCACTCGGTTTCCGTTAACGACGCCTTCAATTCCTACTGAAACGGGGCGGATTGCCGCTTCACGAATCTCGCAATTATTCTTGGTCACTTCGACTTCAACCTCCCCGGAGCAATCGAAATAGACCATGGAGGCGTTCCGAACATCATGCATGTCCACCTTCACGTTATAGCTGAACAGCTGCCGCCATTCGCCTTGTCCCTGCCGGACGCGCACCGTAAAATCCGAATTTCCTACCGCTCCCTCTGGAGCGGCATAGGTGATTAATCGATTTGACACGTATGTCATGATCGTCTCGTCCTTCCCTTAAAATCTAATTTCTGCTGCGCTCCGCATACACCTGACTAACTTCATCTGTCAAGGCTTGACCGCCTGTTTTCAGCCATTGCGCCTTGAAGGTGTCGAAATCGGAATCTGTGTTCTCTTCGCCGATGACCGCTTTGATTAGATAAGTGTCCTGCAGCGTCTGAAGATGCGGCCAGTATTTCGTTTTGGTTTCCAGAACGGCCGCTTGCAGATCGTCTCTCAGCGGGATGTAACCTCGGTTGATTTTCTCCTCCAATTCCAACGCGTCTTGCTTCGTGCTGTATTCGGCGATAAAATCCTTGTTGATCCAGACGAGCGGATTGTAGAAGCTGCCCGCTCCTGTTTTGTTCACGTTAGCTTCCGTACCGGTCCGTGGGACGGCCTTGCCTTCTACCATATCGTAGTTAACTCCCTCTACGCCCTGGGTAGTCATCAGCCAACCTTCCGGATTGGTAGACACCCACTCGAGAATTTGCTCGATCTTCTGCCGCTTCTTGTCATCCTCCTCCAGTTGCACACCCAACATGAGGGGGGCTTGGCGAGAACCGGAAGAGAAAGCGTACGGCTTGCCGGCCGGTCCGATGAGCGGCGTTCCGGCAACGACCTGAATGCCTTTTTCCAATGCGGGCTTTGTAATATAGGCGGAATCCTTGTAGTAGCTGATCCACCCCAAGTTATCCACATAACCGATCTTCTGGTTCACGAACTTTTCGTTAATCTGATGGTTATCCGCTGTAATGAATTCTGGATCGATCAATCCTTCCTCGTACCACTGATTCAGTGTCTTGAGAGCGGACCTTGTTTGCTCCGTTATCCCACCGTAAACAACACCGCCGCCGTCATCATCATTTATGAACAAATAAGGCGACACGCCATAGGCCGAGAATATGGAGGTGAACATCTGGATCGGCAGTTGGCCGCGGGCTGTCATACCATAGGTATCCTTCCTGTCGTTACCGTCAGGATCGTCATTGACGAATTTGGTAAGTACATCATGCAACTCGTCGAGTGTCTTCGGGGGCTCGTTGTAACCGATCTCCTTTAGCCAGTTTTCATTGTATCCGGGAAGAAGTCCGTCATTGCCTGGCGGCCATACTTTTGGGATCCCCCAGTACTTACCTTGGTAGAGGCCGACTTCCCATGCTCCAGGGTCTTCCGCCTTCAGGTGTATTGCATATTTCGGCATGTGTTTTTCAATTTCTTCCCTGGGGATAGAGGCAATGAGACCTTGATCCGCCCAGGTGGCCATATCCGTCATGTCCGCGTCAACCGGGAAAATGTCTGGAATTTGACCGGAAGCTAGCAGAACGTTGAATTTTTCTTTCCAGGTGGAACGTTCCAGTCTGACATTTTTGATTTTGACGTTGAATTTACTTTCGATTTGTTGCTGCACATAGTTGTTGTTATTATCGGGAGGGTTAATGCTGTTTGCCCAGGTGATCTCGATCGGTGCTTCAGTCCCAAAATTGTCACTGCTTTCCTGTTTATTATTGGAAGTCGGTAGTTGCGTTGCCGCCTCGTTTCCATTGGCGCACCCGGCTGTGGTAAGCGCAACCATCAGGATGATGCTCATGTTTCCGAGCCAACACTTCTTACTGCGTTTCATTGATTGTGCCACCTCTATTTTTTTATTTTTTATTCATTTTCCATTATTTGTTATTATTCATTTATATCGGAACACCGTGTGAATCTTTCGGTTAAAGCGAGGCTTACATTAATTGATTGTAACGATTGTAAGCGCTTTTTTCTATTTCAAAATCATTCGATTGTTATTAATTCTTTCAAAATCGGATTCAATTTCTTTCGAATAGACAAACAAACAGCCTGGAAATTAGGCTGTTTGTTAAGGATTTGGTATAGATTCACGCTACTCTGCTGCGCCGGACTTCGGATTCGTTTGTCTATACTGAACCGGCGTTACGCCGAAACGCTCTTTGAACTTAACATGAAAATATTGATGGTTGCGGTAACCAACAAGTGCCGCAATTTCCTTGACGGACAGCTTGCCGTCTACTTTCAGCAAATCGGCCGCTTTCTCTAGTCTAATACGGGTCACGTATTCGGTAAACGATTCGTTCATGGCTTCACCGAATAAAGTGGACACGTATGCCGGACCAAGCGACGCCACTTCGGACAGCACGTTAAGCGACAAATCGTCTTGCAGATGTTCATTGATATAGGTTGTCAATTTATAAATGACTTCCGTCCGCCCTCGTTTGCCCGAATCTCGCACGTGAATCCCGATCCGTTCAGCCAGGCTACGAATCGAGTTGACAGTTTCCTCCAGCGTTTCTTTCCTCAGTTCATCGAACAGATTCGAGGGGGGAACGAGTTCTTGCAGCTTTAACTCGATCACCGTTTCATATAAAGCGGAGACGAATTGAAGGAGCGCCAATTCAACTGATTCAAGCTGCAGGTTTCGTTCCTTCAGAACCGACACAAACTCGTCGATAAATCGATTCACCTCTCCAACTTTTCCGGCTTTAAGCGCATTTTGAAAAACATCAAGGGAAAACAAATGCGATTTAGGCTCGAGAGCCGAAATCATTGATTGCGCAATAATCGTTTCCGGTCCATACATGAAACAATAGCGATAAGCCTGCTGAGCCGAGCGATAGGAAATCGGAATTTCTTCGGGAGATTGCACCGGTACTCCCATACCCGCACCATAACGAAACACTTCGCCCAATACCTGTTTCGCTCTTTCCAACTCCGCAATATTGGCCTCTTCGTCCGTCCCTTCGCTTGCATGTGAAATGAAGATGACGGCCGCTTCCTGCACGGTTAAGCAAACCAGTTCGTAGCTCACCTGATGGTCGAGTTCCGCGAATTGTTCCTTAAATGTCTCACTGTCGCCTTTGATAAGGCGGATATGTGCTAATTGATAGCGACACCCTCTTGGCAGGGCATCCAAATGCTCCAGACCGAGACTAGCTCCCAAAACCAGATTAATCATTTCGTTCTTCTGGGCTTGTGTTTCCAAATCCTCGATTTTCCGGCCCATATAATTAAGCGTGTTGCCGATGATAGTGTATTCGTTTGCCTGATTCTGGGACATGGGCGGATGATACAGATTACGGATATGTTGGATCAGCCTTTTCATAGGGATATAGAAACGCTTGGAGATCATGTAGGAGACTACAAGTCCGAACAAGAGCACAAGGCTGCAGCCAACAAATATATTCGTCTTTAATTGTTTGGAGGCGAGTACGAACGAGCTCACAGGACGAATCATCAGATAGGTCCAACCGTTCTTCGAATTCGAACTGTCGAGATGAGACGCTACAACGGAACCGTGTTTATGGTCACTGATTTCTTTGACAGATTCCCCTGACGCAATAGTGTGCTGGAGCAGCCGGATTTCATCCGAATCGGTCTCGGCAGTCTGCAAGATCAGATTCCCACTTGCGTCGAAAATATAGAACCGATCCTCGGTGGAACCATAAATTTCAGCTGTGGTCTGATTCAGATAACCCAGATCTACGTCGACGAAGAGATATCCTTTTGGCGATGGTGATGTCTCATACGGGAGCTTGACAACATAGGTCATCACCTGCTTGTCATTCGATAACGTCCGGTTCATCCAGCGGTTATAAACGATATTCTGAAGGCCGTTTATAAAGTCGACATCGCTGCTATGATCCGCCTTCATATAGAAAGAATTACTGTCTACGACGTAGTCGCCCGTGCGAAAATAAACCGTCAAATTATAAACGCCATCAAGGACTTGTTTATACATCACAAGATCTTTTTGAAAAACCATGATGCGACCGAGATTGTCTTCCCAGCTATTCTTTAACAAATAATTCAAGTTCGAATTGTTTCGGGTAAAGATGGTCGACAATACTTTATTCAAATGATCGGCTTCATATTTCTCGAGTAATGAACCTTCCACATAATCCTTCACACTGATGAGCCGGCTTTGACTGTCACTGGCGATTTCCCTCACCATCATTTGATTAGCCTGCGTGTACATGTAACCTCCTGCAAGACCGAGCAGCACCACGGCCAATGCCGTATACGACAAGATGAGACGGTTGAATAAGGTATCTCTATAGAAAGGCAGCAGTTTTTTCAACAAGATATTCCCCCCCGGGTGCATTCCTCTACATAACACATTCTACATGACTACCGTCTACCAACAGGTACCAATGATCTTGACCTCCTATCCCAATATTATCATCGAAGATTGAGTAGAGGAACCCTGTCGAACGCTTCTACGTTTAGGATGCGCGTAACGTGGTGACGCGACATACAAAGTCTTTCACTCAAATGAAATAGAAAGGTGTGTCTCCTCCCTTTAGAATGGAGCAACACCTTTCTTATCATTGTGCTTTATGGTTATTCAAATCTGATGTTATCGACAAACGGCAGCAACCTGATGTTGCCCGATTCAGCGTCCGTCACCGGCTTTCCGTTGATCATAACATTCTTGAATACAATATGCCCGACCCTCCTGTCCGCATTGTATCCGCCGATTCGCGAATTTCCGCAGTCCCCGGTGCAGCAAATATTCTCGAATCGGATATGCTCAATCCGTTTGCCCGGCACCGGGTTGTACTTCGGGTTGAAGAGCACGCGAATATCGAACAACTGCCCGAGCTCGAACGGCTCTACCCGAATATTCCGGTAGGTTACATTCCGGACCGTATTGTTATCGCCGCTGTTAATCGACATACAGCCCCGATAGTCGGGCTGTGGCTCATGATGTTCGAGCACATCGATATTTTCGAACAGGACGTTCTCGATGACGTCCCCTCTATGAAGGTTACCGTGCCCCCCGGTATTCATCGGATGAGCCACGTCCGCCCACAATACGGAATTGCGGACGGCGATATTCCGTGTGTCTCCCTGGTAATCCCAACGGCTGGCATAAACCGCGATACAATCGTCGGAATTGCGCATAAACACGTCCTCGATCTCGATATCCGAGCTAGCCATCATATCGATGCCATCCGACCACCCTTTCGTGCTGAACGCTTTAAAGTTCGCAATCTGGATCTGCTCTGATTTGCCAATATAGATGCTGTAATGCGGCGGATCGATAACCGTGATTCCCTCGACGCGAATCTGTCTGGAATAGATGATTCGAACTCCGCGGAAAGCGGAAAAGCGTCCGAATTCGGTCAAGTATAGCACGCCTCTGCCGCGGACGGTAACATCGCTGACGGAGTCACAGACCATTGAGCCCGCAACCGCAGCACCGCCGGCGATGTAAACCGTCTTCCCAGAGGGGATACGGAAAATCACTTCCTCCAAATGATGCATGCCCGGTCCAAAATAGAGCGTGTGCGTCTCGCTGCCGTTTGTTCCCACAGCCATTAGCAACGCAAGAAGGTCTTCGGTCCGGTGGATACCCGGCTTGACATAAGCAACGCCCGGTTCGTCAGGGGACGCCACATCCTGCTCGAGTGGATTGGCGAACAGATGCAGATTATGAAACCTGTCGCCGTTCACTTCTACCGACAGCTTTTGCGGTCTATCAATGGTAAACGTGATCGTATTGTCGTTATGCGCATAAAGAATGCCGCGCGACAACGGACGAATGACACATGCATCCACCGTCCCCTCGTTCTTCGTAACTTCAATCTCGATCGTGCCCGAGCAATCAAACATCGCCATGGAGGCATGCCGGACGTGATGCATATCGACCTTGACATCATAAACGAAGAGTTCCTCCCACTTGCCGCCCATCCGTCTTGCCCTGACCGTGTAATCGCGATTTTCCGCTATCCCACCGGGTCCTGAATAAGTAATCAGCTTTGATTCCATTGACGTCCGGCACCCCCAACTAAGTTCTTTTCTCATTTACTGATTTATTACTATAATAAAGAGGAAGATCTCCACTAATTGTGAGAAAAAGCCGACTTGCATCTTACAAGTCGGCCTTATCCATAAGGCGATAATTATTTTACTTACGCTCCTGATAGATCTTATTGGCTTCGTCAAGGATTGCTTGTCCGCCGGAACGCAGCCAGTCTGCCTTGAACTTGTCAAAGTCCTGGTCCGTGTTGGCTTCTCCGTTAACTGATTTAATGATATAAGTATCCTGCAGCGTTAACAGGTTACCCCAATACTCGCTCTTGCTTTCCATGTGCGTAGGACCCAATACGTCAAGCAACGGTACGATTCCCGGCATGATCTCGTCTCTCAGTTCGATCATTGAAGAATTTAAATTGTATTTCTGCTTGCTGATATCAATGTGAGTAAGCGGGTTATAGAAGCTGTTATAGCCCAATTTTTCTGCCGCAACGCTTTCATCCGTGTTCGCAACCGGGAATCCATTTTCGTCAAAGTCGTAGCTAACGCCTTCTTGCCCTTTGACGGTTAACAACCAGCCTTCGTCGTTTGTCGCTACCCAATCTAGAATTTCGTAGATTTTCTTACGTTTCTTTTCATCTTTTTCGACTTGTGCACCCAGCAATACTGGCGCTTGGCGAGCTCCGTAAGCGAATGCGTATGCGTCGCCGTTCGGACCGACAAGCGGCTTGCCTGGTGTGTAGATTATTCCGGCTTCAAGCGCAGGTTTCGTCACGTATCCCGAATCTGGATTGAAGTTGACCCAACCTGCATTGTCAACTACACCGATTTTTTGATTCACAAACTTTTCGTTGATTTGATCATTATCGTTCGTAATATACTCCGGATCGATTAATCCGTCCTTGTACCACTTGTTGAGTAGTTTTAATGCTGTGCGCGTCTCTTCCGTAAGGGCTCCCCAGGTAACTTTGCCTTCGGCATCCAGCTTGAACTGGTATGGGCTCACCGCATGGGCACTGAATACGGAAGTGAACATCTGGATCGGCAGCTTGCCTCTCGCCGACATCCCGTAAGTGTCGTTCTTGCCATTCTTGTCCGGATCGTTCTTCGTGAATTTCGTCAGCACATCTTCAAATTCCACAAGCGTCTTCGGCGGCTCGCTGTAACCGATGTTTTCCAGCCAGCCCTTATTATAGCCCGGGATGAAACCGTCGTTTCCAGGTGGCCAATATTTTGGAACGCCCCAATTTTTCCCGTCAACCATGCCTACTGTCCAAGCATCAGGGTCATACTCATTTACTGCTGCTGTATAGTTCGGCATGTTGGCTTCAATTTCGGCGCGATCGAGACTGGCGATAATCGCCTGTTTCGCCCACGTGGCCATGTCAGTTTCATTGGCGTCGACCGGGAAGATATCCGGAATTTCACCGGAAGCAAGGTAGACGGAAAATTGCTCTTTCCATCCCCATCTTTCCAGCTTAATATTTTTAATCTTTACATTGAATTTCTTTTCGATTTCAGTCTGTACATAGTTACCATCTGCTTCAGGCGAGCTAAAGTTGTTCGCCCACACAATCTCGATCGGCTTTTCTTGAGGCACCGTCTCCCCATCATTGACTGTGCTGCTGCCCTCGGAAGTGTTCGTGTTCCCGCCTCCACTGCAAGCACTTAGAACAAGCGCAAGAGAAAGCAGGAAGGCTGTTAAGGTCGTCCATTTCCTTTTACAGTGATTCATTGATGCTTTTCCTCCCTTTTGTTGTTTCTTAATCTATTTAAACAGCAACATCGCAATATAAATGCTGTTTAAAACAAGTGCTACCAAAAGTCGTTACTAACCCTTGAGCGACCCTACCATGACGCCCTTGACAAAAAATCGTTGTAAGAACGGGTAAACAGCCAATATCGGCAAAGCGGTAAACATTATGATTGCCGCTTTAACCATTGCGGGGTCTTCCTCCTCCGTCGGCACAGGCATCATTGGATCTCCCATATTGGCGATAACAAGCCTTCTCAAAAGTAACTGCAGTGTAATCTTCGTGTTGTCTTGCATATATAACATCGCATCGAACCAGCTGTTCCAATGCGCCACCGCAGTCCAAAGCGCGAGCGTTGCCAGTACGGGGGCTGACAACGGCACAATAATCTGTACCAAAA
This sequence comes from Paenibacillus sp. p3-SID867, assembly GCF_025142895.1. Lineage (NCBI taxonomy): Bacteria > Bacillati > Bacillota > Bacilli > Caryophanales > Paenibacillaceae > Paenibacillus > Paenibacillus sp. p3-SID867. The sequence goes on from NZ_JAMBDM010000020.1 coordinate 45,799, forward strand.
TGCGAATATCGTTCGCGCCGTCAATTTTCGCCGAATCCTCCAGTTCATTCGGAATCCCCATGAAAAAGTTACGAAGAATAATCATCGAAAACGTGCTGACTAGTCCAGGTATAATATAGACCCATACCGAATTTATCAATCCCAGCGACTTAATCAGCAAGTACGTCGGAATCAGACCGCCGCTAAAGAACATTGTGATGATAATAAACATTGTGTAAAACCCGCGATGGGGTAAATATTTACGAGACAACGGGTAGGCGGCCATAGACATAAATACAAGTGAAAGCAAGGTGCCCACAACGGTTCTGAAAACTGTAATGCCAAACGCCCTCCATATACTGTCCGTCGACAATACGCGCTCCCAGGCAAACAGCGAGATTTCTTTCGGATAGAGATGAATTCCCGGACGTAATGCTTCCGCGGGCGTACTAAGCGAAATCGATAGTACATGCAAGAAAGGATAGACCATGATAATACATAACATCGTGATGATAACTAGCAGGAACCCTTGAAAAACTTTCTCGCCTTTTGTTAGACGCAAGTTGTCTCACACCTCTCGAATCTGGTTTGAATTAATAGAGGCCTTCCTGCCCCATCTTTTTAATAACGTAATTCGCTGCCAGTACCAGCAATAACCCGACGACGTTCTTGAACAAACCGACGGCCGTAGTCAAACTGAATTGGAATTCCTGCAAGCCTATTCGGTATACATAAGTATCGAGAATGTCGGCGACACCGTAAACGGCGGGGGAATACAAGTTGAAAATTTGGTCGAATCCGGCATCGAGCACATTGCCAACCCGTAAAATGAGCAATATGGCGATGACTGGCATGAGAGTAGGAAGCGTAATATAGATCGTTTGCTTCCAACGGTTTGCTCCGTCGATGACTGCCGCTTCATACATTTGCGAATCAACACTTGACAAGGCGGCGAGGAAAATAATGGTCCCCCATCCAATTTCCTTCCATATCGCCGATGTAATGAGCGTAAAGCGGAAGTGTTTTTCGGAGCCAAGGAAATAGACCGGATCTATACCGAACATCTCCAGAATGTAATTGACGACCCCGGTGGTGGGCGATAAGAGCGTTATCAAAATTCCGCCGATAACGATCCAGGACAAGAAATGCGGCAAGTAAGAGAGCGTTTGGGCAACTTTCTTAAAGAACGTAAACCGGATCTCATTGAACAAGAGCGCCAGAATAATCGGAGCCGGAAATCCGAAAATAATTTGATAAAAGCTAATTATGATCGTGTTCTTCATGATCTGCGGGAATTGCGGCGAAGCGGTAAACAAATATTCAAAGTGCTTCAATCCTACCCACGGGCTGCCCCAGATGCCTTCTTTAATGTAAAAGTCTTTGAAAGCTAATTGAACACCATACATGGGCCCATAAGCGAATATGCCGTACCAGATCAAAACGGGAAAAAGCAGCAATAACAAATATCTGTTTTTTACATAGTCCCTCCCGATTTGCTTAACACGGTCGCTCCACGTTCCGGACGACTTTTTAAGCTTTTTATTGGGGCTCCCTATGCCGCCATTATCAGGGACATTGGTTGTGTTCATGTGACAAACTCCTTTCAGCGATGACTGGGTATGTTTCACATTGTAGAGCTATGTAAGCGCTTTTTCTATTTTAAAATCATTTAATTCATTTCTAATTCTTTCAAAAATCATTGTGTTTTTTATGCACGGGCCGATTTAAAACAAACAAAACTCACAATGCTGGCAAGTAGTGCTCCCTAAAAACAAGAAATGAATCATGATAGCCCTCGTTAGCGGATGGTCAAACCCCCATTTAGTGGATATTGAAAAAAACACCTACACTGCAAACTGGCGTCGGTACTCTGATATTATCCCCTTTAGGTAGACAGATGAGAGGCTGACTCTTACTGTTAACTTGGAAGGGTTTATTACATGGGCAGAGTGCAACACATGCATTCAACTGAATCGAAATATAAAGCTGTTCAGATGTACCTCAAACATGGCTTCGGATATTAGCGAGTCGCGAAAGAGTTGAGTATTCCAGAAGCCTCTATAAGGCAACTGGGTCAAAATTTCACAAGAATGAAGGCATGTCGGGGCTTGAAGAAAACGCGGGAAATCAAAGAAGGAATCCGTTAAGCCCTGAAGAGGAATTAATTAGATTACGTGCGGAGAATGAATACTTAAAAGCTCTGGGCACTACAAAGGGGGCGAAGCAAACTGTAAGTAGACTCGCTCAGTATGTCGTATAGAGCAGATGGCAATTGCGGGATACAGGCAGTTTCATAGTTTCTTATATGTATGACATTCAAGTTACCATGGGCGTTAATCCTAAACAGTCGTAGCATTGCTGAACATAGTGGTTATGTTGCATTCCGAGTTAAGAAGAATAATACTTCAGCCACGTCCACAAATGCTTACGGTCATTTTATTTTCCTATTAGTAATGCGATCTATCGCAAATGTTCGGCAGGCAGAGTGAAATAATGATGCTCCTCGAATTATTCGGGCCAGGCGCTTCCAGCAAGCGGGAATGTAACTCGTGTTAGTGAAGTAATTCAAGCTGAGTCGGCACATGGCTCAGTCTGTACTGATGTTGCACACCTTAGGCGTGTACGGTAAGGAGTACCATTAGGGGGTACATGTCTCTGGCCCACTTCCAGCACATTCTGCGTTCCTATGGTGCTTCTCCATGATTTCATCAAATAGGCGAAAAGGCTAGAAATTGTACAGACAAAATAAAGAAAGCCGCTAAATTAGCAGCTTTCTTTGTGGCGTTCTTGTTCCCCTACATCCGGTTGAACCTCGATTGAAAGGGAAGAATCGAGTTCACCAGTAACTTCACATATTCGCTCTGCGCACACATGAAATGGTTGCAATCAAGCTCCTCAATAATGACCCCATCCCTCAGAAAGGCTAGGCGATTACATAAATAGGCTACGGCTTGCAGATCATGCGCTATGAATAAATATGTTAATTGAAACTCCCTCTGGAGCTCCTTTAATAGGGATAAAATTTGAGATTGCACTGAAACGTCGAGCGAGCTAATGGCTTCATCCAAAACAAGATAGCGCGGCCGCGAGGTCAAGGCACGCGCAATGCATACGCGTTGCAACTGTCCACCGCTTAGCTCATGCGGATACTTCTTTAGATAGTCAAGGGGCAGCTCTACCCGCTCCATCAGCTCTGCAATGATCGCTTCATGGTCGGCATGAGCGTTTTTGCCGCTTCGTAGCATATAGAGCGGTTCCTCGATAATTTGCCGCAGGGTCCAGTTCGGGTTGACAGAGGTGCGATAATCCTGGAACACGACACTGAATTTTCCTTTGTTTTGCTTAATCCACTTTTTATGAGGCACACCATCTATCCGAATGGTCCCGCCGTCACTGGTTTCTAATCCAAGGAGAATCCGGGATAACGTGCTTTTACCGCTACCGCTCTCCCCTACAATGCCCAGACAGTCTCCATCGTTCAGATGAAAGCTGACGTCGGTCAATACATGCTTTTGGGTGTGATTCCGCAGCCCACGGTCAGTCTTATACCTTTTCTGGAGATTCTCCACCGTAATCATACGCTTGGTTCCCCCCCGCTATGCAATGTGTTCATAAAGCTATCTGAAAGCTGCAGACGCGTGCTAACTAAATATTGGGTGTAGGCATGTTTAGGCTCATTAAAAACATCAGTGACCGAGCCCTGTTCCAACACTTCTCCATCCTTCATGACGATAACGCTGTCAGCAAGCCGCTGCACAACTCCCAGGTCATGGGAGATGAGGATCAGCGTGGTACCCGTCATTTCCTTAAGGGACTGAAACTGATTGACGACTTCCAATTGATTAATGGAGTCTAAGGCTGTTGTAGGCTCATCCGCAATAATAATGTCCGGCTTCAGAACAAGTGCAATTGCAATCATACAGCGTTGAAGCATCCCCCCGGACAACTCATGAGGATAACTCTTATAAACGGCGAGCGAATCCGGAAAATTCAATTTCTTCAAGCTTTCCAAACTCAATCGCTCAGCTTCTCTTCTGGATACCCCCAATACCTGCATAAAAGTTTGTTTCATCTGGAAACCCATTTTCTCAATAGGATTGAAAGCAGTCATTGCATCCTGAAGAATCATGCTGATTTTTTGACCTCGAATGGACCTGCGCTGTTTTTCATTGTCCTTCAGAATATTGCGGCCCTCGAAAATAATCTCTCCTTCAGATTGAATCCAGCGGGGATTCACACCCAAAATTTCCCGAACGGTCATCGTCTTTCCACTGCCGCTCTCCCCAACAATACCAAGGCAAGAATTTTTTTGCACCGAGAAGGAAGCATCTTTTACAATCTTTCTTTGGGTCTTGAGGTCAACAATATTAAGATGTTTGACGGTCAGTATGGTCACTTACCCTCTTCCTCCCTTCACCCAAGCGGAATAGCTTGCGTTGTTGCTTCGGGCTTGCCATATAGGATTTCGTGTTCATGGCCTGCTGCAGACTGTCACCGAGAAAATTTAGCGCGACGATGACAAGCAGAATGGTAATACCTGCAGGAACCATCTGCCAGGGATGGGTGAACAACACATTCTTCGCTTCATTCAGCATCATGCCCCATTCAGGAGCAGGAGGTTGCACGCCCAATCCAAGGAAGGACAGAGACGAAATACTTAAAATCACCCAGCCCATCTCTAGGGTCGAATGTGTGGTTACTTCACCGGAGATCCCGGGAACAATATGCTTTCTCATAATATAGATAGGGGAAGCCTGATGGACTTGAGCGAACTTCACATAGTTTTTTGATCGATACTGCTGAACGCTGCTGTAGATCATCCGTGTATACCACGCCCACTTGGACAAAATATTCGCAATCACAATATTCATAATCCCGGGTCCCAATATGCCGATAATTGCTAGAATCATCACCTCTGACGGGAAAGACAGCATAGCGTCGCAGAAACGCAAAATGACTTCCCGGACTCTTCCGTTCGAATAGCCGGCTAGAATTCCAAATGCAACCCCGGAAAATATCGTCACACCCATAGCGAGTAGAGCATAGAAGAACGTGGTGCGAATGCCGAATAAAATCCGTGAAAATAAGCATCTTCCCAGATGATCAGTCCCGAGCGGGTACTCTGCGCTTGGCATGGCAAGCTTCATATCCACCTGAAGTAAGGTCGGATCATGCGGAGCAATTAGAGGGGCGAAGATCCCTGCAAGGGAGACCACGCCCAAAAATAACAAGCAAGTGATACCCAGCTTATCCTGTTGAAGACGCTTGAAAAAACTCATTTGGCTTCCCTCCGCAAACGTGGATCTATCATCACGACCACAATATCTACCAATAAATTGCAAACGATAAATAAAACGGCCATCATCAGAATATAAGCCTGGATCACAGGATAATCCGAGTTAAAAATAGCCTTGACGCACAAACGACCAATGCCGGGCCAGGCAAATATATTTTCAACAACAACAGTCCCAGCAATCAGACGCGGAATAGACATGCCGAACGCAGTAAGAGCCGATTGGATCGAATTGGAAAACACTTTCCACATTACAGTGCTCTGTTTGAGCCCACGCAGTTTGGCATAAAGAATAAAATTTTCTTGTGTATTTTGGATCATATTATTGCGTATCAGTCTGACATAGGTGGATAAAAAGGTTAGTGACAAGGTGACGGCGGGCAAGATAATGGATGAAGGCCCATTCTTCCCGCTTGTCGGGAGCCACCCCAGATAAACCGAAAAATACCACATGAGCAGCAAGCCGATCCAGAAGCTTGGCATCGCTGACAGTAAAAAGATGAAGCCCCGCAAAAAACGATCCTGCCATCTATTCTCGAAGATGCTGCAGATTATCCCGATGGAAACGCTGAAAAGGACAATAATTATAAGCGTAGCCCCCGCTAATTCAAGCGTTGGAGGAATCGCTTGACGCAATTCTTCCAATACAGACTTTTTATTGACGTAGCTGGTACCCAAATTCCCTTGAACGCTATCCATAATCCAGTTTTTATATCGGATAAGAAAAGGATCGTCAAGTCCGAGCTCTTCGCGCATGCTCTGGACCACTTCCTCGGTCGGGGTAATCTGATTTACACGAAGAGCAATCTCTGCCGGATCACTAGTTCTTAAATTAATTAGAATGAACGCCAAGAAGGTAACCAGCAGCAGGAGCGGAACGGTACCTGTTATACGTTTTATTACATACTGTTTCATAAAGGACTCACTCTCTGCTTATTCAAAATACATGAGCTCAAACGGGATTTCATATTGCGATACATTGAAGGAAACGCCCTTAAGCTGTTCGGCATGAATCGCTTTGACAACTGAATAAGTCAACGGCAGATACACAGCCTCTTCATTCACATAGCTGAATATTTGCTCGTATTTCTCCGCCCGCGCAGTTTCGTCCTGCTCAACGAGAACATCGCTGATCGTTTGGTCCAGCCATTTCTTCTTCTCCAAACCTGCCTGAGCCTGATAATCACCATGCGAAGGCACACGCCAGGTTGAAACATAGGTTTGCGGATCATATGGCAAGCCCCAGGATAAAGAGTATTGCAAATCGAATTCACCGGATTTTTGACGGTCGAAATAGGCTTGCTTTTCTTCACCCAACAGTTCAAGCTCTACGCCAATCGCTTTGAGATCATTTTGCATCGATTCCCCAATCGTTTTTTCCTGCGCATTATCAGAATTATAGGACAGCATCAGGCTTAGCCTTTTCCCATCCTTATAACGGTAGCCGTCGCCTGATTTTGCCCACCCTGCTTGATCCAGCAAAGCTTCGGCCTTCTGGGTGTCATAGGAACGAACCTTAAGCTCAATGTTGGCGTACGGAGTAGATTTAGACATCAGGACATCCGCGATTTGCTCCGTGTCGTTGAGAATGCCGGTGGCGATCGTTTGTTTGTTAATGGCATATTGCAATGCCTCGCGAACCAGTTTGTCAGAAGTTGCTTCTCGCTTGCTGTTCAGCAATATCGAGCGTGAGCCGGATGGCGGACTGATCTTCGTTACATACTTGCCCTCGTCTTGCAGGGAGGAGAAGGCATTGGCATCTAGCATGTCGCCGTCCGCGCCAAATATGAGATCAATCTCGCCGTTCTGCAGAGCAAGTAGAATCGTCTGGTGATCCGGCATGACCTTCCAACGAACATGCTGAATCTTCGGTTTATCTCCCCAATAGTTCTCGTTGACACTAAACAACGCGTATTGATTGTCTTTATGCTCGGCCAATATATAGGGTCCTGTGCCTGCATAACCATTGACGCCATTCGCTGTTGTTCCGTCGATGAAACATTTAGGGGAGATCATTCGGAACGGGCGCGTAAGCCCTAACTCCTCCAACGTCGGATAATATGGTGTTTTTAGTGTCAAGGAAAACGTATATTCATCGACAACTTTAGTAGAATCAATAACCTGCACCAGATTCAGCCAGGCATTCTTCTCATAGTTGGCTACGACGACATCGATATTTTTCTTCACGGCCTCCGCATTGAACGGTTCGCCATCGCTGAATTCGATATTTTTTCTTAAATGGAACGTATAGGTCAAACCATCCTCCGAGATCTCCCATTTCTCAGCAAGCTTGGGTTTAACGCCCTCCGGTGTATTCATGACCAGAGATTCAAAAACCATATTTTGCGCAGCGAGTTCGCCACCTGTCAGATGCGGATTAATATCGCGAATATCTTTAGTGCTGGCAAACACTAGTTCGTTCTTGTCCACTGCTGCAGGGTTGCTCTTGGTAGCCTGGCTGCAGCCTGTTAATACAATCAGTAACGTAAACATGGCAAGTAAAAGTTTCTTTTTCATAAATCCTCCTGAATATAACTGTAGTAGATGTAATTAAGCTGAGTATATCAACCGCTGAACTCTTCCGGTGTACATGGAGGTACAAACAGTACGCATCAAGTGAAAGAAAACGAAAGACAGCCATATGCCGTGACTACCCCACGACATCCCTGCTATCCAGTTAACAGGAATGTAGATGAGCAGCGATATAAAGATGCCGTTGCGAATGGCCCAAGCCTGTGTTACCCCTGAAAATATGCCTTCCAGTTGCAGCCCCCATACACCGGCTATACTGTATAGTGCGATCCAAAACATATGTTCGCGCACGGCCAACTGTACCTGTAGGTCGCCCGTAAACCATGACACAATGGCTAACGGATCTACGATTAGCACAAGCCCCATCAACACGGCAAAGAGCGCTCCCCAGACTGCTGATAATTTCAACGCATTCCGATAACCGTTAATATTTCCTTCACCTGCAGCCTGTCCAGCAATAATGCTGGAGGCATTAGCCAAGCCACTGAACACATAGGCTAGCAAATAATGGAGCTGCAGCAATATGGCGTTGGCTGCCAATACGGTTTCATCCATTCGAGCCGCTTGAACCATAAACAAGCTGGTCATCATCAATAAGCAAATCGTACGTAGGAAAAGGTCACGATTCACGATCACCATTTTTTTAATATGGCATAGATCAAACAGTTCTCTTATCTGGAGATGTACAAGTGCGAATCGCTTGCTGTATCGAATGATCACGAAGCCAATTGCTACGCTGATTATTTCTGACACCAAGGTGGCAACTGCAATACCCGCAACTCCCCAGTCCAACTGCAAGGCTAACCATATTCCAAGGTGCATATTTAGCACATTTGCGAGCAATTGAGAAACCAAGGTCAATTTAACCTTCGACACCCCAATCAGCCAACCCGTAATGGTATAATTCAGAAGCGCGAAGGGAGCTCCCCAGATCCGTATGTCAAAATAGATTCCAGCTTGCTGGAGCACTGCATCGCTGCCCCCAATGAGGTGCATGGCAGCCAGCAAAATGGGCTTTTGTGCCGCGATGAACACCACGCCTAACAAAATCGCGATCAGCAGAGGTCTGATGAAGGCATAGGCAAGCTGCTCGTCGTGCTTGGCTCCAGCCGCTTGAGCCGTAAACCCCGTGGTGCTTACTCTTAAAAAACCGAATAACCAATACAGGTTGTTAAATATTAATGTTCCCACAGCTACTCCACCAATATAGGACGGATCCCCCAAACGACCTGCAACGGCTGTATCAACCGCTCCCAGCAAGGGGACGGATAGACCGGTTAAAATGAGAGGAATGGAGAGCTTAAGATACTGCCGGTGTGTCATTTTAGCTCCTTTATATGTAATTATTACGAAATTAAACACTGATAAATATCTATAGCCTTTACGCAAACCGTACAACCAGAAACTATACATATTTATCGTAATTGTTACGATTAGGATTATAATTTAGGATTCTTTGAAATGTCAAGAACGACTCTGATTCTTTTTATTGTAAACCTGACTATGATGTAGACCCCGCATGTGCAGTTTTCAACACATCAAGATAGATCGGTGGATTGGAATCGCTGCTTCCCTATCCGTCCAACGCCCGCTCCGATCGATAAGTGTTACCTTTTTCCGAGACGAGCGAAATGATCAGTGTATCGACGTTCATTCGTACATTTTCGGTAAAAAAAGACAGCGCGAAAAATTCAGTTCACGCTGTCACATATAGGCATCCCTTTACGACTACTTTTTATAACCTAATCGTTTTTTGAACTTATCGACGCGTCCGCCGATTTCAGTGTTTTTCTGTTTGCCTGTGAAGAAAGGGTGAGACGCGGAACTCGAATCAACGCGAATCACAGGATAGGTATGACCGTCTTCCCATTCCATGGTTTCTGAGGAAGTCTTTGTGGAGGCACTAAGAAATGTATAGCCGACGCTCGCATCCAGAAATATGACTTTCTGAAAGGTTGGATGTATCCCTTTTTGCATGGTGATGTCCTCTTCTTTCCGAGCCATTTGACTCCTTGTTATTTTATTCGTAAAAATTACGAAAAACATCATAAATGAATAATAAAGTATTCATTTATATCTGTCAACTTTCAGGTTCGATGGTGTTCCAATACCCCCATCTCACTTAAAAAGCGCAAATTACGATATGCCGTATCAAAAACTTGCATCCATTTCACACAACATAAAACGGCGCTTACCACAAAAAAATATCTATTACCTATTAATCGAGACGAAATCGTATGGAACGAAAGATGTTGTCAATTGACTCCCATTCATGATTTAATGATAATTATTACGTATTAGGTGAAATACATACATGAAACCCGGTACATTATTCACACTTCTCCAGCAGCTGTCTATATAGGAGGAACTGTTTTGCGTAAGTGGCTTTCAAAGTCCGGACTTAATCTGGCATTTGTCGTAATCGTTCTAAGTATAATCTATGTTGCATTATTTCCAGACGTCATCGACGCTTCACACGGACAGTCCCAGAACAAATTCCTCTCCATGATGGATCATGCCGCTCACGAGTTTTTCGACATGGGGAAATATCTGATTATCGGCTCCATTATAACGGCAGCTCATCTAATCACCACTGGTTTCGTATTTGACGAATCGCATCAGATTCAGACCCTGTCCTCTGGATGCATTACCAACATTGAATTAAGCAATTTTAAAGCAGCGGGGTGTGAAAACTGTTCGATTTTTTTTGCGTCTGCCTCGTCAACAATTGTACCTTCCTGCATAACCAGCAAACGGTCGCAGAAAAAACACGCGGCCTTAATATCATGAGTTATAAACAGATAAGAGATACCGAAACTATTTTTCAATTCATTCAACAATGACAAAATCGCAGATTGCGTAATAACATCCAGGCTGCTGATGGCTTCATCCAGTACGATTAATTTTGGGTTTACTGAGATCGCACGTGCGATCGCCAGACGCTGTTGCTGTCCACCACTAAATTGATGGGGATAATGATCAATAGACACAGGATCAAGACCTACTTTATCCAGCAACATGCGAGCATGCGCCTTTGCTTCTTTTCTATCCATTTTGACAAAGTTAAGCAAGGGTTCGACTACAATGTCTCCCGCCTTTAACCTCGGATTCATCGATGACAAGCTGTTCTGAAAAACGGCTTGCATGTATCTACGATATGGAAACCGCTGCTTTTGACTCATTTTGTTCCATTTTTTGCTCATAAAGAATATTTCACCAGAGTCCGGCTGGTCCAGTGCCAGAATTAATCTGCTTAACGTGCTTTTTCCACACCCGGACTCACCCACCAAACCGACACATTCCTGCTCTTTAATTGTGAGCGAAGCTCGGTTCACCGCACAGAATCGTTTTCCATTGCTCCAAGGGCTTCTAGATTCCAGCTGATACGTTTTAGAAACTTCACTTACTTCTAAAACATTCATTCGTATCTTATATGCCTCCTATCTATAGGTCTATAATCCCTGCGAAAGCCTAAAGTCTATTCTGGCATGCAATAAACGACGGGTGTATTCATGCTTTGGCGAATCAAACAGCTGTTTGCAAGGTGCCAATTCAACAACTTCTCCTTTCTGCATAACTGCCACCGTATCAGCCATTTCAGCAATTACGTCAAGATCATGTGTAACGATTATAATGGCCGCCCCCGTCTCTTGCCTTAAGATTTTCAACTCATTCAAAACAAGCTTGCGATTGCTTGCATCCGACCCGGTTGTCGGCTCATCGGCAATGATCAATTCTGGTTTCATAGCCATCGTTATTCCGATCATCACTCGCTGCAGCATGCCTCCACTGAGCTGAAACGGATACAGCTTCAGAATCTGCATAGGACGAGGCAGGCCGACCTTAATCAGATACTCTTCCGCTAATTGGAAGGCTTCTCGTTTATTCAAGCTCATATGAGTCCTAAACGTTTCGATCATGTGTGCACCTATGGTTCGTAACGGATTAAAGGCAGCTCTGGGATTCTGCATGATCATGGAGAAAGTTGTTCCTCGAAGTCTTCGGTGCTCTCTAGCTGAAAGCGTAACAATATCCGCTCCCTTGAACCAGATATGACCTTTCGTAATCCGAAATTCTTCGGGCAAAAGTCCCATAAGCGCCATGCATAACGTAGTTTTACCGCTGCCGCTCTCCCCCACAATACCAAGTACACTGTCCGCGGAAATTGATAGATTGACGTGATCGACAACCCGTTTGTGATTTCCCTTCATCATTTCGACGGATAACTGCTCGATTTGTATCATAATTTCTCCTTGGGATCGTACAACGTTCGAAGTCTGTCCCCGATTTGGTTAAAGGCAATAACAGAAAGTAAAATCGCTAATCCGGGATACATCATAAGCAAAGGATGGCGCCACACATAGTCTTTCCCTTCATTGATCATCATGCCCCATTCCGCTTGTGGTGCTTGTATTCCCAGCCCCAGAAACGTTAGTCCTGTCATGTCGAGGATGACGCCCCCCGTCTCCAGTAGCGCCAGCACTGATACAGGAATAACGATATTCGGAAGGATATGTTTCAATAGAATTTGCAGACAATTGGAACCAGACACGATGGCTGCTTGGACGAAATCGCTCCCTCTCAACGAAAGAACAATCCCCCGAACGAATCGTGCATAGTAAATCCACTGTGAAAAAATCATGGCTATCAGCAAATTTGAGAACCCGGAACCCAACACGCCTACAAGTGCAAATGCTAACACTAGTGTCGGGAAGGCAAGCAAAATATCGCAACACTTAATGAAGGCACGATCCAGCCCCCCCCCTTTTAAAGAGAAAAAAGCACCCATCACCGTTCCTGAAACAACACTGCATATTACAACAATGAGTGCTCCACCCAAAGAATAACGTATCCCAATAAGAAGCCTGGAAAGAATGCAACGGCCCAAGTGATCTGTCCCCAAAGGGTATGTCCATGAGGGCGGGCTAAACTGGATTGATAAATCAACTAGATAAGGATCATGGGGAACAATCCAAGGAGCCAATGCTCCGGCACCCCCCATGAAAATTAATAATAAAAATCCTGCACCAGCAAGTCCCAGGCTGTTCCTTAGACAAATGCGAGTTCCCGATGTAATCGAAATCATCTGTTAATCCCACTCTCCTCGCTTTGTTCCAATCTTGGATCAATCCATCGTTGTAGTAAATCGACCAATAAATTTATAAAGACATAGACAACAGCCATAAGCAAAACATAACACTGGATCACCGGATAGTCACGATTAGAAATAGATTCAATCAAGTATCGCCCCATGCCTGGCCAGCTAAACATTTGCTCTACGATAACCGTTCCCCCTAGCATATTCCCCAGGCTAATCCCCATTACTGCAAGCAAAGGTGAAAACGCATTACGTAACACATGATGAATAAGAATGAAGCCTTCCTTCAGCCCACGTACTTTTGCGTATAGCACGTAAATCTCTCGCATTTGATCGAGTAGCTGACTGCGTAACAAACGGGTGAACACTGCAGTTTGGGCAAGCGCGAGCGTAATGGATGGAAGAAGTAAATGCAATAAACCGCCTTTTCCCTGGAAAGGCAGCCAGTCCAGCTTGAGCGAAAAAAAGTATATGAGGATGAAGCCTAACCAAAACCGCGGGATGGCAGTCCCGACATAGATAAATATGGCGGTAGCTCGATCGATCCAACGATTGGGAAACAATGATGATAGAAGGCCGAGTGGTAAACTGATCATCACCGTAATTAGCATGGCCGACAATGCCAATTGTAGCGTAGCTGGAAATTTCTCTGCGATTTCTGAAGAGATCGGGAGTTTACTTACATAAGATACTCCAAAATCCAGTTTCACTATATTAGAGATCCACATCCAGTACTGGATATATAAAGGTTGATCCAATCCAAGCTGTGAACGCACCTCGGCAATCGCTTCTTCAGTTGCATTCAGGTTAGATTGTCGAAGAATGACCTCAGCAGGCTCTACCGGTACAAGTCGGACAAGCAGAAAAGTGAGCACAGATACCCCTATGAGAATTAAAGGGAGTGCAGATAGGCGTCTCCATACAAATCCCCGCATCAGCTCCTCCGCCTAGGGCCGCAGATCTATGGATTCAAATGGAAACTTATACTTCGAAGCGGTTGGTTCAATACCGATCCATTTCTTTTGGTAAAGTGCAATATTGGCCTCATATGAAATAGGATAAAATACGGCCTGCTCATGAATCTGGAATAAAATATCAGCATACAGGCTTCTTCGTTCTTCTTCATCTTTGCTTACAAGAACCTTATTAATTTCTTTGTCCATTTCCTGTTTCTGAGGCAGGTTTGAGAAGGCTTCAAAAATTCCGTCAGCCGTTGGATTCGCGATTACAGTAACAAAATTATGTGGATCGTTAGGCGCTCCGTAGCTGGACCAGAAATTCATATTGGCTTCTCCGTTTTTAAGCATTTGCAAGCCAAGCATGACTTCAACGCCTTGAATCTCCACTTTGATTCCTACCTTAGCCAAATCTCCTTGGATTACTTCAGCCATCTGCTTCTGAACCGCTTCTGTGCTAATATAAACAAACTTCAATTCCAATGGTTGCCCGTTCTTCATTCTCAATCCCGATGATGGATCTATTATCCATCCAGCTTCATCCAATAACTTGCCGGCTTTAACCGGATCGTATTCAATCGGCTTCAGTTCCAGGTTAGCATACGGAATATTTCTCCCCAGAGCTGTTTCGGCGTTGAGTTCCGTTCCCTTTGTCACGCTCTCAATCATTGAAGCTTTGTCAATTGCGTATTGAATAGCCTGACGAACTGGCAGTTCCGAAGTTGCTCCTTTTAGCGTGTTTAATATAATCGCACGAGTCGTCAAGCCATCCGAAAGAGAGACGCCGTACTTTCCGGATTCTTTCAAATGAAGGAAGCTGTCTCTGCTGATGACGCCTCGTCCATATATCAAATCGATATCCCCTTTTTCGAAAGCCAGCACAATGGATTCCTGATCCGGAATAATTTTGACCGTTATTTGCTCCAGCTTGGGTTTTTGTCCCCAATAATGTTCATTGCGCTTGAAAACCGCATATTCATCTTTTTTGTACTCCTTCAACGCCCATGGCCCTGTACCTACCGGCTTAACAATGGTTTCGGATGTTTTACCGTCAGCCGGAAAACCAGCCTCTCCCAGGAAACGAAACGGCCGAACAAATGAAAGATCCTGAAGAACAGGATAATAATAATCCTTCAAGAGCAGACGTACGGAAAGATCATCTACTTTTTCAACGTGATCGATATGCTTCATGATACCGATCCAACTGTGCCGACTTTTATTTGCCATTATGGCATCAAAATTACGAATGATATTATCGGCTGTCAGACTTGTGCCATCGGAAAACTTGACCCCTGGGCGAAGATGGAAGGTGTAAGTCAGTCCATCTTCGGAAATGTCCCAGCTCTCTGCCAGACTGGGTTTGATTTTTCCATCTTCACCATAAGTAACTAGCGAATCATAGATCATGGACTGAGCAAACATCTCGCTTGGTGCATATAAATGCGGATTGAGCGGACCAATATCATTAGGCCATGCCAAAGTAAGCGCTTTGTCGGACGATGTGGCTCCCTGACTTACAGATTGGGTTCCAGTGCTGGAACAGCCCGCCAATAATATGACAGCGAGGAACAACACCAGTTTTTTCTTGACTCCTAACCCATGGTTTTTCATTTGATCAAAAACGTCCTTTCTTTCTTCTAGATTGGTGCTACAAAGCGAAATAAATAGGCCTCTTCGTATTCATATTGAATTCGGTCCCGGACGTTTATGAAAAAACGTTCCTTGTTGGAAAGCTGAACATACATGTCGGGAGTCAGCCGTGTAATACCTGCTTCGAAACCTTCTGAAAAGAAGGCTGAAGCAATATCATCCAGTGCGTGAAGATTCATAGGCAGCATACTGTTACTGTCAATTTTCTCGCGCATATAAGGGAGGCTTGGATTCTTGCTGTAATCACTATAGCTAGCATAGTAGACACCCCCGGGCTTTAAAGCAGCTTTGATTTTATATGCATGCTCCTGAAGGTCGGATATTAAGTAAATTACAGCTGTGCTGACGGCAAGATCAAAGCGATGACCCCATTGCTCAGGGGATGCCGTAGCTTCATATTGAAGGGGTAAATCTCCTTTGCGTTCATTAGCAACCTGAATTGATTCCTTTCCTAGATCTGTACCTACTCCTTCCCTGAAAGGATACTGAGAATAAAGATACCTGAGAAATCCTCCTTGATTACATCCGAAATCCAACACCGAAAAATCGTTCATCTTTTCCTTCTCAAGAATTTTATCGATTATCTTATCCCAGAAGGGTCGGTGGCTTTCTTCCATCAGTTGTTCGTTCTCAGTTGGTGCGTTCCACCATTTGTTATACAGCTGTTCCTTCTTCAACACTCTCTCCTCCTTAATAGGTCACTAAATGTAATTATTACGATTATCGGCGACAACATATGCTTACATGGTGAGGTATTACGGAGTATGATCATCATCGTAGCCCTCCACCTCAATGCGTAATAAACCACGTTGGTTATGGGCGCTATACTCGAAATTATGATTCCAACCTGCTCCAATTCAAACAAGAAATCGCTTCTGCTATTCTGTATATCCTGCATTTCTTCCTTGACCACAGGTTTCTTTCCTTTGACCGGATCCACTGTACCAAATAATTGAAGTCGTTCATGTTTCGATGGAAGTAAAAGAGAATCTCCCTTTTTATTCACTGTCATAATATCCCTTCCTGGTTCTTTATTTGGCACTGCATGTTACACACTGTTCCAACAGCCCTTTTAGCTCATTCTTAGGAAACTGCTCTCCTATAAATACAGCTACGTCTTGAACCTTTCCTTGCGGATTAATCGGAATAAGTTCTAACTGCCTGTATGCGAATTGAAACATCATACGTTGTCCGGTACCTGCCTCTGTAAAAATGCCTTTTGCGCGGTAAACGCTCTCTGGAAGTTCTCTTATGATTTGTTCAAAACCACTCCTGTCTATGTAATGTTGAAAGTAATGCGTATAAACCATAACGTGATCGTAAGAATGATGATGCACATGAGCGGCATTTTGAGAATGCTGATCATGGTGACTATGGTTACATACCGATTGCTGATGTGTATTCTCTTGATATGATTCCTCAAGAGAAATAGGAAAAGTATCTTCTAGAAAAACTGTATCCAACACGGAAAAATCGATTTGACAATGAACGGTATCATATAGTAATGCATTAGGATTTATTGATTCAATAATCTTTCTCAGCTCGTTCAGGTCTGAAATATGAATGAGATCCGATTTGTTGAGCAGTAGAACGGATGCACATCGGATTTGATCCCTCATGAGATGATAGGTCTTTCCAGATCCTTTCCGATACCAATGTTGGAAATGTCCGGCGTCAAGCACTGTAATCATCGCGTAGATATCAATTGGAATCAATAGTGCTGCCTCTGTTACCGCCTCAAAGATATCGATCGGGTTCGCCACACCAGTAGCTTCAATGATGATTAGATCTGGCGACGATTCATGCACCAATTTTTGGATTTCCATTCCCAAATCACCACTTATTGTGCAGCAGATACAACCACTTAACATTTCTCGCAACGGAACATCCTCATTCACAAGCTGACCATCCAGGTTGACATCGCCAACTTCATTCATGATGATGGCAGGACGCAATCCTTTTTTTTCATGGAACTTAAGCAGTTTGGTTAGCAATGTCGTTTTACCGCTCCCCAGAAAACCAGACAAAATAACAACAGGAACTTTTTTCACCCATTTTCACCTTCTTAAAGTCATTATATTTTTAGTTATCAGCTGCTGGAGCTTTATCTTTACCTTTAACGGAAAGACCAGACGCAATGAATTTGCTGTCAAACGAATATACCTTAAGCTCTTCCAAACGATCTCCTGAAAGATGTCTTCGCACAAGCTCTCTGCCAAGGTCAGGGGTTATAGATTTATACCATGTCCCTTCTGGGTAAGCAATTACGACACAAGCGTCTGCACATCGGCCATTACAACGAGTACGTGTAGTATGAATGAATTTGTCAGCTCCAAGCGTAGTAATTTCATCCCGGATTGCCTCCGTCACTTCTTCGGCATTCAGCTTCATGCAACTACCGCCATTACATATAAGTAAATGACAGCGAGTCTCATTTAAATTCCAAGTCGTCATAGAACATCTCCTTGTCTAGCGATACATTTTACAGAGGAGGTTGAACACCTCTCCTGCCTTAATTGTAATTATTACGATTATACACGCGTATAAAGTATGTTTCAATCTTTAATTGGATCTTGTTATGAATCTGAAGAAGTTTTCAAAGTGCTGTTTGACAAAAGAAAAACGGAGTTCTATACTTGTCTTAATTGTAATATTTACAATTAAGACATCTGTCTCGAGGAGTGATATTTATGTCAATTCAACAGACCGACCCACGGATTCCCGTCACGGTACTGACAGGTTTTCTTGGAGCCGGCAAAACGACCTTACTAAATCATGTGTTAACAGCGGAGCATGGCGAAAAAATAGCGGTCATTGTCAATGAGTTCGGCGAAGTAGGTATCGACAACCAACTTGTTGTAGGAGCGGATGAAGAAATCTTTGAAATGAACAATGGCTGTATCTGCTGTACGGTACGAGGTGACCTCATCCGTATTCTAAATCAGCTTAGGGATGCGAAGCTGGGAAATGGTGATCGCAAAGCAGATTTTGAACGGGTGCTCATCGAGACGACAGGTTTGGCAGATCCTGGCCCGGTTGCTCAGACTTTTTTTGTCGACCCAGAAATAGCCGATTTCTACAAGTTGGATGCGATTGTTACGGTTGTGGACGCAAAGCATGTTGAGCAGCATTTGGACGATGGACATGAAGCTCAGGAGCAAGTCGCCTTTGCAGACGTACTTTTGCTGAATAAAACGGATCTTGTTTCTGAAGACGAACTACAGAAGCTGGAACGTCGCCTTCGTACAATGAACTCGGCAGCCAAGCTATATCATACCCAGCAGTCCAAAATTGACATTAACCAAATTCTCGGAATAGGTGCTTTTGATTTAGAGAAGAAGCTGGAGATCGAACCTGGATTTCTAGAAGAAGAGCATGATCATGAACATGACGATGAAGTAACCTCTATTTTCTTTCGTGAAACTCGACCTCTCGACTTAAAGAAAGTCGAACGTTTTCTCAATGAATGGTTGGTAGACCACGGCGTAGACACATTCCGATATAAAGGTGTTTTCAACATTAAGGGAGTCAAGAAACGAGTCGTTTTTCAGGGCATCCATATGCTATTCAGTTCATATCCTGACAGGGACTGGAGACCAGATGAAGTGCCAACCAGCGAATTTGTTGTGATCGGTCGTAATCTTGACGAGAACTGGTTCCATGAACAGTTTGCTGGTTGTGTAGCCACTTAAGACATAATCGATTTAACCAAAAAGACCTCTCAGCCGTAGGTCTGTGCCATTTCCAGCTGAGAGGTCTATTATATTAATCAGAATATCAGAGTTTTTTGTTGAAAAAGAATTAATCCTAATTGTAACTATCCAGGGAGAGTGATGGAATTGAAAATGGACGAACTTTATAAGCAGCTTATCATCGATCATTATAGACATCCCCGAAATTATGGTGAAATAAACGACATGTCTTCCATTCGATTATTTTATAAAAACCCCACATGTGGGGATACGATTGTATTATATCTGCTAGTCGATCAAGGACAGATCCATGATATCAAGTTTGAAGGTGACGGGTGCTCCATTAGTATGGCATCCTGTTCCATGATGACATCAGCTGTTAAAGGACGATCTTTAGAGGAGGCGGAAAATCTCACCCGACTGTTCTCCTCCATGATTACGATCGGGATCTCCCCGGAAGATGAGGCCCTGGAAGAATCACTATCTTTACTAGGGGTTCATTCGTTGAGAGCTCGGCATAACTGTGCGCTAATGGGATGGCAGGCTTTGCGCAAAGTTATTAATCAGTATAAGAATGATGACTCCCCAACACAACAAATTTAAAAGCATGGTTCCTCATGACAGGACAATGCTTAATGAGAACCATCATCTATTCCATAGTCTCTGCTTTCTCCAGCGCCTGGCATACTTCACATATCCCATAGACCTCAAATCGGTGTCGCAAGACTCTGTAGTCCCCGGGTAATTCAAGACCATGATCCATTGGGCAGTAGTCAAAGGGAAGCGTTTTTTCACAATTGACGCAAATCAGATGATGATGGTGGTGAGTCAGGCAGTTCTCTTTGAATTTTAAACCTCCGTCCATAAAGTAGAAATGTTCCAAAACCCCCATCTCACTTAACATACGAAGATTACGATAAACTGTATCCAGACTCATGCTTGGGTAATGAACGGACATTTGATCATAGACATCTTTGGGCGATAAATAGCCATCGTGATCGGCGAAAATTTGGGCTAATGTTCTTCGTTGTTCCGTCACTCTCCATCCATTTCGCGCCATGGTATTCAACATATCTTTAACTTTGGTTTTGTTCTCCTTCATAAACATACGTTCCCTTCCTCAGTATACAAAACATCCAGCAAAATACCGTCGCTCCGTTTTGAAAAAGACTTATCTTTTTATTTTAACAAGAAAGAAGGAAAATGTCATATGTAGTGATTGGAGTGCAGGTGAAATTAGCCCCTCATTGAGTTTATAACCAAACCACATGCGCAAATTTTTAAAAAATCATTTCTTCCGGCTTCCAATAGAGCAGTGCTGCCTTAAAACGATGTTTGTACAACAAAATGCCGTTATCTTCCGTAACAAACTGTCTGAGGATCTTTTCCGCTGCTTTTCGGTCACAGTTTGTGTCCAATATGGCGCCTAAATTATCCTTCAGGAGCTGTTCTTCATTCTCATAGCGATAGGTTCTTTCCAAGTTTAAAATTTTGCAATTTACGTCGATACCAAGTTCATACAGAAGATTTGTTAAATAGATATAATCCCGTCGCTGGAATTTGACTTTGTAACCAAGCTCTTGATGGATCTCCCACAAATGTGGTTTTTCAGGCCCGGTGGTCAGACCAATAATCGCCCAACGTTTAGACGCGTTATTCATATTTAGAAGCGCACGATCGATCTCCTGCATCCGATAATAACAATTGATCCCAAAAACAACATCAAACTGTTTACTTGGTACAGACTCTTCCCATTTGGCGTGAACGAACCGTGTATGTTCAAGTCCTAGCCGCTTGGTCTCCTTCTGTAAGTGATGGATCACAGTCCGCGAGCTATCCACGCAAGTAAGCGAGGTTGCTTTTTCAGCAGCAGCAAAGGTATAGTTCCCCCATCCCGGTCCAATCTCCAAGACGTGATCGGTTGGCTCAATAAAACGAAGAAGCTCTCTCCGAATATCAGTTGCATAGTCATCCAATGCATCTGTTTTTTTAGAGACAAATCCTTCCCAGAAGGCTTCCTCCTTGACATCGTCGCTCATTCGCTCAGGCAGATTTCCGTTCCAATCCTTCATTCCCTCAAGCCATAGCTCTTTAAAATTCATATCGAAGCGAACTCCGTGATACATATTTACTTCCTCCTCTTTCCGACAGTTAAAATCGATTGGTTAAGTTTCGACTGGTTCAATAGCAGTCATTTTCAACCCGTGTGTTTCGCTCACAATTTCCATCTTCACCCCGTATACCCTCTCCATATTTGTGCAGGTAAACACCTCTTCAGGTCGGCCTGAAGTAAATACTTGTCCGTCTTTGAGCATGTATATCCGATCTGAATAGCGCGCAGCCAGTTCTAAGTCGTGTAAAATCAGGATGACCAAAATACCGGAATGTTTTGCAAGCTTGCGTACGAGTTCTAACACTTCGAGTTGATGACGAATATCGAGTGCAGAAGTCGGCTCATCCAACAGAAGCAAATCCGGCTGTTGCGCCAGCGCCCGGGCAATCAAAACTTTTTGTCGCTCCCCTCCGCTTAGCTCGTCTACGTAACGTGTTGCATAGCAATCCAGATGAAGGTCGGAAAGAAGTTTTCCAACAATATGGAGATCTTCCGACGTCACGCCCCAGCGAATATACGGCTTTCGTCCGAGCATTACGGTTTCCATGACAGTAAGCGGAAAGCCGGATGCAGCATGCTGAAGAACATATGCTTGGATTTTGGCTAAATCTCTACGTTTTAGAGAGTACACGTCCTTTCCATCAATCCACACCTTACCCTTTTTAGGAGGAAGAATGGAGGCTATACTTTTAAGCAGGGTTGTTTTTCCTGCTCCATTTGGGCCTACAATACTGACCACTTCACCCTTTTCCAGACTCATGCGAATACCGCGTAATATAAAGTTGGAGTGGTATCCAAATGACAAGTCCGTAATTTTTACAAACAAGACTTCCCCCTCCTAAGTCCAATACTCCCGGCGTTTTTTGACGAGCAAGTATATGAAAAATGGTGCACCGAAGATGGATGTTACAATTCCAACGGGGATTTCAATCGGCGACAGCAACAGACGAGCCACCGTATCCGACAGAAGCAAAAGCAAGGCTCCGATTAAGCAAGAGCATGGAAGAAGATACCTATAGTCGGTACCAATCATCATCCGGCTGATATGCGGGGCTACAAGCCCTATAAAACCAATAATTCCTGTAAATGCTATCGTTGTGGATGCCATAAGAGTCACTGCCACAAGGCAAACCCAACGCATATGCTTCACTTTAACACCAAGCGTAACGGCTACCTCCTCCCCGGAGATAAGTGCATTCATGTCCCACGCATATTTCATTAGTACCGTTAACGAAATAGCAATAAGCGGCAAGAGGATATTCAGTACTTGCCAATCAGCTCCCCAGAATCCCCCCATTAACCAAATAATCAAATCTTTAAGTGCCTCGTTGTTGGAGAAATACTTAAGAGCTGATACACCAGCCGAAAATAATTGACCAATCGCTACACCCGCGAGCAGTAAAACCGTAGTTGAGCTATTCTTTATACGGGCAATACCATATACGATCCCAACTGCCAAACAACCGAAAAGAAAAGCGTTAAATGCGATCAGCCATTGTCCGCTGTTTACGAGGTTCATACCGAATGCGCTGGTGCCCGCCACGATAGCAAGTGCTGCCCCGAACGAGGCTCCGCTTGAAACGCCTAAGGTAAACGGATCAGCCAGTGGATTACGCAGCAAAGCCTGCATAATCACACCTGCTGCGGCGAGTGATATACCGGTCACTACAGACATCAGGATACGGGGAAGTCGAACTTCACGCACAATATACACATTCATTTCATCAACACTTGCACCTGTTATCATTGCCCAAAGATCCTGGAGAGGCACATTCGCCGAGCCCCTCATGACCGCAGCTCCTGCCGTAATTATCAATAAGACCAAAAGCAATGCGAGCAGCAAAAGCTTGCGAATCGATCTACCCTGGTAAAGAGATTCCATTTGACGATCCGAGGACAACGACTCCAATGGGATATCGTTGTGATGGACTGACTTTTCCATCATTCCGTCTCCTTAAACGAGTAGTACCAGATCCCCTGATAAGGAACATCCAGCCATTCTTCAAAATATTCCTTGGCATATGCTTCAGGATTAACATCTTCAAATAGGTCAGGATATAGCCACTTGGAAAGTTGCAAAACACCGATATATCGTTTGTCTGAACCAATAAAATTCGTATGAAAGAAATAAACTTCCCTGTCTTTGCCGGCTTTCAACTTCTTCAAGGATGATATTTCCATAATATTGGCAAACGCTTCATCAAGCGGCTTGGCATCCGTCGTTTCATACCCACCCAGCCAAGTACCATGTAGTGTAACGACATCTGGATTTCGGTTGAGCACATATTCTTCATCGACCATGATCGTTGTGGAAGCCTCCGCAGGATTCCATTGTAAATCGGCTGCATCTTTTCCCCCCGCCAAAATTGTGGCGTAACCTTCACCTACGCCGCTCTTCCCATCCAGTGACTGGCTTGGAAAAACTCGATAGCCGCCATTGGAGTTGAGGAAACCGGCTGACAGTGCCAGAACACTTTTTCTCTCACTAGTATCTATCTCTTGAATTCGTTTTGCCGGAATACTTTCAATTTGATGCTTCCATTCCAGAAATTTTGCGGCCCTTTCTTCTTTACCGAAGAGCTTACCCAGCAGTTTCCATTCTGTATCCGTCTGGTCTGGCAAGTAATTGTTCATGCGTACGACCTTAATGCCAGCCGGCTCCAACTTTTCCTCCAGTTTTTGATCAGGACGATTCGTGTAGGTGAACACCACTTCAGGCTTCAAGCTAAGTATCGCCTCCAAATTTACCTGTTCCGTTTCTCCAATGTCTGGAAATTTGTCAAAGCCAAGATAGGGATTGTGTTTGATCGTATTGTCACCAGTGGCCACTACGCGGTCTTCCGCTCCCAACAGTTTAATGGCTTCTGCTGTATTTCGATTAATAACCACGGCTTTCTGAACCGGGATATTTAGTGTGATTTCTTTGCCACTTGTATCGGTAAACGTCCAACTTTTTAGTTTCGTATCTTTTTGTGAACTCAACTGTTGACTTACTTGATTTGTTACAATTGCTTCATCATTGTTGGTTGTCGAACACCCCGCTAGAAGCAAAGTTAGAATCATTGCAAATGCGAGTCTAATGATAACGTTCGATAAGAATTTTTTTTGAATAAACAAAGTGTGTCTCCTCCGGAAATTTAAATGTAATAATTACGATTAATGAACATCTAGCATGAAAAATAAATACTCTTAAGTGTTCCTTTAAACCACGCTTTCCTTTCGATGACCAACCATAATCATTCGCGGTGAATGCCTCTTATCATAATGTTGTCCATCATAATTTCCGTAAATTATATCTAAAGTAAGACCGACTTTTTTCAGCATATCTTCCAATTTCTCAGGACCATATAGCTTGACGCGTTCCGAATATCGACGAGTAAGATGGTTAGTTCCTTGAACTACAATTTCCTTCATAACGAAACCGCTTAAAATGCGGCGGGTTTCCGAGATGAGGTTTCCCTCCTCTACCCGCTCCGAAAAAGGAACCAGGTGATCTGTTGTGTATTCTGCGTTCATATAATCGATAATGAACCGCCCTCCCGGTTTCAATGCCTTATGGATTTGCCTTAACACCGTTAACTGTTCGCTGTCCTCTTCAAAATAACCAAATGAGGTAAATAAATTGACAACGGCATCAAATCGTTCCTTAAACATCATATTTTCTGGTAAAGCACGCATATCGCATTCAACCCAATTTACAAGTTCATTAGGGTCGGAGGCCCTAGCTTCCTGGAGCAGCTCCGAGGAAAGATCCACACCTGTTACGCGATAGCCTGCACGTGCAAGTGACATTGCATGTCTCCCCATACCACAACATAGGTCGAGGATTTTACCTTGAGTTGGAAGCTTCAGCCACTCCATCATTCTAAATACTTCTTTTTCAGCCTGACGTCTATCCCTATGACGGTAGATTAGCAAATAATCCTTGCCGAAGCTCTCCTCGTACCATTTATGTAACGTCTTTTCCATCTATTCACTCTCCCTTGAGATATCAAAGTCGCTTGTCATCCTTACAAGAGGCCCCTTTATTCAGGATAAACAAGATATCAGTTTCTTTAATTGTAATAATTACGATTATAGATCAAAAAAAGAATCGAAAAGACCTCGATTAATCGTAATATTTACAATTAAAAGTCTACTTGCAATTTTATAATATGTCAACACTTCCCCCCTCATGAACACGTAGGTATTAAAAAAGCCTCCAAGCAGACATTCAGACTGTCTGCCCGGAGGCGTTAGTATACAAACCGTTTGCTATAAGTCATTCTTCTTAATCATGACGACCTTCAAGCTCCCCTTCAAGCTCCAAAAAGCGTTCCCTCAGCAGCCCCAACTCATCTTCTGTGGCGTCCCAATAGTTCCGTTGATGACTTTCAAGCAGCGTTTCCAACATACCAGAGTAGGCCCAGCGGTTATTTTCAGACATTTGCTTGCTTCGTTGTTCGTTGGCTACATATTCCTGATGAACCGCTGAGAAAATCCAGGAGTCGACTTGGTTGGTTGTCGCTGCAAGCCCCAACAAGTTTTCTACTCGGTCTGCTACTTTCTGGGCTCCATGATAATTATGCTTTAACAAACCGTCTATCCATTTGGGATTGAGCAGACGGGTTCGTACTCCACGATGGACAGATTTTCTTACTTCTTCGGTTAAGATTTGCTCCCGCGTGGTATCGCTAATATATATTTCCGCCTTGCCGCCTTTGGCAATCTCTACCGATTTCGCCAAGCCACCAAAAAACTCATAATAATGATCCAGATCGGTAATCTCGTGTTCATGGTTGCTCCGAATCTGTGAAACAATATCAACCGCAGCCAAGTTCGCCGTATACAAATCATACATATCTTTGCCCCTATAATCGGAGCTGTACACATGCTTCAGGCTGTTCATGAAAGCTGCGCCCAATTGGTCTTCTTCTTCCCACTGCTTGGTCTCGATCAGCTTTGTTACCGAGGTTCCATACTCCCCTTCGGCAGGCCCGTATATGCGGGCGCATGCCAAGTCCCAAGCCTCGTCATGCTCTGCTCCGGCGCTGCGTAACTGCTGATACAACCTCTCCGAATGCTTTTTGAACCAATTTTGATCAGCCGGCTCATCCAGCTCGGAAATCTCTTTATAGAGACGGTGAAGCGTTGATAGCTGGTCCGGAAACATGTCGCGGAAAAATCCACAGATATGGACCAGTACATTCAGTCGCGGCCTCCTCAGCTCAGATAGCGGAATAATTTCATATTCCACTTGCTTAGAGTGATCCTGATCCTTAACTCTGACGCCTAGATAAGCCAGAATCTGCCCCAGCGTCTCCCCTTGTGTCCGGGACGTTTCCAATCCCCACATAACAAGCGCGGTCGTTTCCGGGTATGACTTATGCGCTGCATCATACAAATTCAAGGTGTTCTCCGCAATCCTCCAACCACTCGCAACGGCTGCACGGCTTGGTATGGATCTTGGGTCGAACTGTACCAGATTGTTTCCGGACGGCAGAACCTCCGGATTCCGAATGCAGTCGCCTGCAAGACTGACCGGCATATATTTACCCTCCAGCGCCCGAAGCAAATTCTTAAGCTCCAAATCCGCCTTCGTAGACTGATAAGCGTTTAGGCCAAGCTCCCAAATGTCCTGCCAGTGTGATTGCTGATCGGCTGATCCTTGCGGAGGTTCAGGAATTTCCCGGGTTTGAACAAAGGTTAACACAGCATTCTCCACATACTCATCCAGCGTTTGCAGCTTGCCGATATCCTGGACTTCCAGCAGCTCATCATAATCCCAGCCCAACGAACGTGCATATATTTTCTGCAGCGATCCATAGGTCCCCCGTTCATGGCCAAGAATCATACTCATATGCTGTGCCGCTTGCTCATGCGTATACCCCTCTCCCAAGATATGCAGGCCATCAGCAATCATCGATCTTCGGATTCGGTACAGCTCGGATTCCAGCGATTCCAGGCTAGAGGTTTCAAGAAAAAGCGCAGCTGCCTGATCCTGCAACATCTCCCACAGATCAGGAAGTCGTGAAGGATTCAGCTGTTCCGCTTCCCGATACTGATGCAGCAGTGCTTCCAGGCTGGCGTATTCTCCGTATAACCCGGATACCGTGAATGGAGGGGATTGGTATCCTATCAAGGTAGCGTGGGATCTTCGCTTCGCAATCATGGCTTCGGAGGGGTTGCCGACATAATACGCGTAAAAATGCGGAAGATCCTGAATCAACGCATCAGGTAAACAATCCCCCGACATGCCGCTTTCTTTGCCTTCCAAAAATTCAAGCGTACCATGGGTTCCCACATGCAAGATCGCATCAGCCTTAAACTCGTCTCGAAGGTATTGGTAGAAAGCCAAATACTGATGGTGCGGAAGGAGACTTTTATCATGGTAAGCAGCCTCGGGATGCTCATGTACGCCCCTGCTAGGCTGAATACCGATGAACAAGTTGCCGATCCGGAGCCCGGGAATTTTGAAATCGCCGTCCACGGTCGTCATGATGTCGCCTGGCGCTTCGCCCCACTGCTGAACAAGCTCCTTCTTCCGTTTGTTCAAGACCTGATTGCTCTGCTCATACGATGTATTTGTATAAGTCGGAAGATGATCGGGCCAATGGTCATTAGACCAAACTGCGGAATTTATGATTCCCTCCTGTGTGAAACGCTCTTTCAATTCGAAGCCAGAGTACGTCTCGGTGTCATAACCATGCGCCTTCATCTTCGTGAGGATACGGGATATCGATTCAAAGGTATCCAGAAAGGAGGCCTGGAACAGATGTCCTTCCCCTGGAGGGTAGTTATATCCGATAATGGCGATTCGCTTCTCGGATGGCTTCTTGGATCGGAGGTTCAGGTACCGCTTTACCCGACCGACCACCCGCTGCGCTCGATCTTCGATCATACGGAGCTCTTTGGCATCAAGCCGCATGTCATCGTCATATCCAAGGCTGGATAACGCGGCAACCGGGTGCATCTCAATGCTCCCGTCAAGCTCAGGCAGCATCATTTGAACCAGAAATTCGGAAGACGTCAAGCCCTGTCTGGAGCTTTCCCACTCCTGCCGTTCCCGGCGCGTCAGGAAAAACGGATGGAACATCGGAGCGTCCACTTCTTTTAGTAACGCCAGGATTTCATCGCTCTTTCCCCCCGTAGGTCCGGCTCCCAGGCGGAACGGAACAAAGTTTACGATCAAGTCTACCTTGCCTCCATGAACGCCTCCATGCATCAGCAAGGTTCGCAGCCGATTCGGTTCAACATCCGACAAGGAAGTGAATACGATGGGAAGAACATTGGCAAACGCTCGAATCCTCTGCATCATGCTGCTGACGATATCTCCAGTGTGGAGAGGGTAGCTGTGACCTATAAAAAGTATGGCAACTGTTAGATAATCCTCACGGGCCGGCATGGACGCCCAATAGGCCTCCACGGATTCAAATGACTGCGAGTCGGAGGGATCATAGATGCTCAGCGACTTCAGGGCAAAGGGCGGCTCGACCGGCGGCCAATCCGTTTCCTTTCCGAAGCAGGTGGCAATGTAGCCAAGCATATGGTGTAAATTGAGAATCCCTGCATTTCTCCAATAGGCGACCAAGGTCCGGTGATGCTTAAGATTATCTTGCTGTTCGGTTGATATTGAGGGTGCGGACGAATGTCCGCTTGAGGATGCGGACGGATGACCACGATGGCCGGCGCCGGCAAGATCGTGATAGCGCAATGAACCCAGCCTATATAAATCTTTAAGCCGCTCCCCTTCCCCTCCTACAATCACTTGCTCTGCTTCAAGACCGATACAAAGGTCATGAATACGGGAAACGGTCCGGGCAGGGCTGCCGTGCGGATCGTGGATGATAAAATCCGCTTGATTTACGGCTGTCTCGAGCCAGCTCCACTGTGCCTCCGACAAGGTTCCTTCTATATTAAATACAGATAATGAAAGGCGACTGCGCAAAGATGCATCCCACTTCTTCTTATGTATGAACGATAAATCCTTCATGGCCGCATGGGATGTCGTTAAGACCGTGATCTTCATTCTGTGTTCCTCCTCCAATCCAAGGACGATAGAATCATGCTTAATTAGGGTTATCTAACCCAATATGGTTCGAACCGTGCCAGTAAATCCAGCTTCGTTCAAGTGTTCGAGTACTCGATACTCAGCACCCAATGCTTCAGCCAATTCTTTAGAGCGTCCCAATTTAACAAAGCCTTGCTCCGTATCAATGACTAGACAGGAGATCCCGGCAAGCCGGATCCAGCTTGCGGCCTCCAGGCATTCATTCCAAATGTCCGAATAAACCGACAATCCTGAAGGACTTTGGTTCGCTCGGCCATCCGTAACGAATATCAACGTCGGTATCGTATCATGATTTCTTCGTTTCTCCGCTTGAAGCACCTTATAGGCCAGGTTAAGCCCGGCTGCCAGAGGCGTCCTTCCTCCAGTCGGAATATCGCGGAGATGCTTTGACGCTGTATCGATGCTGCGTGTAACCGGAAGCACAAGCTCAGCCTCGTCCCTTCTGAACGCGATCATACCAATTCGGTCTCGCTTCACATAAGAATCCCGGAGGAGATGAAGGATGCCTCCTTTGACCGCTGCCATGCGCTTTCGGGCCAGCATCGAACCGCTGGCATCAACTACAAACAATAACGTAGACCCAACGCGATTCTCTCTTTTCTTGAGACGCAAATCATCGAGTTCAATGGCAAACGCGACGCCGTCCTTTTTGGTACGGATCAACTGATAGGGAGCCGCTGCACGGATCGTAGCATCAAAGGCTACATCGGTTCGCTGCTTCCTGTTCGGGTATACAGCTCCTACCGATCTGCCTCTCTTCTGAACCGTACGTGAATCATGTCGCTTTCCCGAGCCCTCATATTCTAGCTTGCGCTTCATGTTCAACTTCAAGGGCTCGATTGGATACGCCTCGTCAGGAAACAGCACCTGATCATCCATTCGATCATTGGATACATTCTGAGGGTCATTAGGATCCTCCACAACCGGCATTTCTGTTCTGCTTTGTTTGAAGTCGTCTCCCGCCTCATTCGTATTGGTCCTCCCATCCCCGTGATCGCGATGCTCTGCAGGGGAGTGGGAAGAATTCGTTTGATCAGGTGATGGATTCGTCTGATCACCTGCATCCGGTTCAAGTGGATGACTCCCAGGGGCGAGGGGGTTCTCGAATGCATTTCGCATTCTATGAGGAAGAACATACTCGGCGATCTCTCGGATATCCTCCATGGTTACTTTGGTGCGCCCATCCCAAGCGGCTGCCGCTTTAGCCCCTTCAACAAGAGAGAGCTCGGCACGGGCGCTTGCAATCCCCGCTTCATATGCGATTGAGGAGGCTAGCCGAATCATTTCAGCGCTTACCTCCATGTGAGGAATCAATTGTCCGGCCGCTTGGATTTGCAACCGGAGTGCATCTTCCTGACGCTGATATCGGCTACGGAAGGCATAGGGGTCCTGCTCGAATTGTAATCTTCGGCGTATGACCTCGGCTCGATCCTTGTGATCTATCAACTCGGCCAACGTTACACAGAATCCAAAGTGATCCAGCAGTGAAGATGAAAGAACGCCGTCTCCCAAATCCATTGCCGCAAGCAGCATAAATCGACTTTCTTGAATTTCTGATATCCCTTCTCGCTGCAGATATATCCAGCCGCTCGAGCGTGTATTGACAATCTCTCTGATGAGCACTTCGGGTACTAGATTCATATGATCGGCCAGCAGCAGTTGACCATCGGCAATTTCTAACAATCCCGGGGAACGTACGAGCCTGCCGCGGTCGATGGCGGCCGTCATATCGAATGAGCCGAGAAGCCGATCCGCTGTGATGTTGACAGGTACGGATATTTTCAGACGGTCAGGGATCATCGAAGAAACTGCATGCAGCAGATGACTTTTACCTGATCCTCTAGAACCATTAATAAGAACTCCGCCAATCGCAGGATTCACAGCATATAGCAGAAGCGCCCGCTTCGCTTTCTCTTGTCCAACGATTCCGCTGAATGGATATTCTGAAAGCTGCTCCATTTCCCCCATCTTCATCATGCCTGTACCATTGCTGTTGAACGCAGTAACGCATGTAATCGCTGTTCGATACCGCCGGACTCTTCAAACGGCTGCCGTCTCATCCGATGAGGTAAGACCAGGTATGCGGCTTCCTGCATATGTTCATGGCTAATTGAATCTTGGCCCCGCCATGCTGCCAGGGTGAGCGCTGTTTTGATCAGGGTAATGTCGGATCGATGCCCCTCAACTTCCAGCGCAATTCCGATTTTTGCTGCCAGCTCCAGCATGTCGTCTGTAACGTCAATCTGATCCAATCGCTCCCTTGCCTGAAGGATCTGATTCAGAACGCGCTCCTGTTCGGCCTCATAATGCGCTGAAAATGAAGCAGGGTCACGCTCAAAATCCATACGTCTGCGGATGACAAGGGCACGCTCGCGAACATCCTTCTCTCCGCCGATGTCAACCGACAGAGCGAAACGGTCCAGTAGCTGCGGCCGCAGGTCTCCCTCTTCCGGATTCATCGTTCCCACCAACAGAAATCGCGACGGATGACAATAGGAAATCCCTTCTCGTTCCACCGTATTGATCCCCATTGCAGCGGCATCCAGCAATACATCGACAATATGATCGTCCAACAGATTGATCTCATCGATATATAAAATATGACCATGTGCCGCAGCCAGCAGACCCGGTTCGAATTTCTTCTCTCCTGTCTTGATTGCGTGCTCAATATCGAGAGCACCAACGACGCGGTCTTCCGTTGCACTTACAGGCAAGTTAATGACTTTTAGATCAGGCATGAGCCCAGCCAATGCCCGTACAGCTGTAGATTTTGCCGTTCCTTTCTCACCTCGGATCAGAACACCCCCAAGCTTCGGATTTACGACGTTCAAAATGAGCGCCAGTTTCATTCTCGATTGACCTACAATGGCTGTAAATGGATATTGCTGCTCTACGTCTTTCAAACATCACAACTCCTTATGGCTTCATTAATCCCGATACTCGGGTCGTGACACGTCAGCGAAAGGTCCTGTGTCTCAATCCGATTCATGCTTTTTTCCTTCTTAACAGATACAGGAAAAAGGGCGCTCCCAGCACACCCATGATGATTCCGACCGGCAGCTCCATCGGGGAGAACATAATTCTTGCCAGCGTGTCGCAAATCGTCAGCACGGCAGCGCCTAACAGCGCTGTGGAAGGAATCAGAAACCGGTAATCCCCTCCGACAAGCAGCCGGGCGACGTGCGGTATGATCAGCCCGACGAATCCCAGAAGGCCTGCGATGCTGACGGCACTGGCTGCAAGCAGCGTTGCGATCGCAGTAATCCATAATCGGGAAAGTTCCACCCGGATCCCTAAACTCCGAGCCGTGGCATCTCCGAGCATCATAATGTTCATTTGCTTGGAGAAGAGCATCGAGAGAGCTAGACCGATCAAAGAGTATGGGAGGATGATCGATAGGTCGGGCCAGCTTTTAGCTGCAAGTCCGCCTACCATAAAGAGCAAGGCCCCTTGAACCCTGTCGCTGTAAAAGGTGAGCATTGCTGATATCCCGGATCCCAAAAAGGCGGAGACTGCCACACCGGCAAGGACAATTCTGAGCGGGTTTACTCCGTCTTTCCAAGACAGCAGATAGATGATGAATGCGGCAAGCGTCGCTCCGATGAATGCGGCAGGCGTCAACAGATAATCATATTGCGGCATAACGACAAGCAGGAAAATTCCGAACAGCCCGGCCCCGCTAGAGACCCCAATTATATGGGGATCTGCCAGCGGATTCCGCATAATTCCTTGCAGCAAAGCTCCTGAAACGGCAAGGTTCGCTCCAACAAGCATTGCAACAAGCGTTCGTGGCAGTCGGATATTCCAGATAATCTCCCGGTTCACTCCGGGCAGATCATGTTGCAATACGGCCGCAGCAATATCTCGAAGCGGAACCATAACAGCGCCGGTGGCTATGCTAAGAACGGAAGCTGCTATCGCTAAAACCATGAATATGATGATCACGGACACAGAGCGAATGGATTTATTCGGCATCACCGAAGATCTCCGGATACACCAGCTTGGCTAAATACTTCAGCGATTCATCATAGTGAAGGCCTGGATTCGTGAGGAATAAATCGGATGGTACGACAATCACTCGCTGTTCTTTGACAGCTCCTATAGAAGCCCATGCAGGATTGCTCTCGAGTTCCTCCTTAATTTTCTTATCCCCCACAGCCTTTTGTCCGTGGATGATCATAAAGATATAATCCGGATTCTGCTTCGCAAGTGTCTCCATGCTGTAAGGGGACGTGGTTGGACTGTCAGGCGATGATGCTAGGGTCTCTGCCACGTTGCTCAGGCCAAGCATTTTGGCTATCTCCAGTCCTGTTGTTCCGTCCTTCTGGATGGAAATTCCACCGGGGGTGACGTTTAGATTGATAAAGGTACGATGATCTCCCGGCAATTGCTGCAGAACTTCATTCACCCGGTCATCTAATGTCTTCAGCTTTTCCGGCAGCTGTTCTTCCGTCCCGGCAATCTTCGACATCCATTCCGCCTTTGACTTCATATCCTCGTAGCTGGACATGCTCATTAGTGCTACTTCAATGCCACTGCTCTCCAGCGACTTTACAAGCTCCTTATGAAAACGTGCTTGCCCGATGACCAGATCCGGTTTTAAAGCCACCACCTGCTCCAAGCTAATCTGACTTACGGTCCCGACAGACGCTATCGCTTCTGCTTCTTCAGGGATCGAAACGCCCAGGGCTTCCATCCGCCCTACCGCTTGTCCTCCAACAGCATACAGCAGCTCAAGGAATTCGGGTGACAGCACGACGATTCGTTCCGGACGCTGTTCAAGCGTAATCGTACGATTCGTCGCATCTTGGAAAGTGATATAAGCTTCGTTGACTGCTGGGGGCTCGGTTTCTGTTTCCGATGACTTCAGTTCTTTTTGGTCATGAGCTTCTGTCTCCTGGCTGCCTGAAGTTTCGGTTCCATTGCACGCTGACGCAACAAGTGCGAATACGACGATAATACAGATCGTCAAGATGTAATGTGTTTTTTTCTTACTTAATTGCAAAGACATGGACTCGTTCTCCCCTTATGACTAAATCCTTTGATTTAGCAGCTAGTAACGACATTCTATGTAGAATGTAATTTTTACGATTATAGAAGATGCTTATTTGCTTACCGTATTAATGCAGAATTCTTTGGCATAATGATTCATTAAAGTACAGAATCTCCGATTGTGCCGAATAAAAAAGGAGGACAGATCATAGCGGTTCCTGGATGGCTCGTAAGTAACAAGCAAACGGTGTTTCATTCGCTCCATTGCGAACTCGATAAATGACTTTGCCTGCACCGAGGAGATGAAGGTGACATACGCATAGAGCGAGTGGTCTTCCGGCTCATCCAAGAGGCTGACTCCCGCGCAGGAATACTCTGTCTGTATCCCTGCTCGTTTGAAATACATATACGCAGGAAGAAGTTCTGCGTCAAGTTCTGTGTTACCTAACCAGACTGTCTGCTTTTCCCGCCTTCGCTGCTTGGACAGCTTCGCCCATTTCCCCAATTCCATCTCTCGGCGGTTCCACTGATCTTTGCTATGCGTACTTATCACTCGTTCTACTTCTTGATCGAAGATCCTAACCCTGTCCGCCATCTCTGTCCTCCCTGTCGGCCATGATGCTTGCTCAGTCATTCCATTCCGGTCTAGCGGGAGCATGTGTTTCTAATGAACTTTCACAATCCGTGCAGTAACCGAAAATATCAATTTTGTATTTCAGTGATCGAAACTGCTGGGGCTTGGGTAACTCCATCTCCTCTGGATCAAAGCTCATCGGAATGGTTTGTTTACAATCCATGCATATAAAATAAAGCTGCGGCTGAACATGATCGATTATGCGATACCGCAATTCATTATCCAACACGAAAATCTCAACGATCCGCAATTGCCTAAAAAGCTCAAGATTCCGATATACTGTACCGTAACTCAATCCATGAAAGGTTTTCTCCATGGCTTGGTATATCTCTATGGCTGAGAATGGACGCTTTAATCCTAAAATCAGATCAACAAGGAATCTTCGCTGCGTTGTAATTCGCACGCCATGCTCAACCAGGTAGTCAATCATTTTATCGAGCTGCATGCCAGGATTCAACCTGATCACCTGCCTGCTACTATCATGATATGATTTATGTTAGACAACTTTAGTACGACAGCCCACGATCCTATACCCAGATGTTGCGTCTTACCAACTGGACTTTTTCACGCCTGGAATTTGTCCTTTGTGGGCTAGCTCGCGAAACACGATCCGTGACACGCCAAACTTGCTAATATAGCCTCTTGGTCTGCCGCTAACCGCGCAGCGATTGTGAAGTCGTGTCGGGGATGAGTCACGAGGAAGCTTCTGCAGTCCCTCATAGTCCCCTTTTTCTTTTAGCTCCCTACGTTTTTCAGCATATTTGGCCACGACTTGCTGTCTTTTTCGTTCTTTAATGACTTTGGACTTTTTTGCCATCTAAAACAATCCTCCTCTATTCTTAAGATTTATTCATTTAAAGCAGCCTGCAAGGCTTGGAGATTTTGATGCATGATTGCAATATAATCAAGTTCTTTTGCGATATCTTCCTCCGTCAAGCCTTCAATCGGATTCAGCACGGCTGTGGATGCTCCGATTTCAGTTGCAATCGTTTCTGCAACGTTTGAGGCGACGAGCGTTTCAAAAAATATAGTTTTTACATTGTTCTCCTTGGCAAATTCAATGATCTTCGCCATTTGCGAAGCCGACGGCTCTTGATCCGGAGACAACCCCGCGATCGGTACCTGGGTTAAACCATATTCATGGGCCAAATACCCGAAAGCAGCATGCTGGGTGATGAAGTCTTTTCTCTTGGAATCCTTCAATCCTTCGTTAAACTCCTGATCCAACGCCTCCAGCTTGCTTACGTAGGCATCTGCATTCGCTTTGTAGGCATCCTTATGCTCAGGATCTGCTTCAGCTAGGCCTTGTTCAATATTACGCACTTGCTGAATAGCAAGAGCAGGCGAAAGCCACACATGAGGATCAAGACCTCCGTGATCATGATGATGCCCGCCTTCTTCGCCATGGTCATGCGCATGTTCATCCTCGTGGCTATGTTCGCCCTCTGTGCCATGGTCATGCGCATGTTCTTCTTCATGGCTGTGTTCACCTTCTGAGCCATGGTCATGAGCATGTTCTTCTTCGTGGCTGTGTTCGCCCTCTGTGCCATGGTCGTGTGAATGCTCATCTTCGTGGCTGTGTTCGCCTTCTGTCCCATGGTCGTGTGCATGGGAATGCCCTTCGCCTTCCATGATCCCTATCCCTTGACTAGCCTCAATTATCTTCAGATCACGATCTTTGACGCTATCCAGTACCTGATCAATCCAGCTCTCCATACCTGCACCGTTATACACAATCACGTCAGCATCAGCAATGCCTGCCATATCCTGCGGCGTAGGTTCCCAGTCATGCGGTTCAACCCCTGCAGGTACCAAATTCTCAACATCCGCCAAATCGCCAGCGACTTGGCGCGTAAATTCATACATCGGATAGAAGCTTGTTTTAATCTTTAATTTTGTTGCTGTTGATGTGTCTGTTACTTGGCTATCTGTTGTATTCATGCTTCCATTGGATTCACTTGGCTTGGCAGAACCGCAGCCCGCGACAGCCAATGCTGCGGATAATGAAAAAGCGGCAAGGATTCGTTTATAACTCTTAATCATGATTAATAACTCCTCTTACTTTCGGTTTGTGTATTTGTACAGCTCTTCGATTTCGCAATTGCAGAAGCCTCTGAATGAATACAGCTATGAGCAAGAACCCTAACAAAATGAGAGCAATCGTGCCACCGGGTGGTGAATTCAAATAGTAGGAGGCGGTTAACCCCGAGAATACGCCAACCAATCCTGTAATGACGGCTACGCCCATGGCAGCTAAAAATCCGGGAGCAATCCGGAGTGCGATCGAGGCTGGAAGTACAATAAGTGCCGATACTAGCAATACGCCAACGATCGGCATGGAAGCAGCGACCGTCATGCCTGTAAACACGGCGAATGAAAACGAAAGAAGCGAAACCCGAGTTCCTGAAATTGCAGCAGTCTCCTCATCAAAGGCGAAGTTATACAGGGGCCGGCGTAAGGCAACAAAAAACACCAGCCCTAATGCGGCTACGATGGCAATCAGAGCTAGTTGTGTATCACTGACCGCAACGATGGATCCAAAAAGGTAGGAACTGAAGCTTTTGTTCAAATGCGGATTCAAACTCATCAGGACGACGGCCACTGCCAGTCCGGAGGTCATGATAATGGCTACCGGCACCTCGGTGTAGGTGCGGTATACCCTTCGAAGCTGTTCAATGACAAGAGCTCCGAGAATGGCGATCACAAATCCGCTTATCGTCGGATTGAGATGCAAGAACGATCCTAGTGCCACCCCTGCCAGCGATACATGGGAAAGTGTGTCAGCCATAAGCACCTGCCGACGAAGCATTAAATATACGCCGAGGATCGGAGCGATTACACCGATCAGGCCTCCTGCCCAAAACGCACGCTGCATGAATTCGTAACCGAGCATCGCCATCCCGTATCCTCCTTTCGTTCCAGATGGACGACCCGGTCCAGGTAAGGATCGATTTCCTCCAATGAATGGGTGACTATGATCACGGTTTTGCCTCTATGTTTCACATAACGATCCAGCAGCTTGTATAACTCTTTACGGCTCGCTTCATCCATCCCGGTTGTTGGTTCATCAAGGATTAGCGCCTCCGGCTCCTGAGCCAATGCTCTGGCAATACAAACCCGTTGCTTCTGACCCCCTGACAATTCACCAATTTTATGGTTGCGATATTCCCACATCCCCACTTCAATCAAGCTTTGCTTGACGGCCTCATGATCGCTGGCTGCAAACCGTTTGAACAACCCGAGACGATGATAACGGCCTGAACGAACGAGTTCGATGACTCTGCTGGGGAAACCGGCGTTAAATGAACCCACAAGTTGAGGAACATAACCAACCGTTATTGGTGATCCGTCCTCCGATACACGATTCATTTCAATCGTTCCGCTCCAAGGCTTGATCAAACCCAGCATCAATTTAAGCAAGGTCGATTTCGCTGCACCATTGGGGCCTGAAATAACGATAAATTGCCCGGTATGGATATCCAGTGACAGGTTCTCGATGACGGTTTGATCTCCGTATCCAAACACGACGTCGCGCATGGAGGACATAATCATTTCTATCTCTTCCTTCCTCATGACAGAACATTCAACACTGTCTTGCGTAATAATTACGATTAATGACGCTGCTTATATTAACGTGTCTCGCGATGTAACGTATATCTTTTCAATCTAGGGCAATACTTGCGCATTTCCAAACGCTCTGGATGATTTTTCTTATTTTTGGTTGTCGTGTAATTGCGATCTCCCGTTTCGGTGCATGCCAATGTAACGATGACTCTCATATTTTGCATCCTCCTTATTAGTAATGTTTACGATTAGTAATACTAACCTCTATGTGTATCTTTTGTCAACCCATCTATCGGAGTTATGACATCTATTAATGAGCAGCGACGGTTATTGGATTATACTCTTCAATAGCGTTCTGCATATGCTTCATCTGAAGAGGCATTCGCTCAATAATCGCTTTTCGTTTTGCTTTTAGTACAATTTGTTCAATATCAGCAAAGCTGCACCTTGCAAGCTGCTTGCAAGTTTCAGTGAGAATTGACGGATCATATTCAAATTCGCCAATGAGAATTTCAATGTATTGCTTCCTTTGCTCCAGCTCAGGCACGGTATAGATTAACTTCGTATCGAATCGGCGCCATATAGCCTGATCCAGATCCTTTTCTAAATTGGTGGCCGCCATAATAATGCTCTGGTCTCCAAAGTCATCCAAGCATTGGAGCAACGTATTTACAGCACGCGCCATCTCCTTGACTTCATCGTTGTTATCTCGAGTCCGGGCAATGGCATCGAATTCGTCCAGGAACAGAACACACGAAAATGTGCCGGCATAATCGAATATTTTACGGATATTGCTTCCGGTTTCCCCCAAATGACTGTGGATGATCGCGTCCAAGCGAACCAAGACAAGTGGAAGTTCAAGGACCTTAGCCATGTAAAAAGCCGTTAAGGTCTTTCCTGTTCCTGGAGGGCCGTACATGACAATCTTGTTTGGAACCGGCACGCCATGCTGTTCAAACTCCTCCCTCATCCCTAAAATTTCAACAAATTCTTTCACAATTCTTTGATTGATTTCTGGTAAAATGAGATGCTTTGCCTTTTTGGCACAGTCCTTGGGAGAATATAGGCTTGCCATGTCAATTCCCTTCGCACGGGGAAGACGCTGACTCGTATTACTTTTGCTCATCGATAGTTGTTGCTCCTTCAGTGTGTATATAGATGGATGTATCCCGGTTTAAGTAACCCATATAACCTCTTGGGCATCAATTTCTACCTGCTCCAGCACCTCTTCAAAATCATTGCTGGGATTAATAGACGAAACTGGAATCCATTCATTGCCGTTCGGCTTGGCATAGACTCTCCATGTACCTTTGTGGAAATGAAATTGCACTAGCTCGGTAGACATCCACTCCCGTCGATCCCAATCGGGTCTTTCTTCCGAAAGGATGACGGTATCTTCAAGAGTCCGATACGTTAGCCGAACAGACGCCCTAAGATCCGCAGGTACTTTCACGGCAATGTAACCCTCGAGAATTGCACAGATCCTTTTGTACGTAAATGGGTCCACGCAAAAATACCTCCTATCCCTCGGTTTATTCTTCTAGCGCGCTGTTCACGTAATTTTAAATCAATAGCCGCTCTATCAGCTATGCAATCCAAGGCAATGGATTCTCAAAGCGCGCCCAATTCAAGCTCATTTCCTCATCTGTAAGCAGACACTGATCCAACGCATCCTCAACATTCTCCCGATCCATGTCGATCCCGATCATCACCAACTCGGTTTGCCGGTCTCCCCAATCGGTGTCCCATTTCGCCCGAACATCCTCCTCGGTTCGTAAAATCTCCTCTCTTTCGGCTGCAGGAAGAGCGGCAACCCAATATCCAGCGGGTCCAAACTGAATCGAGGGGCCGGCTTGGCTTAAGCTTGCCGCAACATCTCCATCTGCAGCCAACCACACCAGTCCTTTGGCTCGAACAACCTGTTCAGGCCATTCCCCCATGAATTCAGCCAACCGGGATGGATGAAAGGGTCTTCTGCGACGATACACGAAGGAACTAATTCCATACTCTTCGGTCTCCGGGACATGCGTTTCTTTTTGTAACTCCTGGATCCATCCAGCTGACATGCTTACACGTTCAAAATCAAACAATCCCGTATTCAAGATCTCAGACGGATCGACTTGCCCATTCCAGGTACGAATGATCTTGGCGCTCGGCTGCAGCTTCCGAAGGACAGCTTCAAGCTTGTTCAATTCCGCGTCATCCACGAGATCACATTTATTTAGCAGCAGTACATCGCAAGTTTCGATCTGATCGATCAGCAAATCCACGACATCACGATCATCTTCGCTTCCTGCGCCCTGATTGCGGTCCAGAAGGCTCTGACCGGATGCGAAATCCTGCCAGAATCGATTAGCGTCCACGACGGTTACCAAACAATCGAGTTTGGCCAGATTCGTTAGATCAATCCCTGTCTCTTCGTCGGCATATGTAAATGTCTGAGCGACCGGGATCGGTTCGCTGATGCCTGTGGATTCAATCAGAATGTAATCAAACCGTTGTTCATTTGCGAGTTTTTCAATTTCCTCCATTAAATCATCTCGCAGCGTGCAGCATATGCATCCGTTGGACATCTCGACCAGCTTCTCTTCCGTGCGTGATAAGGACGCCTCTCCCTTAACCAGCGCTGCATCAATGTTAATCTCGCTCATGTCATTTACAATGACAGCGACCTTCAGTCCTTGCCGGTTATTCAAAACGTGATTTAATACCGTTGTTTTTCCCGAACCTAGATACCCGCTGAGTACCGTTACGGGGATTTGTTGTTGTGTCATTGCATTCTTCTCCTTGTGACTTGATATTGGACTTAAAATAGACTAATCCATATTATTCGTAATGATTACGATTTATGACAACCCTAATATAATTCCTTTTATTCAAAATGTCAAACGTCTATATTTCGATACATCACGTCGTTAGGATCACAAATTATCTTGGCTCCAAAAAAACCACAGCGAATAGACCAAAGATGATCATGGATCCCTGGTCTACCAGCCCTTGATTTTGCAAGCGTTGAGCAATTCCTTATCCTTCGCGATGAACGATGGAATGGGGCAGGAAGATAGGCGTTCCCGCCACAGGATCCTTCAACACCGTAGCGTGTATTCCGAACACTTCCTGCAGCACAGCTTCAGTCAGCACTCGATCCGGCGTACCATCCTGTACAACCCGCCCGTCCTTTAGAACAACCATTCGATCTGCGTATCTCGCCGCCTGATTCAAATCATGAAGCACAACAATAATCGTAGTCCCTCTCTCTTGATTCAGCCTTCTAACGAGCTCCAATATCTCCAACTGATGTCGAACATCCAAAAATGTCGTAGGCTCATCCAGCATTAACACGGGAGTCGACTGCGCGATCGCCATGGCAATCCACGCTCGCTGCCTTTCTCCCCCCGAAAGGGAATCCAGCGGCCGCTGCTCGAAAGCTTGCATTCCGGTAACCTCAAGCGCCTCTTCGATTGCAGCATGATCCTGCTTTTTCAACATCCGCAGCGGACCTACGTGAGGATACCGTCCCTGCTCTACCAGCTCTCTGACCGTTATGGCCATCGGAACCTCCGGTGACTGAGGGAGTATCGCCATTTTCCTTGCCAAGGCCCTCGGAGATTCTTTTGCAATGGCATGCCCATCCAGATATACACACCCTTTCTGCGGCATAAGCAGCCGTGCCATGGTTTTAAGCAGCGTGGATTTGCCGGATCCGTTCGTGCCCAAGAGCGCGGTCACACCACCCGATAGGATATCCATGGACAGCTCTTTGAGGATGGGTTTGTCGTTATATCGCAGCTCTATTTTCTGAGCTTCCAGCAAGGGTTTTTGGGATTGATCTTCTTTCATCTTCGTCTCTGTCTCCTTGTTCGTTGAAACATTTAATGTGATTTTCTTTTTTGCTTAATGAGATACAGAAAAAAAGGAGCCCCCATAAAGGCGGTAACTGCCCCTACCGGAAGGGAAACTTGCGAACTTAAACCGAATACATGCAGCTCGAACGACACGGCCTGAGCAATGACATCGGCGCCGAGCAGCAGCACGCCTGTGACAACCGTACTGAAAGGGAATAATCTTCTTGCATCTTGGCCTACCAGCTTTCTTGCAATATGAGGACCGATAAGACCGATAAATCCGATTGCGCCAACGGCTGCAACCGCTCCGGCGGTCAGCATTGCTGCTAGGATCAGCATCATCCATCTCATTCGGCGAACAGGTACGCCCAGACTAGCCGCCGTAGACTGCCCCAATTGCAACGCATTCGCAGCTCCAGCGCTAAGAAGACCGAGAGGAATGATCAGTAAAGCCCAAGGCCAAAGCATATCCCAATGCACCCAGACCCGGCCATTAAGGGATCCGATCATCCATAACAAGATGCTGCCGACCGCTTCCGTATGCCGGAGCAGGATCAATGAGGTGCAGGATTGCAATACACTGCCCATTAGTATTCCGACTAACGCAAGCCTGGTGATATCCATTCCCTTACCTAGACTTAATGTGTTTACAAAGAGGACGGTGCCAATACCGCCGATCCATGCAACCAAAGGAAGATATTTTGTCGCGTCTCCTAACCCGTGAGCAAAAGTGATCCATATGACGATCATCAACACCGAGCCTGCCGATACGCCGAGCAATCCTGGCTCTGCCAACGGGTTGCGGGTTATGGACTGAAGAATCGCTCCTGCCAGACCCAGCATGGCACCCGCTACAAGCGCAATCAAAGTCCTTGGCAGTCGAAGCTGCCATATGATTTGTCGATGATGTGCCTCTTCATGCACGTTTGCCAATGCACGCAGAATATGCTGCGGTGAAATCACCACTTTGCCAAATGCGATATGCATGACACACAGAATCAGGACAAGCAGCAAGGCTACCATGAGTCCGATCTTATATGTCATCTCATAGGGATTGCGATTACGGATCAGCTTGTTCATTCTGAAGACCGCCCCCCAAGCTTACGCAAAAACAATGCGATAATAACAGGTCCGCCGATTAGAGTCGTCCAAAGCCCGACAGGCACTTCCCTGGGCATAAATACGGTTCGTGCAAGGACATCGGCTGTTGTTAACAGTACGGCTCCGAGCATTGCCGAGAATGGTAGAACGAACTTTGCGTCATATTGCTGTGATAAGCTCCGTATAAGGTGAGGAGCGATCAAGGCGATATAGCCAATGGGTCCGCACTGGGATACAACCGCTGCCGTCATCGCGCAGCAT
The DNA here is from genome assembly GCF_025142895.1 of Paenibacillus sp. p3-SID867. Classification (NCBI taxonomy): domain Bacteria; kingdom Bacillati; phylum Bacillota; class Bacilli; order Caryophanales; family Paenibacillaceae; genus Paenibacillus; species Paenibacillus sp. p3-SID867. Next base: position 89,559 of record NZ_JAMBDM010000020.1, read on the forward strand.
ACGATAAGCAGATAAATACGCACCCGCATGACATGAAGTCCCAGACCTTCGGCCGTCTCGCTCCCCAAGCGCATTACGTTCAAAGATCTGGCGAAGCTTAGGGAAAGGGGAATCATAACGAGCGCCCAGGGCAACAGATGACCGACATGAGTCCAATTGCGGTTCGCCAAATTCCCCATCAGGAACGTAAACAAGAGGCTTGCACTATTGGATGACCCCATCGTAATCACCCATACCACCAATCCATTCATGATCGCAGTTACTGCAGCGCCAATAAGGATTATATGTATGCCTCCATTTCTTCCCCCAGCTGCCAAGATAACCACAGCCCCGCCTATCAGTCCCCCAAGAAGGGCAAACCACGGCTGCATGCCGTAGGAGACAGGAACATGTAAAACCGTAATAAGGGCCATCATAAACGAAGCTCCCGAAGAAACACCTAACAACTCCGGACCTGCTAATGAATTTCGAAGTCCATCCTGCAGAAGAACGCCGCATAACCCCAGCATCGCTCCGGCAATGCATCCTAGTACGATTCGAGGGAGCCTGATCTCCATAACGGACACCCTCTCAAGTTCGGTTCCCCCGTTTAAGAACAGCAGCTGCCGCAAACTTGACCAGGATATTTCCGGGTAGCCGTACTTCATGCCTACCGCCATAGCAGCAGCCAGCATGATAAACAAGGCAAAAAAAAGGGGCGCACCCCCTATTTTTGCTCTCTTGACTATGGTGGAATCGGTACGCTGCAATGCTATTCCACCGCTTTCTTATAAAGCTCGGGATACAGGATGCTCATCGCTTCGTCTAATATGATGCCGAGCGAACGCGTTCCTCTGCCGCTCGCCCATACGGATGTGCGCATCTCATGAACCTGTCCATTCTTTACCGCGCTGAGTCTGGACCACAGCGGATTCGTCTTGAACTGCTCGGATAATGGCTGTGAATCGGGGCTGAACGTGAAGGTCTCGACAAAAATGTAATCCGGATCGTTCTCAAGCACTTTTTCCAACGAATAAGCCATCCCCCCTGCTTGATGGCCGCCATCGGCCTCTGGTGCGGGCCATGGGTATTGCGTCACTTCCGCCAGCACCGAGCCTACGAGTGACCCGGCCGTATCGATTCCGAAATTTACATCAGACCCATACATGACCAACGCGGTTTTATCCTTCGGGCTGTGTTCTTTGTAGAAGTTGAATTTATCCAGCAAGCGCTTCTCGGCCGCTTCGGCTTCCGCTATTCTTCCGGTCAACTGGCCCATATGCTGCAGGAACTCGATCGATTCTTGCATACTCTTGGGCTGGACGATGTACAGCGGAGCAATGCCGGCTAAGCCTTCCCGTAAACCTTCATGGGTTCCTTCCAATCCGATGACCAGATCTGGCCCCGCTAACGAAATATCCTCCAAATTGGGTTCAAAGAAGCTTCCTCCAATTTGTCCAAGGCTTGCTGCTTCCTCACCATAAAACTCCGGTTCTGGCGCAAGTCCTCCTGCAGTTACTGCAGCTGGTTTCAATCCCAGGGCATCTACGCAGATCTCTGTTAAACAAGCAATCTTCTCCACCGGGAGGTCAACGGATATTTCCGTTCCGGTAACATCCTTGAATGTCGCTTCGGAGTTTTTTCCTTCCTCATTTGACGCTGCCTCTTCAGCACTTGGCGTTGCTTTTTCAACATTTGGATCCGTTCTGTCCGTTGCATTTTCAGTCCCCGTTTCTTGAGGCGGGTCTTGGGGAACACTGCTGCAGCCAGAAATGAGTGCTGCAATTATCAAAAATACGATACCTAGTCGTTTGCGCATGGGTTACATCTCCTTTAAATCCAGTGTAATTATTACGATTAATACGGATGAAGCTATGTACTCTGAACATTTTCTTCTTCACTGGCCTGACTTCTCGAAGCCTTCCTATCTCTGCGCCCATATGCAAAAACAATCATAATCAGTCCCAAGGCAGCACAGATCAAGTACATGGAGGAGTAAGATAGAACATCGGCGATCGGTCCCATAACGACACCGCCCAAAGAAACTCCGAGATCGGCCATTGCGATAAACAAGCCTATCAATACATTGCGGCTTTGTTGAGGCAATACAAAAGATAAATAAGTTGTTAGTGTCGGATACAGGAGCGCCTGCGCAATGCCCATAACAATGGCTCCTACGTACAGAAACAGAGAACCCCATAGTTGAGAAATACTGATGCATAGGGAAGCGAGGGCAATGAGAAACATGATTCCCATGACAAACCACGAATGCCATTTGCCATCAGATGGGATTCTTTTTCTTAGCGTGAAACGAGCAGCGACTACAACAGCAGCTTGAAGCATCAAATAGATACCGGCATGGCCGCTCTCTAACTGAGAACCGTACAGCGGCATAAACGTGGTTACCGCTCCAAACACGATCGACGACGAGAGCATCAGTACACTGCATTTGAACATGAGTGGATTTTTTATGATCTGACCAAAGGACTGAAATACCCCTGAATTCGTGGTCTGCGTATCGGAAGTTCCCGTTGCCGGGTCCATTTTAACTGCGTAACCGAAAAGACCAGTACTGATAGCAATCAGGATTAAGATGATCGATATGGAGTCCATCCCGTTCGTTTGCCAGAAACCTATAGCAAAAACAGGACCGATAATGCCCGGAATATATGAAAATAAAGAGTAAAAGGAGATGCCTTGAGAACGATCTTTCTCTGGCAAAGCGTCAATAATGCCAATCTGCAGGGCCATCGAAAAAAATGCTGTTGAAACACCCTGCAGTATTCTTGCAAGCAAATACCCACCTAACCCGGTGAATGAATACAGTATTAAAGCAGCAGCGTTGACCAAGAGAATAATGCGAAGCACCCTAATTGGTCCGTACTTTTGGATCCATTGGCCGGCCCACGGCCGAAAAAACATAGTTGTAAACATGTAAGCGCCCATAATAATGCCGATCGTTGTGCCGCTTGCTCCCCATGCAGCTCCCTGAAGCGGTATGATGACGTTCAGAATGGCATTGGCGCTGAAATATAGCAGTGTGAGCAAATATAAACGCAGAAATGGCCAAGACATCGCTCCACTCATCATTCAATCCTCCTGCGTTGAAAATGTCAAAATGTAATCAAGTGATCGATCAGTCGCTTGGCATAGTCCGATTGGACCTGCTTTAATTGCTCGACATGAACGGTCTCTTCAACCTGACCACTTTTAAAAATAAGGATCCGGTCGCAAAGGTAAGCTGCTGCTTGTATGTCATGGGTAATAAAGACATAACTCATCTGATAGATTTTTTTAAGTTCCTTTAATAATCGTAGAACTTGAATTTGAACAGATACATCCAAGGAACTCACGGCTTCATCGAACACAATGCACTTTGGCTCCGTTGAAACGGCTCTTGCGATGCAAACCCTTTGCACTTCCCCTCCGGACAACTCATGAGGATACTTTTTTTTGTACGAAGAATCCAACCCGACTCGACCCAACAGAACGTCGACTTTGCCTCGAAGATCGTTTCCGGGTTTTCTCAGAGCTTTCAATGGTTCCATCACGGCTTCTTCAACCGTAAAGTACGGGTTAATGGAAGATGTATAATCTTGAAATACTGCACTGATATTGCCCAATCTGGTTTGTCGGTGTGTCACATTGTTCCCTTCGAAAACGATCCTTCCACTATCTGGCTTCTCGATGCCCAAGATGAGTCGTCCGAGCGTTGACTTCCCGCTCCCGCTTTCTCCAATGATGCCAAGACATTCCCCTCTCCTGCATTCAAAACTTACGTTTTTGAGAATGTTTTGCCTTCTCCCCGTCAACCATCCACCAATGCGGTAGGATTTATCGACGCCTTCGACTTTCAGCACGGATTACTCCCCTTTCATGATGGAATTGAAATGGTTGCTCAGCTCGAGGCGAGTAGAAACCAAGTATTGGGTGTATGCGTGGTTCGCTGATGCAAATACCGTTTCGGTTATGCCCCTTTCAACAATCTCGCCGTTTCTCATCACAATCACTTCGTCCGCAATCTTCCTTACAACCCCCAGATCGTGGGAAACAAATATCATAGAACTTCCCGTGCGTTCGCGAAGCTGGATCAGTTGCTCGAGCACTTCATATTGAGAAATCGTATCCAGTGCTGTAGTCGGTTCGTCCGCGATAATAACGTCGGGTTCAAGCACCAATGCCAATGCAATCATTAATCGCTGCAGCATCCCGCCCGACAATTGGTAAGGGTATTTATTCATGATCTCCTGTGGATCATGAAGCATGACGCTCTTCATGGCATTGATCATGATGGATTCTGCCTCGCTTTTACCCCAGCCAAAATGCTGCTTTAGCGTCTCCTTGAAATGCACGCCGACTACGCATGATGGATCAAATGCGCTCATTCCATTCTGCATGATCATGCAAATGTATTTGCCACGTCTTTTTCTCATTTCCTTCTCCGGGAGTAGGGTTAAATCATCCCCTTTAAACAAGATATTTCCGGATTGACGAATACCTGGCTTGTGTAATCGGATAATCGACCTGCATGTCATGGATTTACCGCTTCCGCTTTCCCCTACGATGGCCAGACAGGTGCCTGACTTTAATTGAAACGAGCTGTTATGGATGATCTCTTTCCCATCTTTCGCGTTCCATACCCTCAGTTGATTAACCTCAAGCATACTCATAGGCCGGTTTCTCCACCTCTGCTTTTCTTTGCATTCTTCCTGAGTTCATTCGTTTCGGATCCAACGCATCCCGAAGTCCATCCGCCAAAAAATTAAATGCTAAGACGGCAACTACTATGGCCAGCCCAGGCGCAAGCATGAGTTCCGGACGCGAGAACATTACCTCTCTCGCCTCATTCAGCATCATTCCCCATTCGGCGTGCGGGGCCTTTATTCCCAATCCAAGAAATGATAATCCTGAAATTTGCAGAATCATGGAACACATCGAACCGCTTGCAGTAACTGCAATATCGGAAAACGTCACGGGAACAATATGTTGAAGGATGATCTTGCGATTGTTGATGCCCGCTGCTTTTGAAAACTTGACATAATCCATCTCGGAATACTGCATGACCGATGTCCTGATGACGCGGGCAAACCACGCCCATTTCATAGCAACGAATGCAATCAATATGTTCTCGAGTCCCGCCCCCAGAATGCCCACGACCGCTAAGGTCATGACATATCCCGGAAAGGATAGCATAATATCGCATAGTCTCATGAATACCTTATCTGTTTTCCCGCGAAAGTAACCTGAGATAAAGCCTATAATCGCCCCCACGCCTACAGATGCCAAGAGTGCAACTAAAACCCAAAGGATACTGGGGCGAATGCCGTAAATCAGCCGGGATAGAATATCTCTCCCTAAATGATCGTTACCAAGCCAATGAGACCAGGAAATCCCCCCATATCGAAGATTCATATTTACTTCGTTAGGATCATGCGGAGCGAACAATGGAGCTGCGACTCCTACGATTATGATTGCTGCAATAACAATCAGAGACAGCATGGCTAGCTTGTCATTGCTTAAATTTTTCAGGACTCTCATTAGATTTCCTTCCTTAGCTTCGGATTCAATGCCGCATTAATCAGATCAGCCAGGGTGTTAAACAATACAAAAGCTACGGCCATAATAAGGACATAAGCCTGTATGACTGGGAAGTCTCTGCTCAGAATCGACTTTATGCTTAGACGACCGTGTCCCGGCCATGCAAATACATTTTCGATAACGACCGTACTTCCCAATATAATCGGAATGGCCATGCAAAATATGGATACGGCAACCTGCAAGGAATTTCGTAGAATATGAATGGTGATCTTCCTCTCAGGCAAACCGCAAGCTCTCCCATAGACTACATAATCTTCGTGTAATTGAAAGAGCATGGAGCTTCTTACGTTTCTGAAGTAAATGCCTACATATGCCATTGATATGACCGTCACCGGTAGAATGTAGCTTTGATAAGAATCCATCCCGCTTGTCGGTAATAGGTCCAAATGGACGGAAAAATACCAGATCATAAGCGAGGCCAGCCAATAGGAAGGCATTGCGGTCAGAATGAAGGACCACCCTCTGATTGATCGATCCAATAACTTACCTTCATTGAGTGCACAAACAACCCCCAAGATGATGGACAGCATGATAATGATGACTGAAGAAACCAAAGTTAGCTTTAACGTATTAAGAAATGCCGGGCCTATTAATGACCAAACCGATTGCCCTGTTACATAGGACTCTCCAAAATCCAGTCGAAGACAGGCTAACACCCAGTCTGCATACTGTTTAAGGAATGGCTGATTCATTCCCAGCTCTTCCCTCGTTTTGGCAACCAGCTCGTCCGTGATTTCAGGGACCTCCTGGGCGCGAAGCACTACTTCCACAGGGTCCATCGGAGACAGATTAATCAATAGGAAAGTCAAAAACGATATGACGACCAGAATTGGAACGGACAATAATAGACGTTTAATAATATAACTTCCCATACATGTCTCCTTATCGAATGATGATCTGTCCTATTCAAAATACATGCGTTCGAATGGGAGTTCGAATTGCGTTTGTTTGAAAGCAATCCCTTTTAATGCCTTAGGTGCGAGCACCGTAACACTGCCATTCGAAATCGGGATAAATACAGCCTCATCATGCACGATTCGCATGATCTCCGCATACAAATTTGTCCGGTTATCTTCATCGGTAGAGACCATTACCTTCTGAATAAGGTTGTAGAGGTCATCTGCTTCCTCGATTCCCTTGGTAGTGTGGAGATAAGAAGCTTCCGAAGTGAAGGCCGAGATGGTGCTTTGAGGATCATACGCCAATCCCCAAGTTTGATTGAACAATAATTCATAATCCCCTGTAGATCGGCGATTCGCAATGGAACTGGATTCTTCGCCGATAATATCCAGTTGTAATCCAATCGATTTTAATGCATTTTGAATAAATTCAGCCTGTGTTTTTTGTGAGGAGGAGTTGCTGTCGTAATATAAATTCATGGCCAGCCTTTGACCCGACTTACTTCTGACGTCATCGCCCCCGGCTAATTTCCATCCGGCTTGGTCCAGTAAGAGCTCGGACGCTTCTACATCATAACCCCGCTCCTTTAATTGGACGTCTGCATAATTGACGTTGGATGAGAACAATCGATCCGCTTCCGCTTCTGTCCCTTCAAATATGTCCTTGCTGATGGTTTCCCGATCTATTGCATACCAGATAGCTTCCCGGACGGCCGTTTCGCTTATCGGGCTTTCTGATTGGCTGCTGTTGGCAACGATCATTTTTGTATTCATGGCGTCACTTCGGACTATTTGGTAATTCCCCGTATCGACCAAGCGGTTCATCGCTTGTACATCGAGGCTGTCCGCTCCCCGGTCATCAGTGAATACGAAATTCACTTCTCCTTTTTGCAAAGCGAGGAACGTAGTTTCACCGGCCGGAAGTACTTTTGCAGTAATTTTTTTGATTTTTGGCGTCCCTCCCCAATACTCCTCATTGGCGGTGAAGGATGCATACTGGTCGATCTGATGTTCCTTAAATATGTAAGGACCTGTGCCGTTGGATCCACTCACGCCATTCTTTGACTCACCTTGAATGAAGTCTTTGGGGGAAATAAATACATAGGGTCGCGTCATGGACAGTTCGACCAGTGCAGGATAATATGATTCGCTCAAATTGACTTGGACGGTGTAATCATCTAGAACAGTCACACTTTCTATTTTGGTCGATAGTTTTATCCAAGCGTGCTTTTCGGCATTACGCTGGACGGCATCGATATTTTGCTTGACCGCTTCGGCATTAAACGGCTCTCCGTCATGAAACTTCACATTTTTTCTTAAATAAAAGGTATACACTTTTCCATCTTCCGAAACCTCCCATTTTTCAGCTAACAATGGTTTTATGCCTTCTTCTGTGTTCTCTACCAAAGACTCGTACACCATTCCCTGAGCTGGCATGGATCCCGTGTATAAATGAGGATTCATGTCATGAATATCTTTCGCAGTTGCATAGATAATTTCATCTAGGATTGCCGACTCACCATTCTTACCCTGAGTTGCTTCACCACACCCTGCTATTAGTGCAACCGTGATCATGTACATACATACCTTAACAATTCTGTTCACGCTTTCCCTCCTAAAAATAATTACTGAACTGCCCATAAGTTTCCCTGCTAGGCCAGACTTTCATTGATCCCCCTATCTCTTCCCGTGTTTACTCAGTGCAACTTAATTGTAATCATTACTATTTAATCCGAAAAAAATATAGCATGTCATCGTGAAATAGTCAACAAATTATTCCATGGAATTTTTTGTTTAAATTAGACAGCAGCGCGATACCAGTTAATATCGCCGACTCAAAACTTTAAAAGCGCTCAATAAAAACACTCATTGGCTTTGGATTACTCACGCATGACTTGTGTTCTTAATTTAGTGAAATTTAAACATAGTAATTAATGCATTCATTTGATACAGAGATCTTATATTTGTTAAGTTTTAGGAGGGCTAACATTGAAATCAAACATGAAATGGAGTGTCGTTTTAATATTGGGATTTCTTCAGTTATCGGCCTGCTCCGAGCAAACAGCAACTAAAGAATACGCGAATCAAGACATTGAAACTAAGGATCCTTATGAGTCCGAAACGAATAAAACTGACACGGTATCGAAAGAGGACGAACAAAATGAAGTCCCAACTGAAGATTCTGTTGAAGTATCGGTTAATGAACCTGCTGTTATTGATTGGGAAACTGCTCTGGAGGAATTGGTCTCAGATCATTCATCGAAAACTGAAAAAGCGGATGCTGCAGAAAGATTAGCAAGGGATTACACGTCTAGTGAAGATGGTTGATTTTTGAAGGCACAACCAAAGAGACGAAAAACACTGTTGTTGAAGAAGAATTTTTATCTGCAATTCTTAAGGTGGCTAATGAGTTTATTTCTTTTAGAGAAACACTATTTAAAATTGATTGTCTAGGCAGTTTAAAAGCAGTAATGTCTGAAATAACTCTTTGGCCGCGTCCACCTCGTTCATGTATGGAAAGGTATCACTCAACAAGCTGATCCTCAATAAAATGCATTCTCTTAATTACCTTCCCTTCCTTACTTTTGTCATAACTATAGTATTTTTTTTGTGAGTCTACATCAGACCAAATTATTGATGTAATCAGATCATGTTTATGATGTTCTATCCGATCTGTATTCATGTAGCTTTCATCGGGCTGCCAGTCTCTTGGAAAATCCTTGCTTTCCCTATAGAAGTACATATAAAAAAACCGATTTTTTCCTTCTATTATTTTAATTTCACCTTCAACTGGATGATCCTTACTGTATTTTTCAACTAATTCTTTCAATTGTATTAAATCCTTCGGTGGATTTAGAATCATATAGTGCTTTCTAACAGTCACCATTTCTTCATCCTTTTTACCAAAAACCTCTTCTGTATTCGCAATTTCGAAAATCTTTGTTTCCCCACTTGATTCCTTATTCATCGTATATCCAATTAAGTATGATGAAATTAAGAATATACCCATAATCAAAACTAGAGTTTTTAAATTAACTTTAATCACAATTCCCCCTCGGTATAACGTCTTATCTATGTTATGGTATTATCTGGATGCCATTTTTTAGAATCCAGCCTTTCTTATTATCAGAATGAGCGAAAGTACACAGTTGCCCACTCCGCATCCCTTGAACTTCATAATAAGAAATGACTATTTCACGAAAGTCGTAAATTCTGGGCCGCTGGAGTGTTGCATTTTCTGGCTATGGCGACCACCTCCTCGGAAAATATAAAAAGCCGATCCCTGAAGAAACGACTTCAAATTTTATATTTAGTTCAATTCTATAAAGTAATGATCTTAACGGTACATTTGAACAAACCACATTTTAAACCTTTCATAGTTTTCTCTTGTTTAATTGGTTAAATGACCTTTATATAGCCATTGATCCCAGTTTTCACAAAATCCATATAGATGGCAACATTACCATCATCTTAAGGAGAGGGCTTTTTGTCCCATTCCACGGACAAGCCTTAAATTGATTTAGTTAAACACATTATAAAAAGGTCTAACCCTCGTTTGATTTTTCAGGTGCAAGCAAATCAAGCATAGGTTGGCGTGCTTCAGGTCCATATGCAACACTTCCAACTGGAATAGCATTATCTATAGCTTCACTTACTTTAGCAATCCATAAAGGTCCGAAACCTCCGCATAGTTCAATCATCTGAACTCCATCTTTCACGAGTTGCTGTGCGATTTGTATTACACGTTCTTTTTCCTCAAAATCAATACCTATAGCAGTAAATTTACAATCTTCATTTCCGGTAGTAACTGTATTTTTTTCTGGACTAAATTTCGGAGATAGGTATATATAAGCCCAGTTATGAAGCGCCATAAAAATATTCCTCCAATAAAATCTGATTTTTTATTACATAGTGTAAATAAAATAATTGATAAAAGCAAATACCCCTAACTAGTTTATTAAGGCGTAAGCCATGATTTATATTGGAGTTACATTTAGGGAAGTTACTGAACTACACCATCATATTCTTTTTCATAATACAAAAAGGCCGCTTTAATTGGGAAGCGGCTACCCTGCGATACACTCTTTATCCGCTGCAGTCACGGGAGTCTTGAAGAGAATGGACTTATAATCTATATGTCGTAAATATCCACCTTATTCGTAAGGTCCAAGGGCACATGTTATCGTTATGCGCACTCCTACCGTTTTCCGACTGACTGTATGAAACAATCAAACATGTCTTAAAACTGCTTATAGTACATAAGGGGTTAATGAGCATTGCAGTTAAGGACTTTTACTTCAAAAGTGTAGTGAACACATATCTTATAAACCTCAAATAACATAAGAATTGCCTGATGCAGCTATACCGGTAAGTTCGCCAAGGTACGGACCTTGTGCCGTTGAACCCACTTTGTCGCCTTCAGCAATCACATCTAATCAGCTATGAATATAAGTTATTGTCCTCCGATACTACTCGAAGTAACTATGCTTACAATAGTTAAACGATCAGAAAAGAACCCTTTACCCAGGTCTTCCGGCTTCTTGTTCAAATCTAAATATGGACAATTAAATTTACCCAGTCACACGATTCACAATTTTTAGAACCGCATCCCTCGTTAATTTATTTCCACCTGAAGCGATGAGGTTGACTGTAGCTTGGGCTAGCGCTAATGGAATCTTGCAAAACATTAATGCTGGGCCATCCTTCAGCTCTGCGATATAAGAGTCGGCAATTTGCAGATTGCGGTGTGTGTACTGTTGCATCTCCTTATATCCCCAACCATCAGGAAAGAAGTCAACACCACGTTTAAGATCCTCTTCTCTATTACGGAGGATATTTACCGCTTGTAGACCTCGTCCGAAGGCAATCGCTTTCGTTAGATCTGATCGAGTTCCGTCATGCCAAAACCAAAGCTCCGATAACATCTCTCCAACCATACCTGCCACACTATAGGTATATCGGTCCAGATCCTCTTCTGTATGAATGCTCCAGCCGTTTTGAACCCATTCAGCCATATGTACCGCCATCTTTGAGATGTACCGATATACGATATCGGTACTGGAAGACGGACATAGAAGCGCCCATTTACCTATTTGCATCGTAACTGCCGGTAATACCGTCCGATGAGGCGATAGTATGAATTGGGTTGCCATAACATCGTGGGTTTTAAATGTTTCATAAATCTCAAGAAGTAGTTCCACCTTCAGTTCGTCAGCGAGTTCATTGTGATCCTCGATTTCATCTATAGCCCGCATACATAAATAGGCTGATGCAACAGCCTCCCTTAATCCTGAATCCAAATAACTTATTGGTATAAAAAAAGTACGGCTCGTTTTCTTTAACATGGACATTGCTTCTTTCATTGCGATGTTATTAATGAGTGCTCCCTCCAAATAGTATCTCAGCTTTAAATGACGCATTGCTTTACCGCGATAATAACATACTCTACCGCTTTTAACCAAAAAGCAACCCAGAGTAACGAAAGTGTTGATAAAACACCTTTATGAATCCACATAAAGATTGGGCATCTAAAGGTCATACTTCACAAAAGATTGGCTGCCAATATACTCAACGGCTGGTGAGATATTTTAACAGGGATCGAATTTTATTTAAGGATTAATTCATTAAATCCATACGAATATAACATTATTAATAGATTTTTTTATCGCTTAACTCACTCATCAGATGAAAAGAGGGCAGGAATGCCAGCCATTTTTTAATTAACGTTTCCCGTTATTCAATGATAATCACTTAAATTGTTGATAACAGAATGCCTTAAAATTATCTAAATTCATTTAGAAGGAAATTATGATTGTGACCGGGCATGCCAGCGTAAACCATGGTGCTTCAAACCTCTAATTTTTGAAGAGCAAAAAGCCATCTAAATATAAATTCCAAACACTTAGTATACAGGTAGTAAGTTCGATCCCTGTCATAGCTACGATGTTACTCAAAGTACGCTTACCATCTATGAAACTTAGCAAACTGTACTCGTTCTGCGAAAGAAATCGACGACTGGGCCAGACCGGATCTTCCGAGATGACCAGCAATCGAGTAATATCGAACCTGACCGACGAGGTGAAATACGGGATGCTGTTTTCACTAAGGGAATTGATTTGTAGTTCCTCCGCCAATCGTGTGGAGTAAGGCTGCATAAGTTTTTCATATAATTCGTATTGTTCACCTTCAAACATTGGTGGATACCACTTAGGAGTGTCCGTTGTTGTGCTAGCTGCGTACCACCCGCATGTACGTTTATGGGCCTCGTATTGTTCAGCAAATCGGCTTGGCTTGTAAGCAATGGAATTTAATGCACCTTTACTCATCGTAGCTAGATTACTTTGTATATCTGTCACCACGTGTACTAAATTTTTTGTTAATGCAGCTATACTAAAATGTAGATGTGCATAGTTGGCGGCTTGTCTTCCGATCTCCTCACGTAGATCCTCTCTTTGCAATAAAGTAATTACGGAAGCAACTCCTTTGGCCCAATCCACACGTATTCCACGTTTTGTTAGTACCGCATCTACAAAATAACCTGTTAGACCATGCTGTACAACATCCTTGAATCCCCCCCATTCAGTACAAACAACCGGTGTACCACAAGCTGCTGCTTCTGCTTGAGAGAGTCCAAAATTTTCACGATGGTAAAACCCAAAATTAGTCACCACATCTGCAGCAGAATACATTTGAGCT
>NZ_JAMBDM010000021.1:0-93756 GCF_025142895.1 Paenibacillus sp. p3-SID867
GTTATCACTGGTGTTGGTTGCACCACTGGTGGAATTAACCGTTTCGTTAATGGTAGAGTCACTATCGGTATTAGTGGCGTTCGTTGCCGTACTTTGGTTATCGACTTTTTCGAAAATTTTCGAGTCGCTGTCGCTTTCCGAATGATTTTTAGCGCCACTTTCGCTTGTAAGTTGATCGTTAATGGTGGATCCGCTGTCGTTATCATTTGTGCTTGTGGCATTACTAATGGCATGAGCTTGGTTTTTAGCAAGGTTTTTAGCAAGGTTTTTAGCAAGGCTTTTGGCAATCGCCTTGTCTATCGCCTTGGCTAAGGAAATCGTCACTTTGACAGGCGGCTTGCGGTGTTTGTGTTTTTTACGATGACAGCTACACGCTGTTTGCTGGGAAGATTTTTTTTTGCAGGTTGTTTTTCTTTTTCTAAATTCCTTTGTCATTACTTCTATCCTCTCCTTTGATGGGGGTAGTTGACTACCCTTTAGTATATTTGCCTGCTATTAACTCGGAAACGGCGAATCTACCTATAAATTTTTGTCCATCTATCAAATACACAGAAAATGGGCAAAAAAAGACCTTGTCTCGCTCTCGGCAAGACAAGGTAAGGTCCATGACAAAGGAGGTGTAGCTACCCTATGTTTGATATATGCAGGAGGACGGGTTTTCGCTCCCCTTGCCCTGGACAGTCAACCGGGGTATTGCCAACAAAACGCGGAAAGCGTACGCTAAGAAACCTTGAAATTTATTAGCCTCAATCTATCCAAATGATTCCATCCAAAAGAAGCAAACCCTCCCTACTTTGCAAGGGCTAGGGGGATTACCAAGAATATAAAAGAGAAAAGAATCGGAAATAAGATCAACCTCAAATAGTCGGTGATTCCTTAAGTATAAGAAACGTTGGCTTTTTTATATAGAAAAATCCTTAGAGTATATTTTCGTCAAAATGTTGGATGGACCCCTTCTATAGGGTGACCGTCTTTTCCAACAATTCTCCATTCAACGGTATACGTACCATTTTCAAGAGCAGTCCCATCCATAATGTGCCTTGTCATCGTATTCCCCTCAATCGTAGTTTGATCAAGAGGCACTTCCTGTTTCGATTCATGAATGATTTTAAAAGAGCTAAGTTTTTCAATATTCGTGTTAAATTGCAGGGATACATCCTTAAGTTCCGTCGTTACGGTTTCCCCTTCTTTGGGTGATGACATTTCCAATTGAGTATGTGCAAATATGGTAGTTGGGAAGGCAAAAACAAGAGCAAAAAGCATCCCTATTATTATTTGCTGACCTATTTTCTTTATCATAATAAAGCAACCCTTTCAAATTTAAATTAATATTGCTATCAGACTAACACATGAAGATATGTTCATTCAATAATGTTAAAACTCTAATTCTGACAAATTTAAGACAGAGTGAATTTCTTATGCAGAAATTCACTCTGTTAGATTGTTGCGCACTTCATAGGAACGAATTAAATACATTCCATGATGATGATAATTCCCATTAATACCGGCACAATCAGAGAAGCATACAAAGCTTTCTTTCTAAATACCATCACTTGTAATTGACGCTCGGGGTCCATCAGCTGCTGAATTCGATAATTGATCGCGGTATGCGAGAAGTGCACACCATAACCCGGAGTTTTTACGGTTTGATTCTTGATTAAATCAAGGAGTACATGGCCTAAAGGCGACTCACTCCCCATCTTTGCAATTGCAAATCGGTCTGCATTCAGTTCCATCCATATTTGATAGTATTGGACCAGCTCTTTTACGATCGGGACATAAATAAGACTCTTCGAACCGATACATAACATTACATTATGAAGAGGATGCCGCTTTAAACAGTGAAACGATTCATGTAAAATAATTGCATTTAGTTTCTCTTCATTGAAATGGTTGATAAGACCGGTAGATAGCACGATGTAGGGCTTAAAGAATCCTGACGTCACTGCAATCTTTCTTGAATCTGAGACTACTTTGATCCTACAATTCAAATCTACGTTTTTTTCAGTATAGTAAATAGACAAAACAGGTAATTCGTTAGAACTAACGAATTTCCCCCAACTTCGATATAGAAAAAATTGTTTTATGGTTTGATAACTAAGAATGATGAGTGAATAAGCAATAAAAGCATTTATAAAAATCTCATGATTAAACAATGCATCTCGAATGGTAGACATCATCAATGGGGTGATATCGGAATCAAAAGGCACGTCTTTAATTTGGTGAAGGACATTGTAACCCATCTGAAGCAAGACAGTTGCACAGATTAGTAAAGCAATGGTTAAGGATATTTTCGGATTATGACTAAAATCATTTGGTTTATTCATCTCGTCTCATTTCCTTCAACTTTAGCTCTAATTGTTTGATTAAATCAGGGTCAGCACTGTCTAGATTATCGATTAGATTTTTGACCAAAAATGTACCAAAGTCCGCAAAGAGACTGTCTGTAACAGCTCGTGTCTGCTCAGTGATAAACTCCTCTTTCGTTTGTGGGGCATAAAAATGCGACACCTTGGATCGCCCTTTCCCCGTTGATTCTCTAATGAGATATTCCTTTTCCACCAGTCTTGTCATGACCGTCATGACAGCGTTTTTCGATATAGGGGTCTCATCATCAATCATTTCGTGAACTTCTTTTATTGTGACTCTACCTTTTGCCCATATGATATCCATAATTTTGGCTTCTAACGAGCCAAAAAAACGATTAAGACCTTCCTCATCCATGTTAATCTTTTTTATTCGCATGATAATCCACCTTTTCCAAGTTGATTAATATCATAGTATGATGATTTAAACCGACTACTATACTTTAAATCATCTTTGGGGATATGCCAATAACACGCATTCAACTGGATGAGGATCCTTTTTATAGGAGTAAAAAATATCTTAATCTGTCAAAGAACGAAGAATAACTATACCCAGACCTGAATATGCACTTAAGCAAAATCATACTGCCTTACGTCAACAATAACGGCTCGAAGGTAACCATTGTGAGAAGTTTGAAGATGTACATCTTCTGCGTCACTTTCCGTGGAATAAACCGCCACAAAGTCCCCTTTTTGAAAGTAGCCTAAACCATCATTGAGATTCCCTTGGCCTTCAACGATAAACATGGTCATGAGTCGAAACGGTGCAAGGGTTAATGACGTTGATGCCCTGTGTTCAAGTTCCAAATCTATCATGGAAACATCTGTTTTTAGAACAATTGGGGAATTGTCACCAATGATCTGACGAACTCTCACACCTCCCTTTTGTTTCACAGAAAAAGCACTAGACTGATACCCACGATGGCGTGGAAGATCCCTAACACTTTGAGAGCGTTTCGGATCAAACCATATTTGAAATCCATGTGCTCGGGGACCTAAGAAACGCTCTTGATGACATCCCCCCGTTGCAGTCTGCAGTACGTGGACTCCTCCCCGACTAACTCTATAGACCTTCCCTTTCACGTCATCATGTTCCATTGTTCCCTGAAGCATGTAAGTCAAAATTTCGAACCGATGATGATATTGTATAGGGGAACTAAAATAATCACTTACTCGAAACCAATTCCAGTAAAACAGTGGACCCACTTCCTTTTCGTCCGGTGTTTTACCACAACTGACAGGTATATGACCGTTTAATTGTGCCCCCCATTCCATAAACCCTTGATTACGAGGTGGATAAATGTGAATGTTCATATATAGCCCCCTGTTAAAACAATTCAACTCGTATGAATGAAGAATACGCCACCAATAAGCATTCAGGGAGAGCTGCTGATTTACTTATAGATAAATGTTACATTGGAATCAGCGACTACTTATTGAAATAACAAGAAGTAGTCGCCCCAGTACAACATCTATAGAGAATTGCACATTGATTCAGATATCAAATTAGTAGTAACCCCAGATTAATGTCAGAAGTGTTCCGAATATCGTGACTAAGGCAATGAAGATCCCATAATACAGACTTGTATATATTGATTTCTTATCTTCCGTCTCACCAGCATGCATAAACACAACCAATTGTATAGCTGCCTGAATGAACGCTGTCACAAGAAGAATAGTAGCCCCGACGGCGAAGGACATATCCAAGAAGTATACCGTAAGGGCAGCGGCGATCAGGACAAGTGAAAACACAAAACCGATCACTTGTTTTCGCGGAAATAACTCTTTCATGTTCACATCATTCCTTTCAGGAAGACGAAGCTAAAGATGAAAATCCAAACAACGTCAAGGAAATGCCAATACAGCGAGAAAATGAAAGCTTTATTCGTGGTTGCCGGTGTTAATCCATGCTTTTTGATTTGAAGGATAATGAACAAACCCCAGGCTAAACCTATCGCAACATGCGCCCCATGAATGCCTAAGGTAGTGAATAGAATCGCAGTAAAGCCACTTGTCTGGAGTGTGGCCCCTTCATGGACGTACACAAAGAAATCATATATTTCGACACCCAGAAAGCCTAACCCGAGAAGCAATGTGATGAGAAAAAATGTGATCATGGCTTTGGGTCTTCCTATTCGCATAGCATGTATGCCTAAACCGATTGTGAAACTGCTTGCCAACAGCAAAATCGTTTCAATTACTACAGGGGCGATTTCAAATAATTCGGCACCTGTCGGGCCGCTGCCTGTTCGATTAACCAATGTAAAATAAGAGGCAAACAGCGTTCCGAAAAGTGCAATTTCAGCTCCAAGAAAAATCCAAAATCCAAAAATATTAAGCCGGTTTTGTTCCGTTCCGTATTCTAGTGGGAGCGATGGATCTGTTTTCATTCTCTAACCTCCCCCAATCTTTTTTCAGTATCAATAATTTTTTCAACTGGGATGTAATGTCCATCATCTTTTTCAAATGAGCGATAAGCCAAACAAGCAAAAATTCCGATTGTAGCTGCAATGGCGACGCCCCACATCGCGAACACTAGTGCAAATCCCCATACGAAGAAAATGATCGCCAGGATGAATGGTAATCCGCTATTATTGGGCATATGAATTTGATCTATTTTATTTTTGAAAAGATTGAATCCTTTCTTCTTATAATCCCAGAACGCTTCAGTTGAATTTACCGTTGGAATTACAGCAAAGTTGTATTCAGGTACTGGACTGTGTGTCGCCCACTCTAATGATCGAGCGTCCCAAGGATCAGCCGGAATATCTCTTGATGCAAAGCGAGTGCTGTAATAGATGTTATACACGATAAGCACAAATCCGATTAAAAGCCCAATTGCTCCAATAAATGAAATCATATTCCACAGACCAAATCCGGTAGACTCTGAATATGTGTACATACGTCTTGCCTGTCCGTCCAAGCCAGAGATAAACATAGGGAAGAAGGTTACACAAACACCTACCGCAATAAACCAGAATGCCCATTTCCCAATTCTCTCATTTAGCATAAAGCCGAACATTTTTGGCCACCAGTAAGTAAGACCCGCAAGCATCGCAAAAACGACTCCTGGAATAATGACCAGATGGAAGTGGGCCACTAAGAACATGGTGTTATGGTACTGATAATCCGCACTGGCCATTCCCAGCATGACACCGGTTACTCCACCAATGGTGAAAATGGGGATAAACCCTAAGGAATACAGCATGGGAACCGTAAAAACAATTTTTCCTTTTCGAAGGGTGAATAGCCAGTTAAATATCTTGATCCCCGTCGGTACGGCTATAGCCATGGTCGTAATCGAGAAGATACTGTTCACGAGCGCTCCCTGGCCCATTGTAAAGAAATGATGTACCCAGACTAAGAATGAAAGAGCAGAGATGGCAACCATGGATATTACCATGGATTTATAGCCATAGAGATTACGTCGAGCAAAGGTAGAAATAATCTCACTATAAATACCGAATGCCGGCAGGATTAAAATGTATACTTCTGGATGTCCCCAAACCCAGAACAAATTAGCCCAAAGCATGTCCATACCGCCATCTGCCGTTGTAAAGAAGTTGGTGGCAAAAAGTCGATCCATTGTCCCCATGATGAGTGCAATGGTTAGGACAGGAAACGCAAACACAATAATAAGGTTGGTAATCAGCGCAGACCATGTGAACATAGGCATCTTCATCAAGGTCATACCTGGTGCTCTCATTTTTAATATTGTCGTGATAAAATTGATACCCGTTATTAAAGTACCAATGCCCGAAATTTGAAGAGCGAACATATAGTAATTCGTTCCTACGGACTGGCTAAACTCGTTCCCGGCAAGAGGGAAGTAAGATGACCAACCAGCATCAGGAGATCCACCGATTACAAAAGAAATGTTAAATAGCATAGCACCGGAAAAATATAACCAATAACTTAAGGCATTTAGCCTCGGAAATGCAACATCACGAGCGCCAATCTGAAGCGGCACCACAAAGTTCATTAAAGCCATAATAAATGCCATCGCCATAAAAATAATCATGACAACCCCATGGGTCGTAAATATTTCATTATACTCTTGGGCTCCAAGAAGATTATTATCAGGTACGGCCGTTTGTGCACGCATCATAATCGCGTCTGCGCCGCCTCTGAATAACATCAGCAGAGCAGATATGAGATACATGATACCAATACGTTTATGGTCAACCGTTGTTAGCCACTCACGCCATATGTAACCCCATTTTTTATAGTAGGTTAAGCCAAAGATTATTGCGAAAACGGTAAGAGCTATAGCAACCATTGAGGCATAAATCGTCGGCCCCGGGTTGGGGACGGCAAATCGATCGAAAAAATCCATGCTTCTGTCTCCTTTCTGCTGAACTCAATGGTTCATGTTGCTCATATTGTTTTCATCAGGATTTTCTTCGCCATTTTCTTCAGCTGGAGAATCACTTTCAGCATCCGTTTCTTTGGTTGAAGGATGGTGACCTGCTGGAGGTGGTGAAAAGCCTAAGTGTGTTCCTGTAAATGTTGACTGTCCAAGATGCCCTGGTTCGAGAAGTTCTTTAAACTTCTCTTCAGTGAGGGGGTTAGCTGTCGCTTTAACTTCATTGACCCATTCATCATATTCTTCTGGAGATAGTGCTTTTACGCTAAATGTTTGTTGGGCAAAACCTTCACCAGAGAAGTTTGCGTTACGGCCGGTGTATTCGCCTGGCACATCAGCTGCAAGGTTTAAAGTGTTTACCATATCAGCCATGGCATATTTCTGTCCGCCGAGCTGGGGAATCCAAAAACTCGATATGGGTCCGTAAGAATACAGTTTGAATTGAATCGGTCTGTCAGTCGGGATAAATAAGTAATTTAAGGTTTCGATATCTTCTTCAGGATAACTAAAATGCCATTTCCAGTTGGAAGAAGATGCGTATATGACTAAAGGCTCCTCCTTATATCCTTTAGGGATAGCTTCCACCTCATAAGTGGATTTCACCGTTACAAACGAAAGGAAGGCTACGATTAATATGGGGATCGCTGTCCAGAGTATTTCGAGTTTGAGACTTCCTTCTATATGAGGAGGTTCATACTCATCACTTTGCTTGGAGGCTCGATACTTCCTAATAATCAAAACATAAAGTGCAATCACAACCACAACAACAATCGCCATGGTCCAAATGGATATCATAATGACATCAGCTGTTGTACGAGCTTGCGGTCCCTTTGGATCTAAAACCTTAAGTGGCTCACAACCGGTCAGAACAGTAGCAAAAATAAAAACCAATGATAACATTGCCCATTTTATTTTCATGAAGTACCCCTTTCTCAAAAATTCATGCCATACGTTTTAGGTTGTCGGATCGCGCTCAATAGTTATCTCTTCTTCACTCCTCGCTGTCGACTTATACGTGCTTAAATCATTGTATATAAATAAGACTATGTATTGTAGTTTTTTAGATGGATTGTCATAACTCTTTCACGCTTTATTCACCTTTTCAACACTAAACAGCCTCAGAATATTCATAACCTTGTTCTGTAATGTTAAAAAGTTTATATCCTAAGCCCAGGATATAGCGTCGAATCCATGTGATTCTTTAGAGGTTGCTGTTTTGGGACTGCTAAAGAACCTACTATGTTTATGAAATAAAAAAAAGAGCCGCTTACGGCTCTTTGATTTTAACTCTTCATGACACGAACTGCGTTTAATACAGCGAGGAGTGTTACCCCAACGTCGGAGAAAACGGCTTCCCACATCGTTGCAATGCCGAAGGCTCCAAGTAATAAGAAAATGGCTTTAACTCCGAGTGCGAAGATAATATTTTGCCAAACAATTCTTCGGGTTCTCTTCGCAATACGAATTGCTGATGAAATCTTGGATGGTTCGTCTGTCATAATCACGATGTCAGCAGCCTCAATGGCTGCATCTGAACCAAGTCCACCCATTGCTATTCCCACATCAGCTCTAGCTAATACCGGTGTATCGTTAATACCATCTCCAACGAAGATGATTTTCTCTTTTGATGTTTTCTGTTGATCCAGCTTTTCAATTTCTTCTACTTTATGCTGTGGAAGCAGTTCAGCATGTACCTCATCTAATCCGAGTTTGCGTCCCACAGCTTCTCCTACAGTTTTGGAGTCACCGGTTAGCATAACTATCTTTTTAATTCCGAGTTCCTTCAAAGACCGTATGGCTTCTGCAGAATCCTCTTTCACCTCATCGGAAATGACAATATACCCTGCATATTCTCGATCAATACTAATGTGCACGATAGTTCCTAAATCTTCAGGTTGATTAAATGGAATTTGTTCTCTCTTCATTAATTTCGCATTACCGGCCAAGACCTCTTTTCCATTAACCTTTACTTGAATGCCATGACCAGATATCTCGTTGTATCCTTCCAATTCTTCTTCACGTGTTTCCTGCCCGTATGCTGCTCTTATCGATTCTGCAATCGGGTGGGTAGAGTGCATTTCGGCATATGCTGCATATTTGAGCAACTCGTCTTTAGAAATCTCGCCCATTGGATGGATATTGGTTACCGTAAATGCTCCCTTTGTAAGGGTTCCCGTCTTATCAAACACAACATATTTGACATCATTAAGAGCTTCAAGATAATTACTTCCTTTAACCAATACCCCTTTTTTCGAAGCAGCTCCAATACCACCAAAAAATCCGAGCGGAATCGAAACAACTAAAGCGCAAGGACATGAAATAACTAAGAATACTAAGGCACGATAAATCCAATCAGAGAATGTGGCTCCACTTATAATAAGGGGAGGTAACACAGCGAGCAATACCGCAATAATGACCACCACTGGCGTATAATAGCGGGCAAACTTTGTTATGAAATTTTCTGTTGGTGCTTTTTTACTGCTGGCATTTTGCACTAGATCCAGAATTTTTGAAACTGTAGATTCACCAAATTCCTTGGCTACTTCTACCGTTAATACGCCATTCTTATTAATAAATCCACTTAGGACATCTTGACCTGGTTCCACTTCTCTTGGAATAGATTCCCCAGTTAATGCAGAGGTATCTACTGCTGAATTCCCTTCAATGACCTTACCATCCAAAGGTACCCTTTCGCCTGGCTTTACGACAATAAAGTCACCGATCTTAACTTCTTCCGGAGATACACGTTTTGTATCGTTACCCATTTTAAGGTTTGCATAGTCAGGGCGAATATCTAAAAGAGCACTGATGGACTTTCTAGAACGATTTACAGCGATCCCTTGGAACATCTCCCCAACCTGATAGAACAACATCACGGCGACACCTTCAGGGTATTCCTGAATGGCGAAAGCACCAAGTGTTGCTATCGTCATAAGGAAGTTTTCATCAAAAACCTGGCCGCGAACAATATTTCTAGCTGCCCGAAAAACAATATCTCCACCTATAACAATGTAAGCTACTGCAAACAGTGCAAATTCTAAATAACCGGAAAAAGAAGAAAATAAGCCAACCGCTGCAATAGCGGTACCAAACAATAAACGAATTAACATCCGTTTCGTATTTTCATTTCCATGTTCATGAGAATGTCCGTGATCATCTCCATGACCGTGACTGTCCTCTGAATGTAATGCCCCTGCTGCAGATTTGTTCTTTTCAATCACTCGGATATGAGGCTCTAGTGTTTTCACTTTCTCCTTGGCTTTCGATACAATGTTTTCAACCTGTCCGTTTGCTGTTTCCATCGTTAGTGTCTTCGTTACAAAATTAACGGAACAGGAACTTACACCTTCAATTTTCTTAACACCATTTTCGATCTTCATTGCACAGTTAGCACAATCCAGTCCTTCTAATATCAACTCTTTTTTAACCCTTTGTTGTTGAGCTTCCATCGTATGTTCTCCTTTCCACCAACCTTGCCGTACACACATGAACAATTATTCATATGTTATTTAAACTCATTATATTCAAATGAAAAGTTAGTTGTCAATTATTTCGTACATTCTCCGCTACATTAGGTGAAGACTTCTAAACACAACAAAAACAGCACCAGCAGCTGACTGCGGGTGCTTTCATGTTATTCTCCATGCATTGTATGTTGTAGGGTTTGTGTAAAAATTTGCTCGATGTGTGTATCATCCAATGAATAAAACACCGTCTTGCCCACTTTACGACGTTTTACGATCCTCATATTACGAAGGTATCGCAGTTGATGCGAGATCGCTGACTGCCCCATCTCGAGTAATACAGAAAGATCATGGACACATAATTCTTTCTGCAATAAAGCATTGATCAATTTAACCCGAGTAGGATCACTGAAGGCTTTAAACCAGTCTGCCACTTGAACAGCTGCATGTTCATCAATCATTCCGGCCCTAACTTGTTTTAAATCAGCCTCAGACCCAAAGCATGATGTGTCACAATCTTCAATCAAGGGATCCTTCTGCTCCATTTTCGTAATCACCATCCTATTTACCATTACCACTTATTTTATAGCAAAGGCACAAAAAACGAAAGGATTACGATTAACAAACCGAATTTTGTCAGAAGAAAGTGTCCCGAACTACTACTCCTACCCTGTTTTTATTCTCTCAGCAGATGATCAACAATACGCTTAGCATCATATTTCACCCATCCAAGCAGTGCTGACCCTCTTGATGTTTGCCACGGTAATCCAACAAAGTAGAGTCCTTTTACAACGGATACACCTTCCATATGATCGATATGTCCATCTTTAAATGCCGCTTTTATGTCTATCCAGTGATCATCACGTTTAAAACCTGTAGCCCAGATAATGTTGTCGATATGTATAGGAGTTCCTTCGTTCTGAAAATATAACTTTTGATCCACTATCTTTTCCGTCCTTGCATGGAGTTTTATCCTTCCTTGTTGAATGAGCAGCTTTAACTCCTTTCCATATATCTGTTCTGGCATTGCGTGCAACCATTTACCTAACATACTTTTGCGGTTTGCTGTTAGAAAGCCCACCTTGTCAAAATACCAAAAAATACTCTTGCCGAAAATATGTAACGGTTTATATTGGATCTCACTGCTTGCGGACAAATGCACTTCAAAATCATCTGCCAATTCACTGGAAATTTGGGCCCCGGAGTTTCCTGCACCTACAACACAAACAACCCCTTCTTTAAGTTGGTTCTTATTTCGATATTCAGAAGAATGTAATTGTATAACTGCATCTCCTACCTTATCATGAAAGGAAGGTACAAGTGGCTTCTGAAAAGGACCGGTGGCTACTATAACCTTTTTTGATCTAAATGTACCCTCCGATGTGGAGACTTCAAAGATACCATTGTTCATGGTTAATGATGTAACTTGTGTATTACTTTGAATAGGAAGCTCTAAACGATTCGCATAATCTTTCAAATAATCTGCAACCTCATTTTTATGTGGTAAACCCTGAGGATCACCTTGAAAGGGAACACTTGGTAGACTATTATACATTCTTGGCGTAAACAGATGAAGAGAATCATAGCGATCTCTCCAAGAATCACCAACCTCCTTGTGACCATCAAGGATGAGAAAATCCACAGATTTTTGTTTGAGATAGTAAGCAGCCGCAAGCCCGGCTTGACCTCCACCGATGACTATAACATCTAACATATAAATATCATCCCTCCTTTTAATATTTTTATTTAAAGTATCATATGAGCATTTATTCATCAATAATGAATATCCCAACATTGAGTATCGGCAGAAATGCACATCTTCTAAATAGGCATCAAGTCATTAGTTTTTGTACACTTAAATAATAAGCACCAACGTATGTCTAAGAAGGAAACACGATTGCAAGCCATGAGGGTAACATTGAATTGAAATCATAAAACAAGCCCTTCATAAATGAAGGGCTTGTTCTTTTTAATTATTTCAGTTGTAACTTCCGACCATCATCGTGTAACTTTTTTGACTAATGGTTCTTCTTGCTGTTACATAACGCTGTTTGTAATAGGATTCTGAAAGTTTACTTATCCTTACACCCTTACTGCTGGACGAATGTGCAAATTGACCATTACCAATATAAATTCCAGCATGAGAAATGCCCTTGCCACTCGTATTAAAAAAAACTAAGTCACCCGGTCTCAGATTAGCTTTGGACACTGGAGTGCCTACCTTGGCCTGAGCTTTTGATGTACGTGGTAAATCTAGATTGAATTTATCAAAAATGTACAGAATAAAGCCGGAACAATCGAAACCACTTGAAGTTGTACCTCCCCATTTATAGGGTGTTCCAACGACTTTACTTACTTCAGTAGTCAACTTAGGTTGATTATCCGCAAACGCACTTGCTGCTCCCGAAGATAATATAATGGCAGACCCTAACAACGACAGTAAAATTTTCTTCAAGATTTTTTCTCCCTTCGATGCCTACGGAGTTAGCTGAGGGTTCGGTAGAAGGATCCCTATACTCCCTTTACTACAAGAATAATTCACCCAAAAATGGTTCCCCCGTTTTCAAAACGAAACTCGGCATAATTTATGAATTTTTTGTAACCCTACATAATGTAGTCTATTTATTACCCTTTTGTCAATCTTATCTTTTAATTTCTTTCCCTCCTCCAATAAATGTTGTGATTCGTTCATATTCTCCTATTTAATGGACTTAAATCATTACATTATTCGAAGAATAGCTGGTTTGAACGGTCTAATAAAAAAAACAATATTGTAACAATTTTGCGGAGGATAGAAATTAAAATGGCAGTCGAACCTGGTTCGACTGCCTAAATTGAAATCTTTAAGATTTGTTAGAGACGATTGGATCTGCATATCGTTCAGGATGGTTTCTAAACCTTCGGTATGCAATGAGGCAAATGGCAATTAAAATAATAAAGACACTCAATAACTGCGAGACACGAACTGTACCATAACTCATTTCGCCTTCCTGGAACATAAGCCCCATCGGTGACCAAAGTAATTTCATCAAATCTGCAAGCCAGTTAGAGGCATACCATGCTAAACTGTCGGTACGCAGTCCTTCGATAAAAAACCGCCCGATGGAATACCAAGTGAAATAAGTCAAAAATAACTCACCTGAACGTAGAAAAGGCTGGCGTCTCAACCATAAGAGCAACAACAAACCAACCAAATTCCAAATGGATTCATACAGAAAGGTCGGATGATAATAGATGCCCTCGACATTCATTTGATTGACAATAAAGTTAGGCAAGTGTAGTGTTGTCCTGAGAAAATCCTCAGATACTGGCCCTCCATGAGCTTCTTGATTTATATAATTTCCCCAACGCCCGATCAATTGTCCTATAATTAAACCCGGAGCACATAGATCTGCGATACGCCAAAAATTATAGCCACGTATACGAAAGAAAAAAATCATAGCAACGATCGCTCCGATTAAAGCTCCGTAAATGGCGATTCCACCGTTCCATATTTTGAAAACATCCCAAAAGTTATCGCGGTAATCTTCCCACTTGAATATGACATAGTAAGCTCTAGCCCCGACGATAGCCGATGGCACGCCAACTAGCACCATATCCAAAAAGAACCCTGGATGGATCTGATACCGCTTGCCTTCTTGAATAACGACGATTAGACCAATGAGAGCTGCTACGCTTAAGATAATTCCGTACCAGTATAATTGAATTGGCCCTAATCGAAATGCAATTGGACTAATCGCATCGAACAAACCCTCTCACCTCAATCCCACATCGTTTGTAACCGATGTATTGAGTAGTTCATAATTAATGTTGAAATTACGATTAAACACCCTATATTCACATAAGGAAGGCGATACATGTTGAACAATGATTCTTTTCTTTCACTTCTCAAGCCTAGGATTATCATCTTTAGCTCACTGTTACTGTTTACTATGATTAGCATCGTTTTTCTGACGGATATCTACTTTATTCATTTCAACAAAACCGTTCATATGATAGCACATTATATCAGTCCGTTTATCATTCACTTAATGTTATCCCTTTTTGTGAAGAACAAGGTGTCCTGGTTACTTGGTGCAACGCTGACAACGATTATCTCACTAGTACTGATTCTAGTAGTGGTTTTGGTGTTTTTTTAGCAATTAGTTGCCTGATTTTGGGCTCACGCCAGTCTCAGATCTAGTGAGTACCATTAAGATTGTAATTAAAATAAAGGCTACTAGTGCGAGAAAAGGAATCGTTATAAAACCAAACCAATTAATGTATTGTACATTACACGGCACCCCGTTCGTGCAGGGCTTGATCTCTGCAAATCCAGGGACCTTCTGCTCCAAATAATGAAATAAGGAAACGCATGCTCCAAAAATCGAAAGTGGAAGCACATATTTTTTTATGCTTGTCTCACTGTAAAAGGCAGCAATTCCAAGAATGATACTGAGTGGATACATTAGTATTCTCTGATACCAGCACAATTCGCAAGGAATAAACCCCCTTATCTCGCTAAAATAGAGACTTCCAAGCGTTGCTGTAAGTGCGACAACCCAGGCTAAATATATTGTTTTGTCACGTACTCCCACTACTCGATCCTCTCCCATCTATTCCTTAAGTTGCGCATTGATTAAGGAAGATATCTCCTCATAATCAAACGGGTTCGATACCATAACATTATTGATCATAATCGTGGGTGTTTGTTGTACATTATATTCACGGACTAATTCCTCATCTAAACCAACTTGGTCTTCGATTTGTTTACTTCCCATATCTTCTTTAAGCTTCGCTAGATCGATATTAGGTGTATATTCTTTAGCAAGCTCCAACGCCTTGTCTGGGGTTAGCCATGCGTTATCATGCTGCTCTGTTTCAGGTTGTGCATTAAATACTTCATGATGAAATGTCCAAAATGCTTCAGGGTCTTGCAACCGTATCGCCTCTGCAGCGAGTGCGCCTGTTTTTGATTCTTCACCATGAAAAAGAACATTAATATAGGAAAATGATGCTTTTCCTGTTTCGATAAAGTCCTTCGAGAGTTGTGGCATTATATTCTCTCCCCACGCTTTGCAGGAGGGACATTTATAATCACCAAACTCCACGATTGAAACTTTTGCATTTTTGTCACCTAGGGTAGGCTGGTTTTCCGTGGCCGGTGGGTTGTCAAATACCCCTTCCGAACGATTTGATGGTTGGCTGTTCTGGTTTAACAATACCAAAGCTACCACCAGGCCCACAAAAATGATGGTGAAAATAACTAGATTTTTTGATGATTTCTTCTTATTATTCATGTTTCACCTCAGCTATTTATTCGTTTAGTTGCTTTTTTTAGATGTTTGCTTACTTGCCGTTTTATATGTTTATCACCGCCTTAATTCCAGATCTCGAACTACATCAAAAACCTGTAAACCCGCCGTATAACCCGATTAACCATATGGTGATTTTGGTCATTTGATCTGTGTAAAGTAATATTCCGGTAAGCACCATCATCGCCCCGCCAATTTTCATCATTAGTGAAGAATATTTTGAGATCCATTTTAATCTGCCTATAAAAAAAGCCATAATGAGAAACGGAATCCCAAACCCTAATGTATAGGCACTTATGTAACCGACTGCCTTCTCAGGATCTGTAACTCCCATAGCTAAAACGGCTGAAAGAATGGGGCCGATACACGGTGTCCATCCTGCAGAGAATGATAATCCAACTAATATCGATCCAAGATATCCTGACGGTTTATGCTTAAATTGAAACTTCCTATCTTTCATTAAAATCTGTAATTGAATAACTCCTAGCATGATTAATCCCATTACAATCACTAATAATCCACCTAATTTTTGAATCAATTCGCGATTATTCGAGAACAAATCTCCTACTAAACTGGCTGATAAACCTAATGCGAAAAAAATGACAGAGAATCCTAGCATAAAGCATATAGTATGTGCAAAAGCCTTCTTTTGCATGATCCCCTTACCATCCTTTAACTCCTTAACAGAAATTCCGGTAATGTAAGATATATAGGATGGATAGAGCGGAAGACAGCAAGGAGATATAAAAGACAAAAATCCTGCTGCAAATGCTATCCATAAAGTCAAGTTCTCTGGGCCCATAGTTAACTTCCTTTCTACAATGAGATGACATCAATAATTGAAATTAATAGTTATTACGTTGATTCGGTGAGTCATATACTTCTATGGGGTCATCATGTTTCTCCTTTCGGTACCATCTTACAGAAATGATTGCCAGTGTGACTACAAATGCAGTCTCTTGCGTCATTTTCATAATAATTCCGCCTAATTGCTGATCATCAATTGGACTCAAAAATGAAAATAATTGGGGAGCATTCACATATAGATCATAGAGAATGTTACCGGCAAAAATGATGGCTACACATGCTGGATATAACAGGATTGCATTCGCTGCAATATACCCTAACTTTTTTACATTCGATAGTTTATCAAGTTCTGGTACAGGGCACATGAGTGGCCACCACATCTGAAATGACGCAATTACTAACAAAACATGATATAAGCCTCCTAGGAATGGGACCTCCATCAGCTTACTAAAAACAACTGGGAAATGATATAAGGATAATGCAGAGTTAAATAGAAACATGGCTAAGATAGGCTGATTAAAAAATGAGAGAAACTTCGAGGAAAACTTGGTATTTAATAAAGGGCGTATCAACCATGATGGCGTACCTAAATAAAAAAACAGCGGCATAATAAAATATAATAAAGCTTGCTTCAGCATGTGAGCGCTAAATAACACATGATGATTAAACGCATTGATTGGACTTCCAACCGCTATATAAAACGTAAACAAACCTGAAATAGACAATATTTTTTGTCTGGTTTTAACTGGTTCACTTTCATAAAAACGGTTACGTAATGGACCAACATATAACAAATAGATTACAGATAATAAAACGGTTATAAAAAATACGAGCGGACCCCATAATTCTGAAAAACTAAAATGTGTTAATACACTCTGGTTCATCTATGGCAAAACTCCTTTTCCATATCAAACGGTTAAAAGACTACACAACATAGTATATTACAAACTAAAGATTACTGGTTATTACAATTGTTTGTCAACTTACTGAACGAATATGTGTATTTGCCACTGGATTTTAGGACGTCACAAGAGAATAAACAAAGAAACGGGTAGATCTGCACTCTAAGTGAGTTCAATCTACCCGATTCTATTCGTCAATTAATATGAGAAGTTACTAAATTTACAGATTCATTTGAACAGAACAGGTCCTCTTTGGATGATATAGGCTCAAAACTGAATAGTTTCTGACTGATGGTCTACAGCCAGCTTTATCAGCTGCTTTAACTGCATATCCTCTAGTGAGTAAAACACAAGTTTTCCTTCTTTGCGGTATTTCGCGATCCCCATATTTCTAAGCAGTCGTAAATGATGGGATGCTGTCGCCATTGTAGAACCAATAATATTGGCCACATCGCAAACGCACAACTCATCCTCATCGCATAAGGAATAGGCGACTTTTAACCGTGTAGGATCGGCAATGACCTTAAAAATTTGGGACATATTTTGAAAATCATGATTACTCAACTTTGCTTTAATACGTCTCACTTTATCTTCGTCGTAACAAAATATATCGCAGGTATCCTCAGTTGACATGTGTAACACCTCAATCTCATACTCATTTGAGTATTATCATATTTCAGTTACGGATGGTTGTCAAAAAGCCAATACGCATCAAACTAAATATGAATAGGATGTCCAAGAGCAACTTCAGCTGCTTCTGCAGTCAATTCACCAAGTGTTGGGTGAGCATGTATGGTAAGCGCAATGTCTTCTAAGGTTGAACCCAGTTCAATGGCTAATGCAATCTCCGGGATTAGATCTGATGCATTGGTCCCTACAATTTGTCCACCTAACACAAGACCGGTCTTCTTATCCCCTACTAACTTTACAAACCCTTCAGCCGAGGTCAAAGATAATGCTCGAGCGTTAGCAGCTAAAGGGAATTTACCTGTCAATACATCAAAACCCTGCTCTTTAGCTTCGAACTCAGAAAGGCCAACTGATGCAATTTCCGGATCAGAAAATACAACGGAAGGAATCACTTTATAGTCAAATATACTTGGAAGTCCTGCTATGGCTTCTGCTACGATTTTTCCTTCATATGAAGCTTTATGAGCTAATGCCGGTCCTGGAATAATATCTCCAATCGCGTATATATGTGGTAGACTGGTTTGACCTGACTCATTGACTTCAACAAGTCCACGTTCTCCTATTTGGATACCAATCTTATCGAGACCAAGTTCACCGTCCGTATTGGGTCTACGACCGACTGTAACCAGTACATAATCAGCCGTCGCTTGTCTTTCTTCATTATTTACTGTAAACGATACGGTAACTTCTTTCTCTGTTTGCTCAGCTGACTGTGCCATCGCATCCGTATACACAGTCGCACCCAACGAACTTAAGTTCTTACTTATAATGCGTGTGATATCCTTTTCGAATCCAGGCAATATGGTACTGGAACCTTCCAGCACCGTGATTTCTGATCCGAATTTTGCATACATTTGTCCAAGTTCAATACCGATATACCCTCCACCAATGATAATGATACGCTTTGGAATTTCAGTAAGGCTTAAAGCTTCCGTCGAAGATAAGATACGACCTCCGAATGGAAATGATTTTAATTCAATCGGACGAGAACCTACTGCGACGATGCAGTTTTCAAAATGATAATGGGAGCTTTCCTGCTTATTGGATACTTTTACTTCACGCTCACTAATAAATGTTGCTTCTCCTTTGATAACCGTAATTTTATTTTTTTTCATCAGCGATTGGATACCTGACTTCAGGCGATCAACCACGTCCTTCTGCTTCCATTGCTGAATCTGGGAGAAGTCAATTTCTATATCCCTTGCTGTTAATCCGGGTATTCCTGGATTATGCATATGTTCGTGTCGATGTGCTGCCGAGATCAACGCTTTGGACGGTACACACCCGCAATTCAAACAAACGCCGCCTAGTTCCGACTTTTCAACCAATAATACTTTCTTCCCGAGTTGAGCTGCTCTGATTGCAGCCACATAACCACCTGATCCCCCGCCAATTACCAACAATTCAATGTCCTGATTTGCTTGATCCATCCTAATCTCCTCCATCTTGTTATTTAAATGTTTGTATTATTATTTAATTAAGCTTCTGACAACATCCAAAACATCACCATGAAGCATGATGGATATACCCAGAACGATAAAAACGATTGGAATGATAACATTACCGTACTTCTGCAATATCTTCACAATAGCAGGGAAACTCGCTAGACGATACCCCAGGAAACACCAGACAGCAACCATAACCAAGAAAACAATCGAGATATAGATGAGTGAGTCACTGCTTTGGGTTGTAAAAAAAGGGATATATATTCCTAGGTTATCTCCACCGTTTGCAAAAGTAATCGCTGCAACCTTAACAGTCAATGGACCAAAAAAACGATTACCGCTTAATTGAGACTTTACATCACCTAATTTCTCGAGTGCTTCTTCTGCCTCATCTTCCTCTTTGGTGAAGAACATTCGAATACCAAGATAAATCGGTATCAAGCCAAGAAATCCAGCCCACTCTGGTGGCAGAAAAGTAAAACCAAAGGCACCAAGTAAGCTTAGTATTACTAAAAGTCCGAATCCAAGGTACTGACCAATCACAATTTGCATATGGCGAACTTTATCGATTTGGGCAAAAAAGATCATGAGGATAAAAATATCATCAATGTTGGTTACGATAAAGGTACCTATGGCTGTTAAGAGTTGTGTAATAGACATATTGATCCTTCTTTCTATATGGGCTTAACTGCACTTCTTTGCTTTATAAAGTGAAAGGCTACCATATAAGGTTGCATATTGAGTTGTTTCCTTTATCGTATGAAATCCGGCCTTTAGCGCAAATTCAGGTAAAAGTCCCTTAACATTATCCGTGGTGGTTGAAAATCCATCGAGGATTTGAATGGAATAATATGCAACTCGCATAAAGCCATTTTTCGCTTTCCCCCAATCGGCGATATGAAGCTCTCCTTCGGGTTTAAGCACTCTGAATATCTCCTTTAAGGTTTGGAGCTTGTTTGTTGTGGTTAAATGATGAAACATTAGACTGGTGACCACACGATCAAAGGAGTGATCAGGGTATGGTAATTCGTACGAATTCCCTTGAACAAACTTAATATCTAAATGCCTCTGCGCGGCCTTTGCCTCTGCAATTCGAAGAACATCGGGATCAATATCAAGACCGGTGACCTTTGATTCAGGATAGCTTTGTTTTAATTGCACCGTTAATGTACCTGTGCCACACCCGAGATCCAGGATTCGTTGTCCTGAATAACTTTGAACTTGTTTGATTAATTGGTTTTTAAATGTAGACTCTCTCATTGTCCAACGTAATACAGAATCGTAAAAAGACGTGAGCCAGTGAAACCGTAGAGCCGGAATGTAATCTGATTTGGTTTGGTCGTTTCTCCTCTTCATTGATCTACCCCAATTCATTGAGAATGAATAATCAAACAATCATTTGAATGTAATTATAATACACCATTATTTTCTATTAGTCAAATGTTCATTTGATTGTTTTTTTCACAAACTGAATTATTTCCGAACAGATTTAGGACATACATTTTAGACTGGTATCTTTAGCAATCTGAACAAAGAAAGCACGTCTCAATTACCGGTGGCTCCAAAAGAAATTAAGCAACCTTAATCCGGAGATACTGACTAAGGTTGCTTGGTACTCTTTTTCTGCTTTAAGGTGAAATTACCTACATCCTCCTCTTAACATTATTGATCTCTACTTTACTGTGCGGAATACTGGGCATGTTGACCATGCCGAAACTTAGATCTTGGTCGGGAACATCATAATCAATTTGATTTGCTAGATAATCAAGGGATACTTTCATGACTTCAATTGTGACCCACTCACCAGCACAGCGATGACCCATTAAGTAGTCGCCACCACCCTGCGGAATGAAGCTGAAGGGGCTTCCTTCCCATTTGGCAAACCGATTTGGGCAGAACATATCAGGCTTTTCCCAAATCATGGGGTCATGATTTGTCCCATAAATATCCAATAAGGTTAATGTGCCTTCTTCAAATCTATAACCGTTCCAGGTAAAATCTTTTTTTACCAAAGCTACAACGAACGGAAAAAACGGATAGAAACGGCGAACTTCTTGTACAAACATTCGAGCATAATTTGCATCGCCGGATATAAGTTTCTCCCTTTCTTCTGGATAGTGGTGTACTGCCACCCCAATGAAATTAATGAATACGGCGATGGCCACAATCGGTCTTAAGATATTGATCACTTCTACAGCGGCAGTCTCTGTATCCAAAAGATTCCCTTCCAGATCGCGATGCCAAGCAAATCTGTGTAATGCTGAATTTACAGGGGGATTCACTTTCCCATCACGAACCTCAATAATGAGGTCTCCGACCCACTTTTCCACCTGATTCCGCGCATGTCTCCCTAGCCAATGAACTGGACCAATAGTAGCAGCTGACTCGAACATTGCCCCCAAATCTTTTGCTAACTCCTTAACTTCATCTTCTTGAACAGGAACACCAGCCCACTGGCAGGCTATCTTGCACATAATTTCCTTTGCTTCATCATAAAGAATAACCCTATCCATCTGTTCCCATTTGTCGACTGCTTTCTCCCACTGTTCTTTTGTAATGTCATTTAGGATTTGAAGTCCGTCAGGAGACATGAGAGACATAAACATTTCTTTTCGTTGTTTATGGGCATGTCCATCTAGCGCCTGAACACCATTCTTTCCAAACAATGTTTGCGCCACTCGGTTTGGTGCTGCATCCTTCCTTATAAATTTCTCAGTGTCATAAAAAAGTTCCGCAGCTTCCTCTCCCTTCATGCAGATAGCTTTCATGCCAAGTAATCGGGTTTCAAAAATTTCAGAATTAAAACTGTGACATCTGTTCGAAATGTACATATATCCTTCTCTCATAAGGCTCAAACTATGGTCGATTCCTTCTTCTTTAGGCATTTGATTTGTATTTGACACATATGTCTCTCCATTTCTCATGATTAATGATCATAATATTTACTCCTTTCCCTTCTTTATTCAAAAATTATGTAACAGATTTTTCGGAAAGGCGGTTGAAGAATCTAAAGCTGATGCTAAGGAGCTATGATTGAACGAAGATCTTCTACTTACGCAAAAGATAAGAAGGATTTGTGGGACGTGTTTATGCGTTGACATAAACTTATTATTCCCTAATTCCTGGATATCCCAAGTTCCGCGATATATGCGTCAAAATCATTTGAAGATACCATACAGCAGTTTATCAAGCCTAACCGTTTACAAATTTTGTCGTCATTATAACTTTAAAAGCGAATGAAGTAGCCCAATACGTACGAAAATCAAATAAACGCCAACGATCCGAATACCGGAGCAATGACGTTTATTCGCGTTAATACTAAATTAAGTGCTTAAATAGGAATGAAGCGCATATATCATCAAGTTAACTTCGATAAGGAATCCCATTAGAGCCAGCAAAGCGGACGGCTTCCCCCACCAACCACGTGATTACCGGAGATGTAAATACACACTATAGAGTAAACATATATATAACGCTCCTATGTCTTTGGAATCCATCCCCAAAATCCGCAAAAGGCAATTTATGCCGCAAATGAACGCTAAAAATAGCGTTCTAAGGGTGAAGATGGGGAGATTAAAGGTTCGATAGATGATTTCGTCTATCAGATCCGGATCCACACCTAAATCCACGATTTGTATCACCTTGCCAAAAGGCCTTCTTCAACCACTCCTAACTACTCCTGCCTGATGCCTTCTCCGTTCTAGATACCCGCAGTGTATTGATCATAACCAAAACAACCCCTGTGACAATAAAGACATCGGCCATATTAAACACGGGATAGTTGATAAAAGTAAATTCCAGCATATCCACAACTTCGCCGTGAAGGGCCCGATCTACAAAATTTCCGAGTGCCCCTCCAAAAATCAGAGCTAGAGCATAAGCAAGCACTTTTTGTTTTCGATGAATTTTGTACAAGTAAAAGATAATGCCAATAAGAACAATTGTCGTCACCACAATGAAAAAGAGCCGCTGGTTTTGCAGGATACCAAACGCGGCTCCCCGATTTCGTATGGATGTTAGCTGAATAAAACCCGATATTAGTGGTATCTTTTGACCGATATCCATAAAAGCAGCTACACACCATTTGATGAACTGGTCCACAGCAAAGGCGACAATCGCAACGACATAGTAGTGAAGCACATTTACACATCCTCTCAAATAAAGAGTTAGAGGCGTTTACCTCTAACTCTAGTTTAATTTTATGATCGGCTATATGGATAGCCAGAGCCTAATGCTTGAATAACCTCAGCCCGTACTTTTTATTCTTTCACGCGCATTAGACGTAAGCCATTCAAGGCAACCAGGAGTGTCGCACCCATATCGGAAAGAATGGCAATCCAAAGCGTTAGCCAACCTGGAATAACGAGCAGCAATGCAATCAGTTTAATCGCAAGTGCAAATGTGATGTTTTGTTTGATTATCGATAGCGCATTTCGGCTTAGTTTAATTGCGAAAGGCAGTTTTCTTAGGTCATCCCCCATCAAAGCCACGTCTGCAGTTTCGAGCGCTGTATCCGTCCCAGCTCCGCCCATGGCTATCCCAACTGTTGAAGCAGCTAGTGCAGGAGCGTCATTAATACCGTCTCCAACCATGGCTACATTTCCGTATTCAGATCTCAACTGTTTAATGAAATCTAGTTTATCCTGAGGTAATAATTCGGCCTGTACATCCGACACGCCGACAGATCCAGCGATAGCTGTGGCCGTACCTTTATTATCACCTGTGAGCATAATGGTTTTCTTGATGCCAAGTTGATGCAGTTTTTGAATAACTTCCTTACTGGAATCGCGAACTTCATCTGCTACAGCAATCACAGCAAGGATATCCTTTTCTGTACCAACAACCATAGCCGTTTTCCCTTGATTTTGGAGGAACGAAACCAGTTGCTCTTGGTCAGGTGTGAACTGGACCGTTGGCAATTCCTTAAACAGTTTTGGATTTCCAATATAATATGTCGTTCCGTTAACACTACCCTTAATCCCCTTGCCTGTTATTGATGAGAAATCCTCAACCATAATATCCGAATAAGAAATATTGGATTCCTCTGCCTTTCTCATGATTGCAGAGGCAAGAGGATGTTGAGAACGATACTCCAAGGCAGTAATAATGGAGAGTATTTCTTTTTCATTGGCAGCTTTATTCAATACATTATAATCCGTCACAACTGGAACACCTTTGGTGAGCGTGCCGGTTTTATCAAAAGCAATTGATTTTAAAGCACCCATTTCCTCCAGATATACGCCACCTTTGATGAGAACACCCTTCTTCGCAGCATTTCCAATAGCAGACACAATAGAAATCGGTGTGGAAATAACCAGGGCACAAGGACAACCAACCACAAGTACGGATAAGCCTTGGTAGATCCATGTTGTCCAATCTCCACCAAAGAGCAATGGTGGGATCACAGCGACCAATGCTGCCACAATCATAATGATAGGGGTATAGTATTTCGCAAATTTATCAACAAAGGCTTGCGATGGCGCACGTTCACCCTGTGCTTCCTCAACTAAGTGGATGATCTTTGCAATCGTCGTGTCATCAACCAGTTTGGTTACTTTAACTTCAAGCAAACCTTCTTCATTTAATGTACCGGCAAATACGTCATCATCTACTTTTTTCTCTACGGGGACTGACTCACCCGTAATTGCTGCCTGGTTTACTGCTGAATAGCCACTAACAACGACACCATCCATGGCTATCTTTTGTCCAGGCTTAACGATCATGATATCGCCTAGTGCGATGTCATCCACATGTATCATCATCTCCTGCCCATTGCGTCTCACCAGAGCTTCTTTTGGTGCAATATCCATTAGAGAACGAATGGATTGTCTTGCGCGATCCATCGAGAATCGTTCAAGAGCTTCACTTATTGCAAAGAGAATGACTACAATTGCACCTTCCGCCCATTCCCCGATTACTGCGGCACCAATAATAGCAACCGTCATAAGTGTTTTCATATCAAACTCAAAACGCATTAAGTTTTTAAAACCCACTTTAAAGAGCGAAAATCCGCCAATCACAATAGAGGCAGCAAAGAGCAAGGACGTAATCAGGTTTTCCTCTCCGTTTACAATTAAGGAAAGATATCCGAAAACGATCAGTAAAGCCGCATTCAATAACGTGCTATGCTTTTTATAAAATGGTTCCTTTTCTTCTTTGTTAGAGTCTGCTTTTACTTCCCTTTGGGCTTTTTCCGGGGCTACCTTAAGATTCTCAAAGGCACCGGCTTTCTCAAGCTCTTCAATCGTTGTGTCACCATACACGGAAATTTTAGATGCACCAAAATTCACCTTGGCATCTTGTACTCCCGGAAGCTGTTTCACATTATTCTCAAACTTCCCTGCACAATTCGCACATGTAAAGCCTTCTACACGGTATACATTTTTTTTATCTGTTGATTCAGCCATGTTACTCAACTCCAATAGCCTCCTTCTGATGCTCAATCGCGATACGGATGATTTGTTTCAATTGGGCATCCTCCATTGAATAAAAAACAAGTTTTCCTTCTTTACGATATTTCGTAATCCCCATGTTCCGCAGCAGCCGTAAGTGATGGGAAGCCGTTGCCATAGTAGAACCAATAATATTTGCAACATCACATACGCAAAGCTCATCCTCATCACAAAGTGCATAAGCCACCTTCAACCTCGTTGGATCTGCTAAGACCTTGAATACTTGAGCCATGTCTTGAAAATCATGTGTGCTTAGCTTTGCCTTCACTCGATTGACCTTATGCTCGTCATAACAAAAAATATCGCATGTATCTCTAACTTCCATTGAATCACCTCAATCAAATGATTATTTGATTATTATAATAATGCCTAGTTCTTAAATTGTCAAAGAAAACCTTAAAAGGCTACCATACCTTGCCGATCCCCTTACACCAGAGGATTCTTCGCTGCCGTTCAAAAGTTCCAAGCAGCTTCCGTTGCCTTCATCCATACGCAACAAGTTTCGGCTTCTCTATTCCCTCTTGCGAGGTCTTTTTGACGACGCGCAGGATTCACTTTATATTACGGCCTGGTATGTTGCTCGCCCTGTCTCCGACAGGTACTTTCGTCAATACGCTTCTACGCACAGATTTCGCCAAACGCAGGTATCTTAGCTCACGGGGGCTTGGCCCCTCCCGTGACCGAACTTTCACCGGCTAGAAGATGCTGGGCACGCAGTGTAAAAAAAGTGACTCCCTATGGAAGTCACCCTTTACTTGCCTTTTCCTTGTTTGAAACGAATCAAGCGATAGATAATATAGATGGCCGCACCTACGGCCGCCAATCCAATGCATGCCGATCTGAATATACCAACCTCACTTATAAACGAGCTCATTTGGTAATATGAGGCCGAAAACATTAAACACATCAACCCGAGTGTCATGAAAAATAAAGCAATAAACCAATCTGTTTTCTTCATCTTATTGATCCTCCTGCATCATCGGAAGGACGAATTGAACAGTAACACAGGTGCCTTTCCCAACCCTGCTGGTAACATGGATTGAACCTCCTTGCAGCTTCACTAATTTTTTGACAATCGACAAACCGAGCCCTGTCCCGCCCGTTTGCCGTGATCTGGACTTCTCGACACGATAAAAACGGTCGAAGATGTAGGGGAGCTCGTCGTCAGGAATTCCGATCCCCGTGTCCTGAATGGATAGTGTCAGCATGGTGGATGAATGGTGAAGATATACATCAATACGCCCTTCATCGGTATATCGTATAGCGTTCTCCAAAAGATTGAGGGCAATTTGCTCTAAACGCATGCCATCCCCTCGAATGTATGGAACAGACTCGGTGGGATGGACAACCAACTCCAACCCTTTTTCCTTTGCTTTTAACGATACCTTTTGGACTGACTGATGGATAACATACCTCAAATCAATCCATTCCATGGATAAACTGATCTTTCCTTCTTCCATTTTGGCAAGCTCAAATAGATCATCCACCAAATGCTGGATTCGAACTCCTTCTTGATAAATAATATCTAAATAACGGTCTTTCTCTTCCTCCGTCTCATACATATGGTTCTTTACAACCTTGGCATATCCCTCCAAATATGTGATCGGTGTTCGAAGCTCATGCGAAATATTCGCAAAGAACTCCTGTCGTGTATCCCGGTATCGTTGAAGATCTGCGGCCAAATTATTAATTGCTGCCGCCAAATCGCCGATTTCATCTTTGCTATGGATGTCCAACCGGGTTTCTAACTCGCCGACGGCGATTTTTTTCGTCGCTTTTTGCATCATAATGAGTGGTCGTGAGAAAAGCAATGCCATAATCCATGTAATGCCTATTGCTAGCAAAAATGCACCTACCCCGGATAACATCAACAAATTACGTATGGCTGTAAGCGACTTATCCATGCTTTGCATAGAAGCCATCACATAAATAGCTGAGGTAATCTGATGATCTTTATGGATCGGTTGACCAATCACCATATAGCGATGGCCTAATGGATCTTCATGCTCTAAGTTGATCGCTTTTCCTGAGAAGATTTTCTTCAAATCCTCTTTGCGAATAAAAGTACGATCGGCGGGATTATGTTCCCCTGTATGAAAAGTGATGTCTCCTGCTGCACTAATATAAAACATGCTGACATTCGAAAAATCGGCGAAGGTCAGCATCATTTCTTCCGAAGATGCTTCTGTGGTCTCGGCCATGGTCGAGACATGAGAAGTCATTTCCGTGATCTCTGTTTTCATTTCTGAATGGTAAAAGCTTGAAAACATTTGATATAGACTGACACCAAGGAAGAGGAGAACAATAAAAAAAATCGCAGCTATGATAAGCCCCAGTTTCATCCCAATTCGATTACTTCTCATCTTTCTTCTCCCTGCGCAATAAACTTATAGCCTACTCCCCAAACCGTGTGAATTGCCTCGTATCCAAGTCCTGCACGATTCATCTTCTCTCGAATATTTTTGACGTGGGTATCGACGACTCGAGCGTCTCCCGTATACTCATACCCCCATAATCGTTCAACCAAGTCATCACGCGAAAATGTACGTTGACTATGCTCAGCAAGAAAGTGAAGTAAATCAAATTCTTTGGGCGTAAAATCAATGCTTTTTTCATGAATGTAAACTTCTCGAGCACCTGCGTTGATTTTGAGGTTATTAAAAACCAACGTCGTATCTTGAGGTTTTTGGGCTTGATTGATCATAGATCGTCTTAGCAGCGAAAATACCCGGGCTACCAATTCCTCAGGTTCAAATGGCTTGGTTAAATAATCATCCGCCCCAATACCGAGCCCATGAACTTTATCCTTTGTCTCCGTACGCGCGGTGAGCATGAGGATGGGAATTATCTCCGTTTCTCGAACGGTTTTGCACACCTGCCAACCATCCATTCCAGGCATCATCACATCCAAGAT
This sequence comes from Paenibacillus sp. p3-SID867, assembly GCF_025142895.1. Lineage (NCBI taxonomy): Bacteria > Bacillati > Bacillota > Bacilli > Caryophanales > Paenibacillaceae > Paenibacillus > Paenibacillus sp. p3-SID867. Next base: position 28,701 of record NZ_JAMBDM010000021.1, read on the forward strand.
TAGAAGGTCAAAAGAGTGCTGCTTGAGAATCGACAGCGCCTCATAGCCAGTGGAAGCTTCCTTCACCACAAATCCCTCTTTCACAAGATATAGGCGAAGTAGATTCCGCATGTTCCACTCATCATCTACCACAAGTACATGAATCTTTGACATTGTATCCACCTTCTTCAATGTGTAAATCCTACCCAAAATGTAAACGATTCATAGCGTCAAATGCAAGATGAAGAAAGAAACGTCGCCAGCATTCTGCTGAAGCAAAGGCAATTGATTCATTCTTTGGATGTTCTTCTGTGATGGATCTTGTTCATCAAAGGCATGAAAATCATATGGAATAATGGGCATATCAGCAAGATGCCTATTAGAATATTATTGGTTGGTTCTCCTCGAAAGGCACGAATCAAGACCATGAGAACGACGACTACAATTGGCAGCGCGCAGCATAATGTCATGATCCAATGATGCGACTTTGAAGCATGATAAGAAGATTGAGACTGATGGCTGTTTTCTTGATGATGCCCTCCACAACAACTCAACATTCATTCCTCCTTTAGATGGTATAACTTGGTTACATTCTGAAGATCATTTCGCATTTTTTCGTTTTGGGCCTTTAACTCGTTCAGTTCTTTCTGCATTCTTTGAGTTTCTTCACTCGTCCCATGTCCTTGTTTTTCATGCCCGTTACCGTGACCACCACGCATACCCAACATCATCAAGATCATCATGAGCGGGCAAACCAATACCAATAACCATGTCCAGTCCATCTCTAACTCCTCCTATATCTGGTGATGTAACTCTATTGTAGAAGAAGAATGTGTGGAAATCGTGTTGAAACGATGGAGGATTGATGTGACCATGAATCAAATCAAAACTCCTGCAACGGTTGATCGATGCAGGAGTCTTATTGATTATTCAGGCTTATTTCCTACGGTAGGGTCAGGTGTGTAATTGCTATTGTATCCATTGTACATGACGTCCGTAACCATACCTGCGGACGCATGATGCAGATCATGGCAGTGGAACATCCAATCCCCAGGATTATCGGCTTCAAATGCGACCACATATTCTTCGCCAGGCTTTACATTCAGCGTGTCTTTGATAACTGGCGTTCCTTCGAGCGGTTTTCCGTTCTTGCTTAACACTTGGAAGAAGTGCCCGTGCAAGTGCATCGGATGATCATCGGTCTTCGAATTATTCACGAAGGTTACTTTCACCTTATCCCCTTTATCTACTTTAATTGGATCGGTATCAGGAAATAGCTTTCCATTAATGGTGTAAACCATTTCTCCGGCTTTCATTTCCGTGTTCAGATCTAGCTTCACGTCTTGATCAAATTTCTGATCCAAAGAAAAATTGGTTCTTGCTTGCTGACCGTATTTGGTTAGATCAAAGGTCGGCAGCTCTTCGTTTGCGTTCGAAGCGTCGGGTCTGTCGGTTACTCCTTCATACTCAATGACTGCACGCATGTTCTTCACGCGGTCCTCTTTTCCATGTTCTTCTAATAGCCATGATCCTGGGTTATTAGCAGTAAATTCGAGATCATAGCGTTCGCCAGGCGCGATTGCAATGCCTTGATCGGTGATCACGGCTGGACTATTAACAGGCTGTCCATCAGATGCAATGACTTTGAACTCATGCCCATGTAAATGTATCGTGTGCGTAATGTAACCCGCATTGACCAAACGAATACGGACTTTATCCCCTTTCTTCACGGTGAGCTTGTCAATTGCATCACCTGTTTTCCCATTCATGGTATACACATCATACATGCTCATATCATGCCCAGCCATCTCTGTCATGTTGCTGGTATCGCCCATGTCCATTTGGCTGTGATCCATACCCTCCATGTCTTCATTGTTGCTCGTATTGCCCATATCCATCTGGCTGTGATCCATTCCCTGCATGTCTTCATTGTTGCTCGTATCGCCCATATCCATTTGGCTATGATCCATACCTTCCATGTCTTCGTTGTTGCTCATATCCATCTCACCTGAGCTCATCCATTCATCGAGTACAATCGTATAATCACGGTCATAGCTCTCGCTGGGATCTTCCACGATTAACGTACCATACAAGCCCTTATCCACCTGATTTACGCTATCTTGGTGCGAATGATACCAGTAGGTTCCTGGGACCGTTGCTTTAAATTCATATGTGAATTCCTTACCTGCAGCCACTGCATCTTGCGTTACGCCTGGAATACCGTCCATATTATTTGGAACCGGGTAGCCATGCCAGTGTATTGAAACAGGCTCCTCCAATTCATTCTTCAATTTAACTTTTACGGTGTCCCCAACCTTCACACGAATCTGCGGGCCAGGTACCGAATTGTTAAACGTCCAAACAGGCAAGGTCACATCATCCGATACTTTCAAGTTGCTCGCTTGTGCGGTAATCGTAAATTCCTTCCCATCTGCAACAGGAGTCGCTTGCGTCAATTTCATGTCCCCTGACTGCTCTTTGTTTTGACTCGTATTTTGTTGAGAATCCCCCATGTTCATCTTGGGTTGATCCGTACCTTCCATCCCATTTTGACTATTTGCATTTGCACAACCCGCCACGATGACACTAATGGCACCTACAGCGAGGAATAATTTTAGTTTACCCTTCATCATGAACCTCCTTTTGATTTTTCTCTTCATCAATATATCTAAAATTTGTGTTGAATTTATGAAGAAAAACTTTTTGAAATTAGAAATAATGAAAAGACCAGCTGGATGGTTTATCAGCTGGTCTGTTGATGTCTACTCTTCGATGATCGTTTTTCGTTGTTTAAATTCTTCTTCCGTGATTTCACCTTTTGCATACCGCTCCGCTAGGATCATAATGGGGTAGTTCTTCGTCCTGTTCTTTCTTGTCAGTGAAGCAACTACCCAATAAACCGACACGCCTACTGCAACAATCAGTATAAGCACACCTAAAAACATGAGCAACATACACATCATCATGAACGAGTTATTCATATTTATCATCATGTTATTTTTCACCTCGAAAAAAATTTCCTTGCATGGTTTACAAAGTTCAGTATTTCCACAAAAGCCCCATCAATGCCCTTACTCCTGGGAGGCACTGAATTTTTTTACATGAATGGTTTTTCCAAGATTGGGCTTTTTCATCAATGGCATTTGCCTTGTCGTGGTCATACAATGGTGAAGAAATCAAAACAAGGAGAGATCAGAAAAGTGTATTATGTGTATCCCAATACCTGGTATTATCCGCCGTCTCGATCCGTGCCACCCATGCGTCAGGAGATGATGGCAGCAGAAAATATGATGATGTCTGAACCTATGAAGGAAATGATGAACATGATGAAGCAGCATATGATGACGACAAATGAAATTAAACGTACCGTAGACAGTATTGAAGAAAGATGTAGACGAATGGAAGAAATGATGAAAGGTAAATCTTAACGAAAGGATTCAGAAGGATATACCTAGAACGCGTCTCTTTGACTGTATCTTACGCCTTAATGATAAATGGTAGGACACTACTCACCAACCCGCAGTCCTCAACCCTTTCCGGGACTAATGTTAATTAGCCCCGGATTTGCTGCTTTGATGGTAAGTGACGAGCCCCACAAAAAAGCCACTTCCGCGACTTCATATCCATATATGTTCTTGTCCTCCGACATATTCTTCAAACATAGGCGAGGATCGTTCTCTTCATCCATTATGTATACCTCTTTAGCAATGACACCGTGAACAGCCACGGCAGAAAAAGCAGCAGTTCACCCATAGTGGGCATGGCGTATGTTCCACCCCAACTTGATTTTGCTAATTTTCCGCACATTCAAGAAAGAGCAGAATATGCTACATTGACATACCGTAGTGTTAACTGAAATGAAAAGTAATCATATGAATTATTATCCTTGATTCGTTCAAATGCTTCATCTTTAAAAGGAGAAGTCTTTGAAATATGGATTATTGTAGGAGGTAGATGCATTTTGTCCGCATTTATTGGAATTATTGCGCTCTTACTTATTATCTTAAGTGTCCTTCGGCGGAGAACTAGTAGTTAAAATTAGGCATAAAAGATATGTTTGAATGACCTGTACTAAGGAACCCTCTATATCACTTTCGAATATCGAGAAAGAAATAAATCGTCGAACTAAAATCATCAATAAAGGAGAGCTTAATCAATTATGATTAAGCTCTCCTTTATGATTAAAATTATTTAACAGGGGATAACTCACTTTCTGTTACCCATTGATGATTTTTAACTTCTTCTCCACCGGTAGTAGGAGTGAAATCAACCATATATACTGTTGTTTTCTCTGCCGAATCAATTTCAGCCGTTGCTCCTTTCATACCCTCCATATGATCTGCATTTACAACCACTTCAGTTCCTGGTTTTAATGGAGCCTCGCCTGCATTTTGTAATTCTTCATGGATGACCCATTTGTGATTCTTCACTACTTCTCCACCGTTCGTTGGTGTATAAGAAATAGTGTACACCGTGGTATCATATGCTCCCACAATCTTTGCCGTTGCACCTTTCATACCAGCCATGTGATCTGATTCAATAATCGCTTGTGTTCCGACTCCATAGGTTGGATTCTTTGCGTCTTTCAAACCTTTAGGCACTTCTCCAGAGCCAGTGTGTTCCATGTTACCATGATCCATTTCCCCCGCATTATTTGGACTTTCGGGGTCATTATTATTAGCGTTGCCGCAGGCCCCCAATACTAATAAAAGGGACATGAATATTAATAATACAGCCATTGGTCTAATTCTCTTCTTCAACATAATTAACTCCCTTCATGTAAAGAATTTTGCCCTGTTTAGAACAAAGTTATTGAAAATGTATCCTTAACCTTAACAGTTATTATTGGTTTACCCTCTCTGTAAAAAATGTATTCATTATCGAGATCAGTTAGAGCAACAATTACATAGCTTTCGGTACGTTCGACGAATCCGCCTGTTTAGGGGAGCGGATAAACATCAAAGCTAATATCGCACCCGCAAAAGCAACCATACCTGACCAAAAGAATGCTTGTTGAAAACCATCATTTAGTGCTTCTACAGGGTTGGCACCCGTCGTGGAAGAAGTAGCTGATGCGGCAATGGCAACCATGATTGCTAGGCTAATAGCTGAACCTATCTGATAGCTTGTATTCGCTAGGCCGGATGCAAGACCGGCTTCTTCTGGCTTCGCTCCCGACATCGCGGCCATCATAGAAGGAATGTAGGCTAGAGACATCCCGAGAGCACCCAAAAGCGAAGCTGGAAGTACATTGATAAGGAAACTGCCGTCTACAGGCGTATTACTTGAGAACATGAGCATCGAACCGCCAAGGGCCGTCAACCCAATCACAATGTTTGCTTTTATACCGAATTTCCCAATCAACTTACCTGTAATAACGATCATGAAGATGGCAATCAAAATGGTCATCGGAAGCAGTCCAACCCCACCCGCGAAAGCGGAAAACTTTAATATTTGCTGCATGTACAAGTTTAGGAAGTACCATAATGGAATCAAACCACCTGACAGCATGATAAGCGCAATATTGCCAGCAGCCAGGTTTGGTGCTTTAAAGATTCCAAGCGGAACAAGTGGTTCTTTTTTGTTTAACTGAATGATTAGGAAAAGAACGAACAATATCAGCCCAGCGATAAGGGTCCATATGGTGATTGGTGCACCCCATCCATTATGCTCTGCAGTTACAATTCCATACACGATCAGAACCAAAGATGCTGTTACAGAGATGGAGCCTGCTATGTCAATACTTCCTTTTCTTCGTGTACCTTTCGCTAGAAGACCGGGAGATAAAATTAAGGCAAGGATACCAACTGGTACGTTAATTAGAAATGTCCATTGCCAACTCAACCACTCTGTAATAACACCACCCAAAAATACCCCAGCGGATCCTCCAGCAGCTGCGGAAGCGCCCCAGAAGCCCAGTGCCTTGCCCAATTCCTTAGGATTACCGCTAAAAAGCATCATCACAATGGTGAGAGCCGAAGGTGCTATTAACGCGGAACCGAATCCTTGCAGTGCACGACCGATGTTTAGTGAATCATCGTTCCAAGCAAAGCCCGCAAGTAAAGATGCTAAAGTAAGAATCAAAAATCCCCACATGAACATGCGTCTTTGTCCAAAGAGGTCGGATAAACGACCACCTAGTAGTAATAACCCTCCGAAGAATATTACATAGGCATTAAATACCCACTGTAAACTTTCCTGTGTATATCCTAGCGCTTCTTGAATTGCCGGTAACGCAACTCCGATAATCGAAGTATCCATAATCACCATAAAATTCGCAAGACATAATAATGCTAGTGCCATCCATCGTCTTGGATCTGCTTGCGAAAGACTCTGTCCTTGTTTAGACATTTGTTTTATCCTCCTTTAGCTACATATCTCCGGATTTCATCAATCCAAAATTAACGCTTTCGACGGCCGTCAAAAAGTGAAGTTAATTATATGCCATAATTTACCGGAGATTGACTGCTTTTATAGTATAGCCCCCTACCCTATATTGTCAACATATTTTTATTTTTTATTTGACTTTGATTCCCTGCTCATAATCAAACGGTTTCACAGCAAATAACAAAAACGCTCAGATTTTTAATATCTTGAGCGTTTAAATTAGTGTTATAGATTTAGCTTTGGTCTAAATGAATTTTTTTACGGTACCATTATTTAAAACATAAGGCCATTCTAGCCTTCTTTGATCAAAAGAAATTAAAGTTGTTTATCTATAACGAATCTTCGTACAAGGGATACCTCCACACGCCGATTCATTGCCCTCCCCTCAGAGGTAGTGTTTGTGGTTTTTGGACGAAATTCTCCAAAGCCAACAATCTGAAATCTTTCCGGATCCATTTTATTATTTTGAAGCAAAATATCCATGAATCGAAGCGCTCGCTTCTGACTTAATTCCCAATTTGAATCAAATTCGCTATTACTAATCGGCACATTATCGGTATGTCCTGCGACGATTATATTATAATCTTCAGTTTCTTCTAAAATCATGGATATAGCCATAACAATGGCCCGTGATTCAGGTTTTATAACAGATTCACCAGAATTATACAATGTAGTATCACTAATCATTATAGTTAATTCCGTTTTAGTCAAACTCGTTCGAATCTTAGTTTCAAAACCACTTGTTTGTATGAATGAATCGATCTTCTTCTGTATCTTTTCAAGATCTATCTGCTCTAAATTGACTAATGTGTTTATTTGCTTGGTAATCCTTCTATCGATAGTTTGCTTAACGTTTACTGTACTATCCATTCTCATATCAGATTCTATAATTCCAGACTGTGACAATACCCCCGAACCAGAACTAAAATATGTACTGAATGCTTTACTCATCTCTTCATATTTCTTCGCATCTATTGAACTCATTGCATACAACACAATAAATAGTGCTAGCAACAAGGTTAACAAATCGGCATAAGGAATCAACCAACCTTCATTAACATGTTCCTCGTGTTCATTATAGCGTTTTTTTTTAATCAAGTTTGTTCCTCCCATCTACAAATTAGTATTAGCTATGAAATTACATAGTAAGATTAGCGGGTTATGACAACACAAAACTCAATAACACTATGAATTATAGTGCTATTGAGTTCAAATTCCCCGTATTTTCATAGTTCTATGGCATTTATATAGAATCATCAGGGGGCAGTGGATTTTAACAAATATTCAATCGTTTCAATATCAGATTTACTTGGTATTGCGAATCTTTGTTCATAACACTCTCGCCCCTTACCGGTAATTATAACAACATCATCTTTCTTGGCTTTTTTCCAAACATATTCGATCGCCTCCGTACGATCGTCAATGATTAAGCATTTACTTTTCCCGTAATTACTAACTAAACTTCTCATTTCCATCAACATTTCTTTTTTATTTGCACCCTTTAAATCATCTAGAGTTAAAACAATCATATCGTTGTTTTCAACAGAAATCCGGATCATCTCCTTTCTTTTTGTTGGATCTCCATTCCCTCGAAAACCGAAAATGTGAACGACTCTGTTATTTGTACGCGAATGTATCGTTCTGAGGAATTGGAGAAATCCGTCAGGAGTGTGGGCATAGTCAACTATAAGTTCTGCCCCTGAAGGATGTTTAAAAATTTCAAAGCGCCCAGGAACACCAGCGAATGTACAGAGTGCCTTTTGTATGACTTCAGGCTCGACCCCCATTCGACTTGCTGTTAACCAAGCAGCTACGGCGTTCCAAGCATTGTATATTCCTGGGATGGGTAAAACCAGTCTATAGTGCGTACCTCTTTGTTTCAATTCAAACGTCAAAGGGAATTCTGATTCAATATTAGTGAGTTGCACATCGTCGTTACCAATTTTCCCAAAGGTATGTACTCTCATTTTTTGAGTAGCCAGAAGATCAATAAGCCTTTTACCCCAATCATTGTGACTCGATATAATGGATTCTCCGCTCTGCTTTATTTGAGTAAATAAACGCGCTTTAGTTCCAAAGTAATCTTCAAGAGTCTTATGATAGTCTAAGTGATCATGACTAAGGTTCGTAAATACCGCATAATCGTATTCGATGAAGGCTATACGCTCCTGATCAATTCCATGTGAAGATACTTCCATGATGACCACTTGGTCATCGCTTTGATTCAACCATTTATTCAGTTGTAGTGAATCTGGTGTTGTTTGTGTCGATATCACCTTTTGTCCATTAATTTCTTGAAATACAGTGCCTAAGAGCGTACATGTAACGCCAGCAAATTCCAATATATGCTTAAGCATATGCGCAGTGGTGGTTTTACCGTTTGTACCTGTAATACCGATCATTACATGACGCTGAGAAGGGAAATCGTATAAGTGACCAACAAGAGCAGCTAAGGCCCTCCGTGTATTTGAAACACGATAATAAGGAACGGGTAAGTCCGTTATTTTATATTCACCAACAACAGCTGATGCACCCGCCTTTATCGCACTTTGGATATAATGATGACCATCTTCTTTGGTCCCGTTGATGGCCACAAATACATCTCCCTGTTGTATCTTACCCGAATGAAATTGAACACCGGTAATGTTCATGTTTGCTATTGTTGTATACTCCTGCACAAATGGTTTCAAAGCTGTGTGTAGATTCATGTGAGCTCCTTTGGCATGTTAGTTATCAAATTTGATTAATCCACATAAACTACAAGTTGTAGTGTTTTGAGTGTGCCTCATTCAATTTTATAGGAATTCTTACCTTCATTATCGATGTTTTTCTTATTACTAATTCTATCTATTGGTTCTACATCTCCTACTCCACTCATAATCTACTAGTAAATGAACGCTAGATTCAGAGAGATCCAGGAGGGAAAATTCATGAGTAATAAACGCAAATATATCAAAGTATTTGGATTGGTTTTTTCGTTAACTTTCTATACAACGATAGGAGTTCATATATATCACACGAAATTCGCTTCACCTCAAATAATAACGAAATCGGATCCCCAACCGGTACAATCTGTTAAAGTAACCTCTCTAGGTTCCCCCTTAACAACAGAATCTTCAAAGCACAAATCGAAACAACCGGCACCATTAATAAATAAAGAAAAAACATCAACCGAGGCACAAACGAATCCTTTAAAGAAAAAAGTAAAAGCCAAACGTTCTATGCCTCAAATTCTCATCTATCATTCGCACAATCGTGAATCATGGTTACCCGAATTAAGCAATGTCCAAACAGCGAATGAAGCCTTTGACTCTAAAACAAATGTTACCTTATTAGGTGATTATCTAATAAAAAAAATGAAATCGTATGACATCCCTGTTTTTCATTCAAAAAAAGATTATCCTTCAGTTGTCGACAGTTTTAATTATGCCTATTCCTACACCTATTCAAAGAATACATTAAAACAGGAACGTACCATGCATGATAATATTGAGTATCTCATTGATATCCATCGTGACTCACAGGGACGAGATAAAACCACCGTTCAACATAATAACTTGAATTATGCTCAAGTGTATTTTGTTGTTGGAACAAATAATCCGAATTGGGAAAAGAATATGAGATTCGCTGAACGCATTCAAAAGGGACTAAATGATAAAGTACCTGATCTTTCAAAAGGAATATATAAAAAAGACTCCGCCAATGGAAATGGTGACTACAACCAAGCCCTATCGACCAATAGTGCACTTATAGAGATCGGAGGAGTCGAAAATAATCTTGAAGAAAGTTATCGTTCCATAACTGTACTAGCTGAAGTTATTCAAGAGATCTGGTTAGAAGATAACGATTTAAATTAATACATGATTTGATCAACTAATTAAGCGAAAATATTCGATTTTTCAATCATTACTCAAATATCGTCGCTTTTTCTTTATCCATTGTTTTCTAATAAGCAGTAGCGTGAACAACGTGGTTACTGCCAAGATAATGATTTTAGGTATTGATGTACGATAGGACTCACTTTCTGTTTTTATAACTTGATCGGTAGTTGTTGTTTTTTGAAGGCTTTGAACGATAGGTACCAATTTTTCCTTATATATAATTTGCCCAGCTGAATCAATAACAACGATCTGACCGTCAGATTGATCGATCTCAACTTTAAAATCTATGTCTTTTGTGCCTGTAAACACCAATGTCTTGGGGATTACAAACCGATCTTTATAACTTTGGAAGGATGTTGCATCTACCGAGATCGAGTAGGTTTCATAATGTTCGAATCCATAATCAAATAAATTTACCATATCACTATAAGCTAGTTCTGATGAATCCGATTTTAACGTTACAGCGATCCATTCTGAGCTTCCTCTCTTTGCAGAAGCAACCAATGTATAGCCGGATTGATCTACGAATCCATTTTTCACACCCGTCGTTCCCTCGTAACGCCAAAGAAGCTTGTTATGATTATAGAGAGTCGTTTCCCAACCTTCTCCAACCCATTCCATTTCCTTTGTACTTACTATGGATCGAAACAAAGGATTTTTCATTGCATATTGTGTAATCCTTGCCATATCATAAGCGGTTGTTTGGTGCTTTTGATCAAATAGCCCGTGCGGGTTCTGAAAGGTCGTGTTTTTAACACCAATCGTTTCACTCACAAATTCATTCATTCGTTCAGCAAACTGGGCTTCACTTTCATCAAAGTACTCCGCAACCGCTGTAGCCGCATCATTACCTGAATTAATAAGAAGCCCTTGTACCAGCTTCAACAGAGGAACCCGTTCACCCTCAAGTAAATAAACCCTAGTACCATCGATAGATCTAGCCGCTTTGCTGACGGTTACAATGTCGTCTAAATTCCCTTCTTCAATCGCAATGATTCCTGTTACAATTTTTGTGATACTTGCTGGATACATCAAACGATCACTTTCTTTATGAAACAAAATGGAACCTGTTGTTCCGTCAATCAATATAGCTGCCTCGCTATTGAGTGAAAAGTGATCCTTATCTTCCATTGCAAATGTCAGATTCTGAAGACTGAACTGCAAAGTGAATAGGATTAGAAAAGCCTTGTAGAATTTTTTCATAGATGCCGTATCCTTTTCTGAAGGCAATAATGCATTCTAAAAATGTGTATAAATTATGGATGGTTATTTTCTCTACAAATTGTTAGTTGCCCTATATTTTCTCGAGTGTTGAATGGTATCATCAAGAAATGATACACGCACCGCATCAGGCTCCAAATTCACTGAATAACACAATGATTCAAACCAATCTGTATGAATGAATGCAATTGCATCTTGTCTAATCTGATAAAAATGACCTTTTTTCTTTCCTCGAATCTTTAGATCTGATCGGGTCAATATCAAGATTTCTTGAATGAGATTGTAATATCCCTGATGCTTCATTTTGTCCCTCCTCTATAATATTTTCATTCATTACATTTGTCTGATCTCTTCTAGCATTACGTAATGATAATCCAATTCCTAACAACATTAAGATGAGATACACCATTTGTTCGAAGGATAACGGGATGAACCATTTGGGTTTTGAATCAAATAATGACACGACCATTAGACCCATCACGGGAATTTTTAACGCAGTAGTTAGCCACTTACCGCTTCCAATATGCCCAGCGTTTTTCCAGATCCAAACAACCATCGGTAAAAGAATGATTAACCGGTATACGTTGATTGGGTGATAATGGAATTCAGGATTATAAATTGATATTCCCCATGGAAGGGTTGTCAGACTTCCGTATTGCCAAGCAAGCATGCTGTACGTTACATACGTAACCACCCCTCCAAAGGTGAGTAAGTCGCCAATTAACCACCAAGAAACTTGGAGACGATACCATGCACGGTATAAATAAATCGAACCAACTATCAAACCGATCCACCATCCCATCATGGTCCCGGGCATCGTCAACCAAAGTAACGGATGGTTACTCAACAATGATGGTGTACTAACCAGCGGGCTAAATTTCCATATGATCAATATCCATAACAAAGCATTGGCAACCGGGTCTAATATTGGCTGATCTCGATTACCGGATCGGTTACACAACCATTGCATGGCTATAAATCCAGCGAATCCAGACACCGCTATTATCAACCAATCTATCCTGATTACAAAAGGACCAAACTGCAAAATATCCCCCCCCTACTAATCCCTATGGTAACAACCGCCGAAACTTTGATTCCATGGTTTGTGGATCAACTAACCCAATGACCTGTTCGATAATGATTCCTTCACTATTGACAAATAACGTAGTTGGTATGGGACGAATCGCATATTTTTGAGCTACTTCACCTTTTTCATCGATCAGAACGGGAAACTGAAAACCATAATCTTTTGCAAAAGCTTTAGCTCCTTCAATTGAATCACTAGCTGTTACATTCACCGCATAGATTTCGATACGAGCTCTATATTTATCGTAGAGCCGTACCAATTCTGGTGCCTCAATTTTGCATGGACCGCACCACGAAGCCCAGAAATTAATAACGACAGGTTTGCCTTTCAAACCTTGGAGTGAATAAGTCTGTCCATCAAGTGCTTGTAGTGAAAAGTTCGGGGCTTGATAACCCGTTTTAGGCAGCTCTTCTGTGCTTACAGACGTCGATTGAATAATAGCGAGGATAGCGAGAACAATAATTGTCAAGAGTATCCACCATTGTTTTTTCACTACAAACTCGCCCCCTTAAAAGCCAGTAAATCCACCGTATAATCCAATGAAAAAAATAGTGATTTTTGTCATTTGATCCGTATAGAGCAAGACACCTGTCAACACCATTAAAGTTCCTCCGATTTTCATGAGTCGATTAGAATGCTTTAGGATCCATTTCGTTCGCCCAAGGAAAAAGGCCATGATAAAAAACGGAATAGCGAAGCCTAAAGTGTAAGAAAAGGTATATATCAATGCCTCAGAGGGATTGGTAAAACCTAAAGCTAACACCGCTGTGAGTATAGGACCAACACAGGGGGTCCACCCTGCTGCATATGTAACCCCGACTAATACGGAACCCAGATAACCGATAGGCTTTTTATTCCATTCAAATCGCAAATCTTTCATTAGAATTGAAGGTTTAAATAACCCTACCATCATCAAACCCATAACAACAATCATCACACCGCCTATTTTGCGAATTAACTCTTGATTACCAGTAAACAGATTTCCTATGAGACTAGCAGACAGACCTAGGGCGAAAAATATAATAGAAAACCCTAAAATAAAAAAAACAGTATGAAACAATGTTCTTGTTCGAAAAGCCCCTCTGCCTTCCTGTAAATCTTTCACGGATACCCCTGTTATATAAGATAAATACGAGGGGTACAGCGGAAGGCAGCATGGTGAGATAAATGACAGAAATCCTGCTGCAAATACAATCCACACCGTCAAATCAGCGTTGAACATGCTACTTTTCTCCTTAAACTACAGTAAGTAGTGATTAACCTCACACTACGTATTGTAGTATCAAAGAATAGACGCTGTCAATTCCAATGATAAATTAATAAGAACTTTTTATATTACTTACTTAAATTTAATTTCGGTTGCAAAATATACAACAAACCGTATAACAAAGCTCCGATTGTCATTGCTGCAGTAAAGCCTAGGGTTAAAGAGATCATGGTGGCAAGAAGCGAACCCGTGACTGTCATTAGACCATTAATTGCCCAACTTAATGCTATCTTCCGCTCAGGAGTCTTCGTCAAACCGAACGGAAACGGCATACCCATAAATAAACCTAATGGGATGAGTATGAGCCCCGTTGCTATAACCCGATAGGTTAATGATAAAGAAAATGATTGTTCGTTATACCATGATATAACTCCATTCACAATCAAGGTTAAAACACAAATCCACAATAAAGGTGTGTATCTTGTTTTGTCAAATGAGAACCATTTACCAAAAAACAGGCTGCCAACACCACCAGAAACTAACAATACACCAAGCACCAATACAAATGATAACGTTGGATGTCCTAACGGTAGGATTAACCTCTGTATCAGTGTTGTTTCAATCACAATAAATCCGATGCCCAACCCAGAAAAGTAAGCAGTACGTCCTAATGTGAACTTTGTTCTTACAGCTAGTATTAAAGTGATCAATATCGTACCTATCGTTAGAATGACAAGTTGGACAGGAACCCCATTTGCCTTATTGTAAAAGTAGGGCATATCGTCACGATTAGAGAGTAATTGGTTTTGTGAAATCGAAAAAGTACGATATAAATCAGCATAGCGATCATATATCTTTGGGATATGAACAGGTATCTGTTGTTTATTTTCAGCTTCCAATTTAAGATGTTGTGCAGACTCTAATGAAAAGGGGGCTTTCGTCACAATCACCAACGGCCTGGTAATACGACTCCCTTTGAATCCCCACACTACATGACCAAGATGCTGATATGTGCCAATCACTGCCAGATGATTCTGTAATTGATTATGATTAATCCCTTCAAATCGTAGAGATTCCTCTGCTGCATTCAACACTTTCATGAGCTCTGACTCATCATGGAGTAAAAACGCAAGCCTCCCCCCTGGCTTCAACTTGTTTAGATATTCTCGGATGGCTTCTTCTGTGAAGATATAATTTTCGGTCAAAGCAAGGCCTAAGCCGTTCTCCGATTCTTTTTTTACAAGGGACAAATAGATTAAGTCATACCGATTTTGTGTTTGACGTATATAATTCCTTCCATCAGAAACGATTGCTTTCACCCCCGGTTGATTAAATACATCGCCCGAGAATGAAGCAACTGACTGTACAGCTCGAAAGCTCCCAGGATTGATATCAACCGCTTCTATTTCCTTAAAGCCTGCAAGTTGGGCGGCTAAAACCTCTTGGCCACCGCCTGCTCCAATAATGAGTGCCCGTTTTTTATCTAGGATATCTTCAAAAGCAAGAAAACTGGTTGTTGATCGTAAATAGTCTACCTCCTCTAAGTCCCCCGTATATTTTGATATGGGAGAAACAGCTCCCCCATCAATAGTAATATATAACAGCTCCCCGGTTGCATCATCGTATACATCAGTACGAGAGAATGAATTCCATTCCGTATACATAACTTTTGAATTCGTGTTTCCTTGGAACACATTTGATGGACTCGTTTCAAATGCCAGAAAGGGAATGTATTGTGAGAATGGTAAGACCGTGTTGACAAGCAGAAGCGTAAAAATCAAGAGATATACGAATTTCCGCTGGGTTCGCGAACGATTAAAGTCAATACTAACGCTTATTCCAAACAATATGGCAGCTAACAGTGATATCGTTGTGATGGGATCGAATATACTCATCAATACGATGGATGAAACGGCTCCAATCCCTGCGCCAGCCAAATCAGCACAATAAATGAGGCGAATTTGTTGTTTATGTTGTTGCATAATGGCAGCGAGTAAAGCACCTCCAGTAAAGAAAGGGAGCAGAGCGACTGGAGAATAAAACCATATCCCTTGGTACGGAAAGACATACATGACAAAGACGGATACGATTAGAAAAAGTGCAAACAAGCCGAGACATACATTGCGAAATTGGTAAACACGCCCGGCAGTTTTATAGGCCATAAATCCACCAAGTCCAATACCTAGCGTAGCTAATGAAATGGTTAAAAATACGTAGTTATTATCCGAGATAACTGCAAAGAATCGAGAAAGAAAAACTTCGTAGACGATGAAAGAGAAAGCAGCTGCGAATGTTAGAATCGCATCCCTCTGAGTATCCCTTATCACCATGAAAATCTCCTTCCCAATTTATCTCTCATATGTAATTCAGTCTGCTCTCATCATTCTTATTTCAAACCTGCCTTAGTCCATTTATCATTTAACATATTATAAATAAAAAGTGCCATTGTCGCAGTCAGCGATAGGCACTTAATGAATAATCACATTTTTTATTTTTAAGATTCGAATTTTTGTAAATAAACTTCAAATGTTGTGCCCTGTCCATATTCACTGAATACTTGAATTTTGCCGTTATGGAGCTCCACTAATTTTTTGGCAATTGCGAGCCCGAGTCCAGACCCGCCATGTTCCCTTGATCTGGACTTTTCAACACGATAGAATCGCTCAAACCAACAAGGAAGTTCATCTTCAGGAATACCTGGGCCCTGTATCCTCTATCGAAATGCAAACCATTCCAACATCACGCATCGTCCGGCATGGTAACGGAGGTGAAATATAAATATTCAGATTATCAAACTAATTATACCTTCGATCCGAATGTAGATAATAAAGCTGAGTAGAAGATAGAACAATCACACATCGTTTGGGAGTTTTGTGGTTTTTTTAATTTGTAACATATGTTTTTTAAATATATATTAGATCTTAAAGCAGCCCCTTCCGTATTCGTTTAGCAATTCTTCTTACTGTTCTTGCTTTCCGTCGCTCTGCTTTTGCTCTCCGCCTCTCTACTCTCGCTATCCTTCTCTGAGCCTTTGCCAGTCGCCTCTCTGCCTTTGCCAACTTCCTGCTGAACTTCAGTAATCTTCCAATGCTAAATAAGTCCATCTTAGCTCCTATTGATCTTTTTTATGCAGCGAAGGTACGGCATTCTTGAGCGCATTTCAAGCACATTCGACTGCACATTTGGGATTCCTGATCAGCAAACTTCGCACACTCATTGCCGCAGGCCTCGCAAATATATGCACACAGATTAGCAGCTGCTTTCGCAAAAACACTACGGCGAGCAATGTAACAAGAGAGCGTTTCACAAATAGTGGCACAATCACGGAGTAATTGGATTTGGTGGCTTCTAGAGCGTGCGTCAGGCATACAAAGAAAATGAGAAACCATATGTTCACACATTGCCCCACATTCTTGTACGATTTTGAGTACACGAGGAAACATCATGGCAGTGTGATGCTTCATAGTCTGATTCAACATTAGAGCCTCCTAATATTTTGTTCATACAGCTTATGCCTATGACTTTTGTCCGGTGTAGTAGGTATTTGCCTAATTCATTTGAATAATATGTACCCCAAGAGGGATGGTAAATATTCCATCCAATGCTCCTTCATGGGTTGTGATAGATTTGAGATGCAAGACATTAATCATCACGATCAGGAGGGATTATTTTGAAAAAACTCATCGCATTGGGGTTGTTGACTGCTCTATCATTTTCAGTTGTCCCAGAGCAAGGACAAGTATTGGCTGCTCCTCAAAAGACCTTATATCAGCAGGATAACTATTCTTCAATCAGACAAAACGTCATAAATAGTGGTATGAAATATTTAGGTACCCCTTATGAATTTGGTTCTAGCCGCTCGAATACAAATACCTTTGATTGTTCTGATTTTGTTCGGCAAGCTTATTGGGAGGGATCCGGTGTATTAATCCCAGCAAATTCAAGAACGCAAGGGGCCTATATCAAACAAAATGGAACTGTAACAAAGGATTGGAGAGGATTAAAACCTGGGGATATCATGTTTTTCATGTCTTATAAGGGGAATAAAGACTCGAGCTATAGAGGTATTGACAAAAGTAAGGCACGTATTACGCATAATGGAATATATCTCGGGAATGGAAAGATTTTGCATACTTATTCTAAAACATCCGGCGGTGTCCGAATCGATTCAATTGATAACACACATTGGGAAAAGAGATTTCTCTTTGGTGGAAGTTTTTTGAAATAAACACTACAAATTGTAGTTAAATTAAAAATGGACCCAGTGAATAACTGGGTCCATTAGCTATACCAATTCCAAGAGCCTTCTCCGAGATAACACCAAAAGTAATGGTGTAAGGCACGCCTATTTATCTTGCAATAATATCTCCTGCTGTTTCTGTTTATTCTGAAATGAGAAATACAGAATCAAACCAATACTTACGAATATAACGATAACGCTAGTCCATTGACCCGCCGTCCAATCCAGTACGTAGCGAGGGGAATCCCCACGCAGAAATTCTAACATAAATCTGCCAACTGCATAAAGAATGTTGTAAGAAAGGAACAATACCCCTCTAGGTAAAGTTCTCGTTCTTAATATGAGTAAAATGGCAAATACAATAAGATTCCACTGCCCTTCCCATACCTCGGCTGGCCAAAGCGGCTGCGAACCATAAACATCGAATGCCATTGTTCCTGGAGGGTATACAATCCCAAAGTTTGAACCTGTCGGAGAACCAAAAGCATCACCATTAAGAAAGCAAGCAACTCTGCCAATAGCTTGTCCTAAAATAATTGCAGGTGCCAGGACATCCGCCAATTCCCAAAATGAAAGGCGATGTATCCTAGTATAGATTGCTGCCACTATAAAACCACCCACTAATGCTCCTTGAATCGATATTCCCCCATTCCAAATGGCAAATATTTCACTTGGATTTGATGAGTAATAGTTCCACTGAAAAAAGAAAACGTGCCAAACTCTGGCCATTATAATTGCGCCAAAAATCACATAGGTCATTAAGTTCGGGATATGCTTTTGGTACTCGCTCCCTCTCGAAAGGTAATAAGCAACTCCTATGGCAAGTAAAATTGCAAGAGCTACAATTACGCCATAAGAACGAATATCAATACCGCCAATGGAAAAGAGTATAACCTTCATCTCATCATTTCCCTCTCATCTCAAGTATATAACAGCATGTAGTCACCTTATTACCAATAAGTTATCGTATCGGCGACCCCTAATAATAGAAATAACACACCGACTACTCTCTGCATCCATTTCCCCCATTGCCGCGACTTTTTTATCATAGCTGTATCGAACCCCAGTACGATACTTAATCCCACAAACAATAGAAACGGCATCGCTGTTCCTATTGCAAATATTGGAGGTAGAATGAATCCATAAGAAGATTGAAATACCAACGGCATAACTAAGCCGAAAAACAGCCAAACCATCGTTGGACAAAAACCGAAGGAAAAGGAAGCACCTAGTACAAACGCCCCCCATTTCCCACCGATACGTCCAGATAGATCTTTTAAATAGGAAGATAATTGAAAGCAGAAACTACCCGGTAATTTCAACAAACCTAAAAAGAACAGCCCCATGATAATCAGCAGTGGACCTAACATTTTACGTGCGAATACGAAAAATGGAATCATATCTTGGGATACACTTTGTCCAAATAGCCAAAACACAGCACCCAATATACTAAATACCGAAATTTTCCCGAGCAAGTACATACTGATTTCGATCCATGATAATCTTCGCTGAACTTGGCGATTACTAAAATACATCATGGCACCTATGTTTGCTGAAATTTGACACGGTGCCACTGAACCGACAAACCCCAAAAACATAACAGAAAGAAGTGCTATATTCGAAGAGTACGCTACCTCAGTTAATGGACTAGCAACGACGTTGGTTATCCAGTTGAATATTTCATACACGTCCTTAAATCACCTCAGCAATAATCTTACCGTAAAAACTACACGTAGTAGTGTTTAAAATAAAAAAAGGGCTCATGAACATCCGCCCGATATCAAACCAATCATGATGCCAAAAATAATAATGGTTGACAGAAGAGACTTGCAGTAGGAAAAGGGAATATGAAGCGGTTGATCCGGCTGAAGCACTTGTAATATTCGGTAATTTATTGCTGTATTTGCAAAGGGCACAGCTACGGTTACATGTCGATTATTTACCAAAGTGGACAACTTCAATAATACATTACCTAAGTGATATTCCGATTTCATATGTCTTAGAGCAAAACGATCCGCAAGAAGTTCCTTCCTAGTTGCAAACTGATTGCTCAATGTTTTTAATAATGGAATATACCCCATGCTCTCTGTCAGTAAAACGACCAGGAACATTTGAAGCGGATCGCGTCCCCTGCAGTGATACCATTCATGGAGTAATATTGCCCTGACTTCCTCTTCGTTGAACAGGTTCATAACTCCAGTAGAGATAACGATACGTGGATGCCAAATCCCCATTGCCAAAGCAATAAATGCGTCATCTCTAACAACTATAATTTCTGTATTCCAATCCTGGTATACCTTGTTTAGGTATAACGTTTGCTGATGATCCGTATTATTTCTAAACATCCGCATCCATTTCCAAGTCAAGAATAATTGCCTACCTGATCTGCCAACTAATCGCACTACTGTATACAAAATGACAAGATTAAATAAAACTTTAATGATGTCATGCCCCAAAGTGTCTTCCTGTATAGCGGTTAAGCAGTATTGTATTATATTCCAATTGAGTGGCACACCTAGTACTTGATGCGCGACATACCAACCCATTTGGATCAACACAAATGAGCCCGTGAGTAACATGATTAAAAAAATCAGATTTGTTTTTACAGCCGATTTCATGATGAACTCCCGTGATTCATTTGGTTCAGTTTATCTTGAAGCTTAGAGATTAATTTAGGATCTGCATCATCTAATGCATCGATCATATGACCAACAACTAACTCTCCAAATTCGCGGATCAGTCCTTGTGTAACCTCTTTAGTTTGTTCTGATAAGAATTGTTCTTTGGTTTGTATAGGTTCAAAAAACGTTAATCTTGCTCTACCGCTACCCTTGGAGGTTTTTTTCAGCAGTCCTTTCTCAATCAATCGATTCATAACAGTCATTACGGTATTAAATGAGAGTGGTTCTTCTTCACTTACAATGGTTTGTACATCACGAATCGTTGTTTTTTTTGATGCCCATAGAATTTCCATAATTTTCGCTTCCAGCGGACCAAAGAATTGATTTAGACCTTGTTCATGCATGTTAAACTTTTTAATTTTCAATTTCCTCACCTCTGTAACTACAAATTGTAGTAACAATTAGTAGCACTGTCAATTGTAGAAGGCGAATTAATTACTTCGTTTTTGTCCAATTCTCTCCGCCGTTACTACTTTCATAAACAGAATAACGATCTGTTATAATAACGAGACGGTTGCTGTCCTGTTTAGCTGCTTTAATACCAAGTGGCATTTCCCCATTCAATTCTATGTCCATCGCCGTCCATGTTTTCAAATCCATTGATTTTTGGAATCCGCTTTCCGTCATAGTAACTACTTCTTTATTAGGTAAAGTTATGACTTGATAAACCGGATCATTGGTCAGTTTGTTTTCTTGAATTGTTCCATTTTGTATATCATACCGCACAAGTCCCGTTTCCGTTGCAGCCAAAATGGATGATGACGATCCGGTCATCATTGTAATAGAATATGCACCGGCAGGTAAACTTGTTATATTCGTCCACGTATTCCCGCCATCCTTCGTTTCATACAGATTATCCCTCTCACCGGCTAACAATGTAAATAAATGATTCGGATCATCTGGGTCCATTGTTAAATAATGGGCATCTGGATCATCGGGTTTTGCTTCATTAGGGAGTCCATTTTCAATTGTCTGCCAAGTTTCTCCACCATCAACGGAACGTTTGACAAATCCATGTCCTGATACAAAGATCCTTGTTGGTTCAAGCGGATCAATTTCAAGCCCCATGACATCATTCGTTCGAAGTTCTGGTAGTGTTCTTTGAAATACATCGTTTTTCAGCTCGTAAACACCTGTATGTGTCCCTACCCAGACCGTTTCATTACTAGGCGAGTAGCTAAATATATGTGGATGTGTGTTAGAGTCAGCATTCAGTGTATCAAGCGTGGTATCATTCGATTTTTTCACACTTCCCCAAATAGCAAAACCAATCAAGACAATCATAACCACAGAAAATAATGATCCGATACCTAACGATATTCCCTTCCTTTTTTTCTTTGATTTCTTATCCGTCATCATCATTCTCCTAACTTGAGTATAGAATAACTCCTATTATAGTTGGTAAATGTGTAGATTTTGTGAGCCTCATTCTCTTAGACCATTTAAGCCAAGGTTTAACCCATCAACTTAGAAAGTAAAAAATGAGAGGTCTACCCCCTCATTTTAACAACTAATTTATATCACGAGTCTAACTGAATTTTCATGTATAAAAACCGAGTGCCACAAGGCAAAAATATAAATGGTCCATATTTTTCTTGAGTTGTCGACTTTCCCATTACGGTGTTCCTTTAATAGACCAACAACATGATCTATTTGAATCCATTCTTCAATACCACTTATAATGATTTGTTCGATCATGATATCTCCGATAGATCCCATAAGCCATTTCTTTAAAGGTACTGGAAAACCTAGCTTGGGACGATTCAGTACATGATTAGGTACAATGTCCTCCATCGCTTTACGAAGTACATATTTCGTTGTTTTATTTGTTACACGGTATGATGATGGTATTTTACGAGCTATTTCAAACACTTCTTTGTCTAGAAATGGCACACGAACCTCTAAGGAATGTGCCATGCTCATTTTGTCAGCCTTCATTAGAATATCGCCAGGTAACCAGAAGTTAAGATCGATTAATTGCATTCTGCTAATATCATCAAGGTCTTTCGAAGTCTCATATATTTTACTGGTCAGTGCAGTTGTAGGTTCCCAATTCGCTTTCAAATTTACCATTGAAGACAAGACAAGTCTCTTTTCTTGTTCGTTAAAGATCTTAGCATTCCCCAAAAATCGTTCTTCTAAAGGAGTTAAGCCTCTTTTCATATAGTTTTTGCCATAAAAATTGAACGGAATTTCGTCTATAAATTGCTTGATGTTCCGTTTTAGGTTCGTAGGTATCCACGATAATGGTTTAAGTGAGGAGGGCTCTCTATAAATACGATATCCTCCAAACAGCTCGTCAGCACCTTCACCTGATAATGCGACAGTAATATGCTCTCTTGCCACTTGGGAAAGTCGATAGATCGCAATTGCAGACGGATCTGCTATGGGCTCATCCATATGCCACACAGCCTTAATCGTATCCTCAAAAAAACGATCAACCGATATCACTTCATCAAAATGATCTATACCCAGTTCAGTTGCCGTCCTTTTAGCATATATATTTTCATTATGCTCGCCTTCAAAACCTACCGAGAAGGTTTTTACAGGCCCTCTCTTGCTAAGATAACTGGCAATCGATGTTGAGTCTATTCCCCCAGATAAAAAACTCCCAATCGGCACATCACTCTGGGTATGAAGATTCACAGATTCATTAAGTTTATACCGGATCTCTTCAATAAATGTTTCAATTGGCCGATGTTCCGGTTCGAACTTAGTTTCCCAATATGTTTGATTCTTTATATTTCCCCATTGATCGACAATCAAATAGTGACCCGGTTCAAGCTTTTTTATTCCAGCAAACATTGTATCTGGTTGGGGCACATACTGTAATGTTAGATAATGGAACAGACTTTTTGAGTTAACGGCGGGTTTCAGACCATCTAAAGAAAGGATACTTTTAATTTCGGAGCCAAAGGCAAATTGAGTGTTATCCGTATAGTAATAGAATGGTTTTATTCCGAAATGATCACGAGCAGCAAATAATTGTTTTTTCCTCCGATCCCATATTGCAAATCCAAACATTCCACGCAGTTTTTCTAAACAATGGTCCTGATACTCCTCATATAAATGTATGATGACTTCAGAATCTGTGTTCGTTTTAAACATATGACCAAGGTCTTCAAGTTCTCTTTTTAATGATTGATAGTTATAAATCTCACCGTTAAAAACTAGCCAAAGGCTCTGATCTTCGTTGGAAATAGGCTGGCTGCCGTGTTCCAAATCAAGGATCGACAAACGGGTAAATCCTAAAGCAATCCTATCTACCAACCTAATGCCCGTTTGATCGGGACCACGATGTTTGATTGCATCGGTCATTTTTCTAATTGCTACCGTCGTTGGCAGCGAATTGTTTTCAAACATCAAAAGCCCTGTAATCCCACACATAGAAAAAGTCTTCCCTTCCGGATTATTAACTACGTAATGTAGTGTTTTTAATAAAAAAATTGATCCTTGTTTAAAAACATCAAGAAATCAATAATATATTATATACTACGAATTGTAGTTTATTTAATTTAACTAGTCAATTTTTCATTTTATGGTATTTCCATTGAAGATTAATGAATTATGTTAGATTAAATTCTTAACAAGATTTAATTCATCCTGCGATACAAAAAAACAAACCCGTGGTTTTTACCAGGGCTTGTCTAATTACAAATAAGTACTAGTGCAATCCACCAACCATTTTTGTATAACTTTGTTTAGAGATTGTACGTCTTGCTGTAACGTATCGATCCTTATAGTATGATTCCGATAAATTACTAACCCTTACTCCCTTACTACTGGAAGAATGAGCAAATTGCCCATTACCGATATAAATCCCTGCATGAGATATACCAGCACCACTTGTATTAAAGAAGACCAAATCTCCAGGTTTGAGATTTTTCTTTGCAACTGGGGTACCTGTTTTTGCCTGAGCATTTGATGTCCGTGGCAGCTCCAAATTAAACTTATCAAAGATATACAAAATAAAACCAGAACAATCAAATCCACTCGATACAGAAGTTCCCCCCCACTTGTAAGGTGTACCAACAACTTGACTTACTTCTGTACGCAATTTGGATTGATCATCAGCAAACGCATTAGTCGCACCAGCTGATAAAATAACTGCAGACCCTATTAATGAAATCATGAATTTCTTCAAACACATGCTCTCCCTTCGGATGCCTACGGAGTTAGCTAAGGGTTCGGTAGAAGGCGCCCTTTATTCCTTTTCAATCAAGAATAATTCACCCGGAATGGTTCCCCCGTTTTCAAAAATGAAACTCGGCATTAAAAATTAATTTTTTGTAACGCTACATAATGTAGTACATTTTCGTATATGTTGTCAATCCCATCCTCTAAATCCATCATTTTTTTATAAAAAGTCGAGTTTCGTTCAAATTCACCCTATAAAGTACAAATATAAGGAGAAGTTCCGCTCTTATTGTATTATTCTTATATGAACACCGACTTCTTCTAAGTTAATTATTAAATACATTTTTGTAACCACTTCTTTTTCAGCATAAGCAGAAAAAACTGTTCAAGCAGACGTTGATCTGCTCTAACAGCTATCTCCAATTTATATATAATTTTAGTTATAACTTATAATCAATAACCCTCCTTTCTCACAAGGAGGGTTATTGATTATTGAGTCTGTTCTACGCTGCCATTGCTCTACAAGCCTCTGCACATCTAAAACAAGCTTCTGCACATTCTTGACAGTGTTTTACATCATGCATTTTACATTCTGTGCCACATTCTTCACAAACGTCGGCACAGATACTACAGATCTCACGCGCATAAACACTGTTCGTTGACATTGCATGCGCAGCAAAAGCACAAATATCAGCGCATTGCCGATCCAAACGAATACATTTTGTCATCATAGCTACATTCTCTTCATCAAGACAAGCGTTGTAACAATGATTACATGCCATCATACAACGTATGCATTCCTCGATACACTTTTGGTATTGTTCATGTGACATAGTCAATATCTCCTTTCGAATTTACGATTCAAGAATTTAGGATGCACAACACTTTTTATTTGATTCAAAAAATCAAATAATGTAATCACCTCGCTTTTCATACGATTTGTAACCTATTGTTAGGTTGAATATTATATAACCCGAAGTTATGTAGATTTTATGAGGAAACTGAACAAATTTGAAAATGATTATTCTTCATGAAGACGGAGTTTTGAATCCGTGATTACTTTACTCCTTTAGGTTTAAATTAGTATTAATGGGTAACAATACTACGTGATGTAGTCCTAACATTCTTTTCTTATTACGACATTAAACTAAACATTCTTATGAAGAGGTGAATTCAATGTATAAAAACTCCAAAAAGAGCGTGAAACATCAACTAATGAATAATCATATGCACAACCACGAAATTGACAATCATCATCAAGCTATGAAACACGACCATGACCATTCCGGATCACATCATAGTACAGGGCACCCCCAACATAGCGGGGATAAACATGCTGGTCATCATGTAGATGACTTTAAGAAACGCTTTTATATTTGTTTAATTATTACGATTCCAATCATGGCTCTATCGCCAATGATTCAGATGTTCATTGGTGTACATTGGCGGTTTCCATATGACACCGTTTTACTGTTTCTACTCTCCACTTTTGTCTTCATTTATGGAGGTAAGCCTTTTCTAGTTGGTGCATATCGAGAACTAAAACAAAAGAGTCCAGGCATGATGACGTTAATATCACTTGCTATCGTTGTTGCTTACGTATACAGTTCATTAATTGTCATAGGATTGACGGATGTAGATTTCTTTTGGGAACTGGCAACCCTTATTGTTATTATGCTGCTAGGTCACTGGCTAGAAATGAAGTCTATTTTAGGTGCATCTAATGCCCTAGAAGAATTGGTCAAACTAATCCCTTCTGAAGCACATCTTATTACGGAAAATGGAGATATCAAAGAGGTAAGCGTGTCAGAGTTAAGCCCAGAGCAAACAATATTAATTAAACCTGGAGAACGAATCCCTGTAGATGGAATTATTGTGAAAGGACAATCATCACTTGATGAATCCATGCTCACAGGGGAATCGGTCCCGGTCATCAAGAATCCTGGAGATACGCTCATTGGAGGGGCTGTTAACGGTGAAGGAGCATTAACCGTAACCGTAACCAATAGTGGTGAAAAAGGTTACTTATCTCAAGTTATTTCACTAGTTAAAGAAGCTCAGGAATCTAAATCTAAAACTCAAAACTTATCCGATCGGGCGGCAAAATGGTTATTTTATGTAGCTTTAGGTGCAGGGTTAATAACCCTACTCGTATGGCTCTCTTTGGGTTACGGCTTTAACTTCGCAATAGAGCGCATGGGACTGTGATGATTATTGCATGTCCACACGCTTTGGGTTTGGCTGTACCTCTTGTTGTATCAACCACTACCTCGATAGCAGCAAAAAAAGGGTTATTGATACGTAACCGTACTGCCTTTGAAGAAGCTCGAAAATTGAACGCTGTCGTATTTGATAAAACAGGAACACTAACTCAAGGTAAATTTGGAATAACCGATATTTTACCTGCATCGGGTTATACAGTGACGGAAATTTTAACCCTCGTTGGTTCCCTGGAAGCTCAATCCGAACATCCTATTTCTAAAGGTGTAGTAGAAGAAGTGAAGAACCGTGAAATAAAAATATCAGAACCAGAGTCATTTGAAGCACTGACAGGGAAAGGTCTTAAGGGGAAAGTTAACGGCAAGGATGTTTTGGTTGTTAGTCCTGGCTTTATGGAGGATCAAAAAATAGATTATCCTATTTCAGAGTATAATAAGCTGGCATCACAAGGAAAAACGGTTGTCTTTGCCGTTGTTGATAACCAATATGCCGGTCTAATTGGCCTTGCAGATAAAGTCCGGGAAAGTGCAAAGAACGCTGTGGAAAATTTAAAATCATTAGGAATCAAATCCATGATGTTGACGGGGGATAACAAGAAAGTTGCCCAATGGGTTGGCGAAAGCTTGCATTTAGATGAGATACATGCAGAAGTCCTCCCCCATCAAAAGGCTGATAAAATAACTGAAATTCAAAAAGAGGGTTATATGGTTGCCATGACGGGGGATGGGGTGAATGATGCTCCAGCCTTGGCGAAAGCAGATCTCGGCATTGCGATTGGCGCCGGAACGGATGTTGCAATTGAAACAGCAGATATTGTTCTTGTAAGAAGTGATCCAAATGATGTCGTTTCGATTCTCGACTTATCTAGGAAAGCTTACAATAAAATGATTCAAAATCTTTGGTGGGCCAGTGGTTATAATATTATTGCCATTCCACTTGCTGCCGGTATATTATATGGCGCTGGAATTGTCCTAGACCCTGCGATTGGAGCCATACTGATGTCTCTGAGTACTATTGTCGTAGCAATTAACGCCAAACTTCTTAGGGCATAACCCAAGTGTGCAACAATTACTGCAAGAGGCTCAAACGAGCCTCTTTTTTCTTTGGGCAAAGCGAGGCATCCCATTATTTCATAAAACCCCTAGCCTGCAGGCTGCTCGCAATGGGTTCTTCCGACAACAGTTCGCAAAGGAATTGGTTGATCGATTCTAACTTATCGTTATCGATTTTTCGAGATATCATCGTGTATAGTTCTTGCTCTACCAAAGTTACTCTTTTTGATTTTTCCACACCTTTATCGGATAAACGTAATATAACCGCTCTGGAATCTTTAGGGTGGGTATCACGAATAATGTATCCTTCCTGAACAAGCGTGTTAACGAGCCTTGATGGACTGCCACCTTCACATATTAACAGAAAGCCGAGCTCCTTCAATGAGAGTGGTCCTCTCTCTTCAAGAACCCGTAACACCTCAGCCTGTGATCCGGTAATACTTTCTTTACTCAATGCGGACTGCAACATACGTCCACCCTGTCTTTCGGCAGCAAGGATTAGATAACGTAATTGTTCAGCAAGTTCTATATTTTTTTTCAAGTTAATCACCATTCTCCGTAGCATACTTGATACGTAGAAATTATATCATACCATTACGCCTCGAAAGTAAAACTCCAGCGTTCGGATCATGGGTTGATAAGATAGGTGCACCACCATTTGTTTTTGACCATTCCCTAAGTTGGGTCATTGATGTTACAGCAGCCTTTTTATCATCTGCAACACCATCTGCTACCTCTCGCTCGAATTGTGGTTGTGTGTAGATTGCATCCCCGGCTAAGCAAACCGGCAGTCTTCCATTTACCAACAACGATTGATGACCAAATGTATGCCCTGGAGTCGGAACAATCACAAGGGAACCATCCCCGATTAAGTCATATCCATTTATAAATGCACCTGCTTGATTCATCTTTTCATGATGAATAATTTGATATTTATAATCAGGATTATAAAATCTATGCTTTTGATATCCATGCATGAACGTTGCTCCAAAGCGTTGGCCATCTGCCCATTCACGCTCACTAATGACAAATTCCGATTTCGTTAATCGAGCAATCCCTCCAACATGATCTGAATGCAAGTGGCTTAGTATCACATATCTGACATCATCAGGAGAATATCCGAGGTGCAGAATCCCCTCAGTTACCGATTGTGATTCACGGATATTAAATTGACACATCTTCCGATATTGAGGAGCCCACCATGGGTAAAAATTCGGTTCATTAACTGACGGATCTTCTCCAGTATCAAAGAGCACCAGACCTTCCGGGTGTTCTATTAAATATGTATTAATGGGAAGCCACTCAGTCCACTTCCTGGAAGTAAGAATCCAGATCGAGCGATTGAATTTACTTCCTTCCACCTGCTGAGGGTGAACTCGAACTGCTCCGGTTTGTATTCGATGTATTCGAAATGTTGGCGTTTCCAATATCATACATCCTCCCAATTCAAATTAAATGACACGTCACCTTTTATATGATAGATGACACGTCATTTAAAATCAACACAAACAAGCAAAAAAATAAAGCCGGTCTAATGATCGGCTTTATGTGACGTTTATTTTATGATTTCACTTATTTCCTTTAAATTTTCCGCAAACCCGATAAAAACCTTATTATCTATGACAATCGTTGGAACGATTTGTTTCCCCGTTAAGTCTTTAACTTCCTCGGCATACTTTGCATTCTCTGCACAATTGTATTCTGTATAAGGCACCTTTTGTTCAGTAAAGTATCGTTTCGCATAATTGCAGTCGCTACATGTCGGTATCGTATAGACTTTGATCGGTTCCGTCATCGTTCTCACTCCTTGTTTTCCTTAATTCGTTACTTCATAGCCCTTACTCCGGATAACTTCCTGAATATCGTTCAACTGTAATTTCGACTCATCATATTGAACGTGGACAGTACCTTCATCAAAATCGACTTTGCCTTCAACACCGATCTGATCAAGGGAGCCTTCTATAGATTTGACACAGGAACGACATGTCATTCCATCAACTTTCATTTTTGCTTCTTGCATTTTTTTCACCTCCTTTCACGTTTTTACTAGTTTTAAGGCCCTTGGGCTCACCGCCGACGTAAATATCGAACTTATCCCGCATTTTTACGATGCCAATATCTTTGAGCAAAGGTTCACTCGTACCCAGGGCGCAACCCGCATAACCAATCTTCAAAGGTGTTGGTGTATTTATCCCCGATATAACTTCATTTAGGGCACGAGCCGTTTCTAACCCCGCTGTTTCTGCCCCTTTACAAAAATTGCAGACAATCAAACTTTTGGTAACAGAGCCTGCAGGATACACTTCAAGGCCAATTTTCTTTAATTCCTCTTCAATACGATCTTTCTGGTCAATAGGAATATCCATATAAAGTTGCCGGAACGGCGTCATTTCAATTTGTACGTCATCCCCCCCGATGCTCCCTATTTTGGAAAACTGCTCAGGAGTAAAGATATTTCCTCCTATTTGGATGCTAGGGCTAATCGCAATCCTTACTCTTTCTCCCATGACAACCTCCATTAAAAGAGATATTTATTATTGATTACGCACTTTTACACGTTGCAGCCGGAGCGCGTTGAGAACAACGGATACGGAGCTCAGTGCCATTGCAGCTCCTGCCACCCAAGGTGCCAATAAACCGATCGCTGCGATTGGAATTCCAAGTGTGTTGTAACCAAGAGCCCAGAATAAGTTTTGTTTAATATTACTCATCGTTTTGCGACTCATATAGATTGCATCCGGAATGCTGGAGAGATCTCCCCGCATGAGCGTTACATCTGCAGCTTCCATCGCTACATCTGTACCCGTTCCAATTGCCATCCCGATGTCAGCTGTCGCCAAAGCAGGCGCATCATTGATTCCATCACCTACCATAGCTACTGTCTTGCCTTGGGCTTGCAATTTCTTCACTTCTTCTGCTTTTCCTTCAGGCAAAACTTCTGCTCGAACATGATCAATGCCGACCTGCGCTGCAATAGCATTTGCCGTCCGTTCATTGTCGCCCGTAATCATAATCACTTGGATACCCATTTCTTTCAAACGGTGAACTGCTGCCTTTGATGTTTCTTTAATCGTATCCGCTACAGCAACCATACCTTCATATTGGTTATTGATCGCAATAAGCATGGCTGTTTTTCCGGCTTCCTCCAAGCGAGCCATCGTATCATATGCATGCTTAGCATCCACCCCATATTTGTCCATCAACCTGCGAGTACCGATAAGAAGTTGATTCCCTTCTACGACGGCCTTAATTCCAAATCCAGGGATGGCTTCAAAAGAATCTGTACCAGGAAACTCAATATTTTTATCCTGTATTCCTGCAACAATTGCTTCTGCTAAAGGGTGCTCCGAATTTTTCTCTGCTGCACCGACCAGCCGCAAAAATGTTGTCTCATCTCCTTCGGATAAAACATCCGTGAGCTCTGGCTTACCTTTCGTAACCGTACCGGTCTTGTCAAGTATGATGGCGTCGATCTTATGGGTTTGTTCCAGATGCTCGCCACCTTTAAACAAAATGCCTAGTTCTGCAGCGCGACCGGATCCAGCCATAATCGATGTCGGCGTAGCTAAACCGAGTGCACATGGGCAAGCAATGACAAGAATTGCAATCGCTTTTTCTAATGCTTCTGCAAAATCGCCTGGGGTCACGAAGAAGTACCAAATCAAGAAGGCCACAACCGCTATTCCAACAACAATTGGGACAAAAATTCCTGAGATCACATCCGCCACCCGTTGAATCGGAGCTTTCGAGCCCTGTGCTTCTTCTACAACCTTAATGATCTGTGCAAGCGCTGTTTCCTTACCAACTTTTGTTGCTTTAATTCGCAACATGCCATTTTTGTTAATCGTTGCTCCGATGACCATGTCGCCTTCTCTTTTCTCAACTGGGAGACTCTCACCAGTTAACATGGATTCATCCACGGACGATAGACCTTCCAGCACCTGACCATCCACCGGCACCTTATCACCAGGACGTACAAGCACCACATCTCCTACAATTACCTCATCTACCGGAATCGAAAGCTCTTGACCATCACGAACAACTAATGCCGTCTTGGCTTGCAATCCCATCAATGATTTAATGGCTTCAGAGGTTCGGCCTTTTGCTAGTGATTCAAATAATTTCCCTGTGATAACCAGTGTGATCAGAACTGCACTTGTTTCGAAGTACAGTGATGGTCCATGGTGCATACCCGCGCCGTTAATGAACCATTCAATCGTAAGATACAAACTGTAAAAATATGCAGCTGAAGTCCCGAGCGATATCAATACGTCCATATTTGCGCTGCGATTACGTAGTGCTTTATAAGCACCTACATAAAAAGGTTTACCGATATAGAACTGAACAGGGGTCGCCAAGATCAACTGAAACCATGGATTCATGAAAATCTCTGGTGTATAAATCCATGAAGTGAATGAAAAATGAGCAACCATCGTCCATAAAAGCGGTAATGAAAGTAAGGCTGAGATAAGTAATTTCTGTTTCTGCTGGCGTAATTCTTTTTCACGACGATCACCTGTGTTCGCATGATCTTCTTTCGAAATTGCTTTATATCCAATTTGTTTAACCTTGTTTTGCATCTCGGTGATGGATACTTCTCCAGGTGAGTATTCTACCCGTGCTGTTTCCATTGCAAAGTTGACAGTAGCATTCGTAACGCCTGGCAGCTTGCTTAAGCTTTTCTCGATTCGATTCGCACATGCTGCACAGGTCATACCTTCCAGTTTAAATTGAGCAACTTCCTTAGCCGTACCGTAGCCCAATTTCTTAATTGTCTCTTCAAGAATGTCAGTATCAACTCTTGTTGGATCATACGATATACTAGCTTTTTCGAGAGCGAAATTTACGTTAGCCGTATCTACACCCTCCAATTTATTTAATCCCTTCTCAATTCGATTGGCACACGCCGCACAAGTCATCCCAGTGATTTGCAAAGTTGATTGTTTTTTTTGGTTCGTTGCTACTGCTTCCATAAATGGTTCCCACCTTCACTTTACACATTGGATTTATTTTACGTCGTATCCCTGTTCTTCAATGGTTTCTTTAATTTGTTCAATCTTGATATGACTCTCGTCGAACGACACATCTACCGTATTGTTTTTGAGATCAACTTTTCCCTTCACACCAATTTCCTTGAGTGCCCCTTCAATCGTATTGACGCAATGCTGGCAGCTCATTCCTTCTACTTCTAATGTCATGTTTTTCATTTTCATCATTACATCCCTTCATTGGTTGTTATTAATGGTTTAAATTATCTTTTTATTACTACATGTTACATCGTGATCTAACATTAATTGCCAATGTCATTTCTTGAACTTAGTATACCCCCGTACCCTATATTTAGTCAACACCTTTTTAATTTTATTTTTTATATTCCCCAGCCAATTAAAGATTGATAAGAAAAAAGCAGCATCACTGCTGCTTCTAAGAATTGTTATTTCATTAATTTGTTCATGGTCGTTAACAGCTCCGTTAATACTTCTGTATCGCCTTCTTGTATTCGATCGATAACACAACTTCTCATGTGATGTTCAAGCAAAAGCTTCCCGACGCCGTTTAGAGCTGATTGGACCGAGGCAATCTGATTTAATACATCGTCACAATAAGTGTCTTTATCAATTAAGCCCTTAATGCCTCTTACTTGCCCCTCGATCCGGTTCAAACGAGAAACTATGCTGTTTTTCACTTTATCTGAGTGATGGCTCTTACGCCCACAATCCTCAGTTGAACAGTGGCTAGATTGTACACTCGATTGATCTACCAGTTCCATGTTAATGCTCATTTAATCTCTCCTCCTTCATGTTAATATACTCTCCCACCCTATACAAAAATAAACGGTATTCACTTTGATAAGGAATTTGAAACTGAGATTGTTGCTGTGAAATTCCTAATACAATATTTACTTGATACTCCGAATATATAGCCCCCCACCCTATATTGTCAAGCAAAACCTGCACACCATTTTCTACACATAAAAAATTTATGCAAAAGGCCCTTCACTTTTTTTAAGATTTAAAAATGAATAACAAGTGAACGAATAAATTTTTCAAAATTTAAGAATCCTTAGACTGGGAGGTGTTCACACTGATAGATGGAATGATGATCGATCGTTCGATGATGATTTTGATGTGTGCTATGATGTGTATCGGGGCGCTTATCTTTATACTGATTGTTGGAGCGACCGTTTACGTTGTTGCTCGATTGCTGATGATGAAAAGCCGTGTTGTGGATCGCCCCTTGATGATGCTGAAAGAACGGTACGTTAGAGGCGAAATTAATGACGATGAATATTTGCGAATGAGAAAAGTCATCCATTACGTGAAATAAGGGAGCACCTGCCTGGATGAAATTTTGTATCTAATCGCTCTTGTTGCAGGGTTTGACGGGGCATTTGGGTTATGGAGATATTTCTGATGAGACAAGAATGCGTTCATCCGGATATTGCTCATAAAGATCATTAACTATTATATGATCCTTGCCTTCCAGTTCTTCATTCCAACGCTTGTTGATTTTTGAATGCTGAATTTAGGGATGAGCAATAAGCACAAGAGAATTTTCATTGGGATCCCCTTCTCTCCTCATGTTGCATTTTAACTAGCCATTACTCCGCATAAGGAACAATTGTATTCTTCTGAATATGTTTCACAGCATACTTTGCATCCGAACCAACACCGCGGAGGGTCGCTGAGGCAAAGGATCGCTGCCCGGATAGGCCCACAAAGTATAAACCGAGTACAACCGTACTGACGCCGCGGTCTTGTAATGGATCTCCCTTAGCATCTAGCCCTCCCAGGTCCTTAATAAAGGAAAGATTGGAATGAAACCCAGTTGCAAAAATAACGCTATCCACCTTCTCTTTAGAACCATCTGGCCAAATCACCCCATCTTCATAAAACGAAGTAAACATGATCTTTTGCTTTGGGTTGCCATCCTTCAACCTTTGTTTGTACCCATCCAGGTCCATAACGGAAGATGCGTTGGCTAATGACTTCCCTATCCGCCAGTGGGAATCGATACCGGTGATAATAAACCAAAAATGAATGTCCTTTCCTAGAAAACGCTGCGGCACAAGCGAGACCTGCTCGCGAACAGCTAACGTGGTATGGGCTTTATCTGCTAACTCCATCGCGATTTGTACAGCTGAGTTTCCCCTGCCGACAACGATAACAGATTGATCCCTGAAGGCATCAGGTGTCTTATACACCGCGGAATGTATGATTGTACCTTTGAAATCTTCTTGTCCAGGTATCGATGGAATATATGGCTTGTTAAAAGAACCGGTAGCGCAAATCACGTTGCGTGCAGTATAGGTTTCTCCCGAAGTCGTACGAACTTGAAAAACACCTGATTCTTTAGAAACTTGCTCAACACGTTGATGAAAGGCAATCGGTAACTGAAAGTGAGACGCATAGTTTTTTAGGTATTGAACAACCTCATCTCGATTAGGATATCGGTCACCTGGAGACGGTATGGATAGTCCCGGTAAGGATGAATATTTAGCCGGCGAAAACAGCTTTAAACTATCGTAGTAATTCGGCCACGACCCTGCAGCTTCCCCACTTGCTTCCAAAATTAAAAAGGATAAACCTCTTTGTTTCAGGTGATACCCTGATGCTAATCCCGATTGCCCGCCACCAATGACTAGGACATCTAAAACATGATTCATTGTCATTCTCTCCTCTCACGTTATGTATGATTATCAACATCAATTAGGATTTCATTTTTTCGATTCCTCTTCTTCACTCGAAGCAATACGAATCCACACAATACTAACAATAGAGCAGCTCCAACATTCAAGAAGGTATCTCCAATTACAGAGAGCAATGTGAAACCCAGAAATGGACCTAGCGCAGCACCTATATCAACCGTCATGGAATACGAAGATACGACGTAATGTTTATTGGATGAATCAGCTGCATATTGAGCGGCATCAGTATCTAATAATGTAGTTACGATTGAAGATACGAGAAGTAATAAGATCAGCGTTGAGAGCCACACAACAGTTTGGAGATGGAATGCGATGATAACAAAAAGAATACCCACCGCCATGATACTTCCCGTTAACCATTCTGTTCTCGACTGCCTGATATCACTAAACCTTCCAACCCAATAACCAAGGAAAGGATCCGCAGCTAATTTGAGGGTGAGTAATATTCCTGTTAACGTTGCAGCACTAATCGAACTTAATAAAGATAAAGCACTAAAATCCCGCATTTCTATCCAGTAGCTTAGTGTCGATTTCACGTACCCTTGGAATAATAAAGAAATCACAAATCCGGTTAGTAGAAGTACAATGAAACGTCGATCCTTAACCATGAACAGCAGTGCTTTCGAATTTTTGTTCTCTACATGCTGCACTACACCTCGACTGCTTGTTTTGATAGCTAACAAAAGCGGAAAAGTTAAAGCACTGAGGATCGCGAAACCGATTAACACCGACGAAGTATCAAAGCTTTCAGATAATAAGGAACCTACAACCATTCCGATAACGACACCAGCACCGGCAATCCCATTAAACAAACCTGTTAGTTTCCCTGGCTGCTTGCTCTCCGTAACAGCTTCAACCACTAATAACTGCCCGGCTTGCTTAATGAAAGCCCATGCCACTCCCCACACACATCTAGCGATCAAGAGCGCGATAAATTCATTAAAGTA
Organism: Paenibacillus sp. p3-SID867; assembly: GCF_025142895.1. Lineage (NCBI taxonomy): Bacteria > Bacillati > Bacillota > Bacilli > Caryophanales > Paenibacillaceae > Paenibacillus > Paenibacillus sp. p3-SID867. The sequence goes on from NZ_JAMBDM010000021.1 coordinate 65,448, forward strand.
ACCATAAGCAAATGTAGAAACGATCGTTAGGCAGATGGCGATGAATAGACCATTTCGAACCGGATATCGTGTATAGAACCAGCCAATGAGTGGATGTATCGGTATACGAACAAACCGATTGATCGATAATAAAACCCCAATCTGCCAAAGGGCTGTTAACCCGAATTCCTCACTGTTTACCGGCAACACGGCATATAACATGGCGTCTCCAAATAAACTAACTGCTGTGATGAAGGCGGCAATGATCATGTTTTTCTCAGCCGTGCTCCGAATCATAATCAACCTCCAAATTATTTGTAAATTACAAGTAATAACTCATATAATAGGCCCCTTAGTTCACTTCCATGTGCATAATAATTAAAACCAGTCGCATTACATGTATCAAGCCTTAGATCAGTTATAACTCGAATATTTGTATTTTGCAAGTTTTTATTTTAAAATGAGTCCATTTTAAATAGCCACCTGTTCTACTGGTGGCTATCACGTATTATGCATTACATACATCTAGCACGATCCGTTATTTTGAATTTTCATTAAACATTCCGACCAAGTTAGGCATTTGCAGTTTAAGCCGTTATCTAGAATCTTTATCATGGAATTAATTAGTTTCTTCTTTTCCTCAAGTTGAGAGCGTTTCAACTTCGCCATGTGCTCCCATCGATCTGAAAGTGAATCATCCACTTCAAAACCTTCTAATAAAATGATAATTTCCTGTATCTTAAATCCTGTCTCCTGAGCGACTTTAATAAAACTTATACGGTCAAGTAGGCTCTCATCATAGCGGCGTTGGCCGCTTCTCCGTTCAGGAGCAGGCAGCAAACCGACCGATTCATAATAGCGCAAAGTTGATGCATTCATACCAGCCTTTGCCGCCAACTGACCAATGCTAAGCTTTGTCATTAAATCCCCCCTTGACTTAAAGTTACCTTTAAGTTTTATGATTTAATTATAACTCATTCTGGATAGTGAATTAATAAAATCTTAGGCTAACACGAAACTTAACTCGAGGGTGGAGCAGCCTAGAGCATTGCACATTTTTGAACCTTATGAGTAGCTGTGTGTTAGCTCTCCTTTTTGAAATATCGGTGCAGTTATTTCATCACCGCCGCCATAAGGGCAACTAAATCAATTCGTATAAAAGAAGCAGTTGTAATTCTTATGCTAATTGAAAGGGGCAAATAATATGACTAAAGAAATACCTATTTCATGTTGCTATACAGTCTTTACAAAGGAGGAACGATTTGAATACAAAAATATTTGGAGAGGATTAGAACTAAGAAGGATCAGTATTACGGAGATTGAAAAAGGATACCAACACCTATTCCCTGGTGATTCAGAAACACTACGGCTTTTGAATGAATGGATTGGCTTGGAGAGAAGATGCTGTCCTTTTTTAACTTTTACGGTGATCACAAACAATGAAGATAAAACGATCAAGCTTCAATTAACTGGGAACGAGGAAGTAAAAGCATTCTTACGAAATGAAATTGACGAAAATATAAATGTTCTTACTACGTAAAGCCAAAAAACGAATAGCGCCTGTTAACCCTATTCCTCATTACCGATCGTCTTTGTTGAGCTTTTAATTCTTGACTAGTCAGAGTAGACATGATACTTTCGCCTTTAATATAGGCATCAAGAACAGTTGTGAAGTTTAACGTTATTTTGTTGCGATAATCAAGCACAAGTGAAATGAGGATTGAAATGGTCTCAAGAGAACAGTTAGAAAGGAATCAAGTATGGCTTTATGCTCTGGTATTAATTCTTGCTACTGGCATTGGGTTATTTTGGCCTGAAACAAGCGCAAGTTTTGATCATGTGATTTCAATTGTACTTACCATATTAATGTACGGAATGTTTACGCAAATCCCTTTTTTCCGCTTAAAAGAAGCACTATCAAATCGACAGTTTATTTACGCACTACTTATGATGAATTATATAGTTGTACCTATCCTAGTCTGGGGATTAACACGGTTTCTTCCTGCTGATCCCTCTTTGCTATTGGGTGTATTTCTTGTTTTGCTTACTCCGTGTATTGACTATGTCATTGTCTTCACACACCTTGGTCGTGGGAACGAGAAGCTTGTTTTAGTTTCAACCCCCTTACTCTTTGTTACCCAAATGCTTTTATTGCCTATTTATCTATGGCTTTTTATGGGCACACAGGCAGCCGAAATTGTGAGTGTTGGACCGTTTCTCGAAGCATTCCTAGGTCTTATTGTAGTTCCTTTAGTACTTGCACTGCTTACACAATGGTGGGCAAGAAAACAGCAAACGGGAGAACGTTTTCTTGATGCTACAGCATGGCTCCCTGTGCCTTTTATGGCACTGACTCTTTTTGTTGTTGTTGCATCGCAAATCAGTAAACTATACACTTCATTTGACATTATTAGCCAAGTGATTCCAGTCTATGTAGTATATATGGTCATTACTCCAATGATCGCTCGTATCGTTTCTCGTATATTCCGATTGGATACCGGAGCAGGACGGGCACTTATTTTTAGCGCGGGGACGCGTAACTCACTAGTTGTTCTTCCTTTTGCTTTAGCTCTACCTGAGCCTCTGAACGGGTTAGTGGCAGCAGTAATCGTAACTCAGACAATAGTAGAACTTATTGGGGAATTGATTTATATTCATCTTGTTCCAAAGGTCCTTTTACGAGAAAGCGATGAAAAGAAGTTTACAAAATAGCTATGGTCTCACCCTTGCGCTCATTCAAATCACATAAGGAGTGTTGTTAAAATGGATTGCTGCAACTCATCCAACCATATAGTAGCCGTTAGAACTGATTGTCCTTCCTGTAGGGAAAAGGGTAAGAGCGTACAGCTCATTACGCTTAAATCATTGTTAAAGGCTTCTGCTCTTGAAAACATTGAGCCTAAGAACTCTTTCCTTTTTTGCTCAAGCTCTACTTGTCCTACTGTCTATTTCAGCACCGACCATTCGCAAACATTCGTTGTAAGCGACCTGAAGGTACCTGTGTACCAAAAGAACCCGAGTATGAATGTGCCCGTGTGTTACTGCTTCGATTGGACTAGGGATCGACTTCTTCAAGCGGCGGGTACCGACGAACAACCTACCAAACAAATTAAATCACATGTTCAGGCGGGTCGTTGTGGTTGCGAGGTAAACAACCCCCAAGGTTCTTGCTGTCTAGGAAACGTGAACATTTATATAGGGAGTCTTTCAGGAAGTAATCCTCGCTAAGTATAAAAACTGTTTTCGCAGGTTATTTCTTTATAAGTTAACAGCCCTTCCTGATAACAACTTCATAAAAGATCTACTCTCACCATGTTCATTCAATGCATTATCTTTTATAAGGAGGGACTTCTTAGTCCCATCCCTTTAGAAGATATTAAGAAACCTCATAACCGTAGTATTTTATTTATTTCTTCATCCCAGCCCACTTATTTGATCTGCGTGTAGAATCTAAAGTCCTCATTCTTGAAACTATGCTTCAATTATCTTTTCGAGGGATTCTCTTTGGGTCGGCTTTATTTGAATAATGTTGCGAATGCTCTGGGCCTTTTCCTCAGCTTCGGCAATGGTTTGGGCCTCTCCTAGGGCTAGCAAGGTTCCAATGGCAACGGTTCCTGTCCTTCCTTTACCTCCCCCACAATGAAAAGCAACTTTTTGGCCATTGTGATAGGCACTAACTACTTCATCGATCGCCTTTTTAAATAAAACTTCCTCGCTCTCCGTTGCATTGTCGCCCAAGGGGATCTTAATCCATTTCACGTTGGCATCTGTTGATGCGCACTCCGTGGCTTCTTCTCGAAGGTCCACCACGACTTGGACACCTTCTTGTTTTACCATTTCTTCGACATCAGCGGCTCCGCCCATATAGATCTTATCTTCATGTAGTGCATGGTATTTCTTCTCCATGTTCTTCGTTGCCTCCTATTTTCGAATTAGCAGCAGCTGCTACTGCCGCCACTGACGATTAATGCAGGACCTTCTTCATCTAGGTCAATATCCAATATAACATTCCGTACGAGGTCCGCAATCGTTGGATCGAAAGCCACTTCTATATGATTTATACGCTCGACAATGTCATTTTCCTGAGCTTTATCCAGCGTCAGCTGATAACTTGGTCCGCAACACCCAGCACCTGCATTAAAGAATCTTAACGTTGTTGTCTCAGCTTCTTTCATCATCTCTTCGATGTATGCTTTAGCCTCATCCGTAATGATCATGATGATCACTCCTTATAAGTAGAATCTTACCTGTCATTACTTCTCCGTCAGTTTTTTGAGCCGATCGTATCCCTTAATCTCCTCCGGTTCCCACGGAATAATCACGCTGTGGTTTGCCGATGCTTCTTTGATTTGTGAGATCCATTGTGCCTCCGAACTCGCTCGGCCTTGTAACACCGGATCCGTTATCTGCGTTGCAGCGAAGCTCTGATTGATCGCCCACCATTTTGTAGGGATATTTGCTCGCTTCAAGTCCTCGTTCAATCGGGAAGCCTCGTAAAAAGGCGTGGCCTCTGCCAGAGTAACAATAACTACGCTGGTCTCCTCAGGATTTCGCAGGCGCGGCAGAAGATGCTTCACCGAATTAGGAATCTCTCCAGAAGAACGTTCAATTTCCTTATGGTACTCTTGAGTTGCGTCCAAAAGCAACAGCGTATGTCCGGTTGGAGCCGTATCAATCACGACAATCTCATCCTGTGAACGCTCAACCAAGTCTGCAAAAGCTCTGAAGACAGCAATCTCCTCTGTACAAGGAGATCGTAAGTCTTCTTCCAAATAAGCAAGACCATCTTCATCTAAGGAATCGGCATTTTGGCTCAATACTTCATTACGGTACTTTTCCAGTTCGACTCTTGGGTCGACTCGACTCACCGATAAATGTTTGTTTCCTTCCTCATCTAAAATGTGGTTAAGATGTGCGGCAGGATCGGTTGTACTCAGATGTACTCGATGCCCCTGTTCAGCTAAGCCAACCGCAATAGCTGATGCGATGGTTGTCTTTCCGACACCCCCTTTTCCCATCGTAAATACAATACGTACTCCGGATGATGCTATATCACGAATGAGAGTGCTTAATGGTGGTGCTGAAATCTGTTCCACGTTTTCAGAGCTTAATGATTGTTCTATGAGTGAAAATAGTTGACGCAAATGGGTTAGTCCCGTTAGGTTATATGGAACTAAAGGTATCTCATAATGGAGAATGGTCTTTAGGTTCTCCGGCATCGCATCTAACGCGATTTGTTGGCGTTTATAGAATGCTTCTGAAATGGGATCCGGGTTTGAATGAAGAACAAAAGTGCCGTTCATAACAAGAATCTGATTATTCATTCCCGTCTCTCTTAATTCGGATGAAGCACGGGCAGCCTCCAACAGCGGTGAACGATCTGGACGCGTCACCAACACGAGTGTTGTTTGTTGTTCGTCATTCAGCGTTGCCAGTGCGTTGCTATATAGTTCCTTCTTCGACTCCAATCCTGCTAATGGACCTAAGCATGAAGCACCGTGTGTACTTTCATCTAAAAATCCGCTCCAAGCGGTAGGAAGTTGCAACAACCGAAGCGTATGCCCCGTTGGCGCTGTGTCAAAAAGAATATGGTCAAAGCCGGCTTTCAGCTCTTGATTGGTCAAAAGGGTGGAGAACTCATTGAAGGCGGCAATTTCAACCGTACAAGCACCTGAAAGTTGTTCCTCCATCGAAGCAATCACGGTATCCGGAAGTTTGCCGCGGTACGGATCAACGACCTGTGCTTTATATTTACTTGCTGCCGTCTCCGGATCTAAATTGGCGACATACAGGTTAGGCGCTCCTTGAATCTGAACAGGATGATTGGATAACGTCATACCGAAAACGTCTTGCAGATTCGACGCCGGGTCTGTGCTGACTAGCAAAACTCGCTTACCCGCATCTGCAAGGGATATGGCTGTCGCGCTCGCGGTAGAGGTCTTTCCTACTCCGCCTTTGCCCGTAAAAAAGAGATACGGCGTTAGTGGAATATCATTTGGATGAAATGATCTACTCATCATTGTGCACCTACTTCCTTCTGTCATTGCTTCGTTTTGAGCTCAATACGCAACTTCGGTTTTTTCACCAAGTCCGTCTCTGCCAATCCAGTCCAAGCACACCATTCCTCCATTGAGGGATAGCCTTGGATTTTCGTTACCTGACCGTTTAACAAAACTACCGGCAAAACTTCCGGACCTTGTTCAGTAAGCAGCTGATTGACAACACGTTTCGTAAGAAATGCATCTGGCTCACTTGCTAGGTTATAACGAGCAACATCGATGTCCTTGCTTTTTAGATTGTGGACAACGGTTGATACGCGAATCAATTCAGGGTCCACGCTTGGCCCACATACTCCTGTAGAACAACACATGGCCGGATCATAAATTTCAATGGATATCATGGTCGTTTCCCTCCTGTAATAAAGGAAGCCGAGAAAAGTTCCCGGCTCCTACGTTCTATTTGATTACTCGCCGGTTTCAGCGAACTTTTGAATACGCTCGCCGATTTGATCGCGAACGCGCTGAAAAACAGCCCATTTTTCTTCGTCGGTACCCTGAGCCTTGGCAGGATCGTCAAATCCCCAGTGCTCGCGGCGAACATGAGGAGGTGTCATCGGACAACGATCAGCAGCATCACCGCATAGGGTGACCACCAAATCGGATTGATTCAACAACACCGGATCAATGATATCCGAAGTTTGGTTCGAAATATCGATCCCCACCTCGTTCATTGCTTTGACCGCATTCGGGTTTAAGCCATGAGCTTCGATGCCGGCGCTGTAGACATTCCAATCATCTCCCAGATGTTTTTTGGCCCATCCTTCAGCCATTTGGCTGCGGCAAGAGTTGCCTGTGCACAAGAAGTACAATGTCTTTTTTTCCATCATCGTTTCTCTCCCTTATCACTTGAATTAAAGTATGGTTAGCCAGATATATAATCCTAAAAGGGTTATAAATAACGTTGGGATGGTCAATATAATCCCTGTCTTAAAGTAAGTCCCCCAGCTGATCTTCACGCCTTTGGTCGAAAGGACATGCAGCCAAAGCAAGGTGGCTAGTGAACCAATTGGTGTAATTTTGGGACCTAAATCGGAACCAATCACATTTGCATAAATTAAGGCCTCTTTGATAGCAGCCGACGTGTTTGTCGCATCGATGGCGAGTGCATCAATCATGACAGTCGGCATATTGTTCATGATGGAAGAAATAATCGCAGCAATGAAGCCCATTCCCATGGTTGCAGCAAACAGCCCTTGATCCGCTACGCTCTGTATGACACTTGCCAGAAGGTCCGTAAGACCGGCGTTACGTAAGCCATAGACCACAACATACATACCGATCGAGAAAAATACGATAGCCCACGGAGCCCCTTGAAGGACTTCTTTGGTTTGCACAGCCGGACTTTTTCTCGCCATCAGCAGGAAGAATATCGCGATGACACCAGCTACGATCGATACGGGGATACCCACAAATTCACACACAAAGTAACCGATCAGCAGCACGCTTAATACGATCCATGATAAACGGAACATCTTAGGATCTTGAATTGCCGTTGAGGGTTGTTTAAGCTGCGTCCCATCGAACTTACGCGGGATGCTCTTGCGGAAAAACAAATAAAGCACAAGGATACTGGCTACTAAAGAGAACAGATTGGGAACCAACATGCGACTGGCGTATTCGATAAACGTAATGCCGAAGAAATCGGCCGATACGATATTCACCAGGTTGCTGACTACAAGTGGCAGCGAAGTTGTGTCCGCAATAAAACCACTTGCGATGATAAAAGGGAATACCTTCTTCTCATCAAAATTCAGCGCTCGTACCATGGCAAGCACAATTGGAGTTAAGATGAGAGCCGCACCATCGTTTGCGAAAAAGGCAGCGACAACAGCTCCAAGAACGGATACATAAACAAACATCCGAATACCGTTTCCTCGAGCAGCATTCGCCATATGTAAGGCGGCCCACTCGAACAACCCGATTTTATCCAAGATCAATGAAATAATAATGATCGCGACAAAGGCGAGCGTTGCATTCCATACGATCTGGGTGACATCACATACATCCTGAAAGTCAACGACTCCCACGAGCAGTGCCAGTACAGCACCACCGCAGGCAGACCATCCAATGGATAGATTTTTAGGCTGCCAAATGACAAAAACTAAGGTAACAAGAAAAATGATGCTAGCCAGGACAACAGAAACCAATGTTCAAACCTCCAATTATACGATGACTTAATAATTAATATATAACCATATCCTTATATAAAAATAGAGATCATATTTAGCATCACTCATCCACATGCTAAATATTCCTGTTAATCACAAGCACAGTTCACTTCCTTATTCATGGATGAGAGTACTTCTTGAGCACTTGGCATCTCATTTAACACGGCTTGGATATATGGCTTATCATCAACATTCAAGGAATAATACACCCATTGGCCACGACGGGCTTCATTTACAATCCCCTGAGACTTAAGCTTTCTTAAGTGCTGGCTAATCGCTGGCTGAGACATGTCGAAAATATCGACAAATTCGCAAACACACCATTCTTTTTGCTTAAGAAGCGTTAACATCGTAAGCCTTGTTTTATCTCCAAGCAGTTTTAGCTTCTCGGCAATTTCGCTCATTTGCTCCAATAAGATTCACCCCATTCTTGTAAGATAACATCATAACCATATAATTTAATGCTTATATCTTAAACAAAAGAGTGCTTGATTTCAAGTGTCTAGAATCTGCATCCAATAATTTCTCATTGAACAACACAAGTGTCCACCCTTCCTGCAATTGTGATGGTTTGAATGATACTTCATCTCTTACCGCAAGTAGGTTTTCCACGAATGCGGTAATAAAATCTTTTCACATTATCGCTAATAACAGCAAATTATATCTCCGAATTAACGCCCCTCTTAGGGGGCAGGTCTCCCTGCCCTTCTTTCATCATCACCTTATGTCTATCTCAATTCATTCATTCATTCATTTGTCTCACCGTAATCGAACTAACCAAACAATAAATCTAGAATCTTTTCATTTGCCTTTCTATTCTTTCCGATATAAGGGTAGCAGTGTATATGGATCGCTGGGTTGAAGTTGATTTCTATGATGCTGTAATTGGTATCGGTTGCTTCTTCCTCTAAGGAATCAATCATCATATCCACACCACATATAGTCGCTCCTGCAGCTTTAGCTGATTGAATGGCAAGTTCCTTATAGCTGTACGGCATTTCATCCGTAAAATCGATACTGTCTCCTCCCGTACTAATGTTCGAATTTTCTCTTAGATAGATAACTTCCCCTTTTTGGGGTATATCGTTCCAACTCAAAGCATGGTTTTTCAAAAACATCTCTTCTGCTTCCCCTAACTGAATCTTCTCAAGGGGAGTCTTATACCCTTTACCTCGAAGTGGATCTTTATTCTTCTCATGAACTAGCTGTTCGATCGTGTGGACACCGTCACCGATGACATTTGCAGGGACACGATGCAGTACTCCTACAACCTGATCCCCCATGACCAGAAAGCGGTATTCCTTTCCTGTCATAAATTCCTCAAGAAGAACCGTTTGATCGTGCGAAAAGGCGATTTCAAACGCTTTTTTCATATCCTCTCTCGAATAATCTTGATTGAAGATCGTAATGCCCAACCCAAAATTGGTTGATTTGGGCTTTATCACAATGGGAGTACCGCGATAGGTTTCATAGGTGGACATTGCTTCATCCAAACTCTGAAACGCTTCCCCTGACGGTACACGAATTCCATGTTGTTTGAGAACTTCTTTCGTAACCACCTTATTTTCCATAATTAACACCGTACTATAGGAGTCCAAGGAAGTTTTCGTGGCTTGCTTCACATACTCTTGATGATTACCTTTTGATAGCAATACAAAGTTCTCATCCCGATCCATCCACTTAAATCGTATGCCTCGTTTCACCGCTGCCTTTAAGAGTAGTTGAGTTGATAATTCAAGATCCTCATACCCTGCAAAACGGTATCCATTTTGAATACTGTCCTGAGCGTATGTTTTTGCTTTTTCCAAATGGTATGTCAGATAAGATGATTTTTGAACGTCGGACTTCACCATAGATGCAACATTCAACTCCGTATGGAGAATCTTTTGCTTTTCATCGTCCAGAATGTGCTGAAAATCCTCATTCTTATGAAACAAAAGCTGCACCATATCCTTCATCTCATCGATAATAGCAAGTGCCATTTCCTCCATCGTGAACTGACTATATTCAGGCTCGTTTAAATAGCCTTTTAACCCCTCCATAATCACCTGATCTTGATTTACATCAGCTATCCTTTGATCTTCCTCTTGGAAGGATTCATCTACTTTAAGCAGCATAAAGAGAATAAACAAATGTATAAAGTGCATCATTTCTTTACTTATTCCAATCTTATGAAGTGGATTAATATCCATAAATCGAAGCTCCAAGTATGCTACTCCATCTTCCACAAGCTCTTGGCAGGGATTGATCCCCTTAGCGGTTTTTAAGCGAACAGGGCTGTAAAATTCCTTTACGCTCAATAATTCATTCTTTTGAATCAGTCTGTTTAAGTCATGAACATACTCTTTGGCCGAATTAAAAGAAACATAATACGACTTTTCATTCCGATAGCCACACATACTGTTCCGCAGTGAGTTCATAATCGGAAAATAATAACTTTTATTATCATGCGAATCCGCCAAGTTAACACATTGCTCGATATAGGTATTATCAAATACAGGACTTGCCCCTGTTAGATAGATGAGCAACCAACGGTACCTCATCAAGTTACGGGCTACTTTAAAGTAAATCGCATCTTTGAACTCCTTAAAGTCTTTGTGCCGCCCACCGGTCTCATATAGCTTTGCAAGAAATTTCTCATCAAACGAGAAATTATAATGAATTCCGCTTAACAATTGTCTTTTACGACCATACTTATCCGCCAATTCATTTCGATAGTCGTCCGCAATGGGATCGCTCATTTTGGCAATAGGTATTTCATTCTCTTCGGGAAGCATGGGAGGATTGCTACTAGGCCACAAATACTCTCCTTCCAATTCCACAGAAACGATGTCTTTCAAGGCTTCCATGAAATGATAAGTCTCTTCAATCGACTCGAAGGCGGGGGTTATCATCTCGATTTGACTCTCTGAGAAATCAGTTTGAATATAAGGGTTTTCCGTCTTGCTTCCAAAAGCCTTCGGGTGGGGTGTCAGTGCAAGCTTTCCATCTTGATCGACCCGTACATTTTCTTTTTCTAAACCGAAATGACCTCGAAGCAGATCATTTTGAAGTGCATTGTCGATTACAATCTGTATAAGTTCACGATTCAACAATTTCATGTTTATGACCGTCCTTTACCCTGTTCATTAAGAAATGGCAAGCGATTTATGAATACTGCGTAAAGATTTTCTAAACCAGATGACCAAAATGATCCCCTTAAAAACACTACTTAGCGTAATTGCCATCCACACCCCATTTAAACCAAACGGTTCAGATAAGAGCAAAGCCAAGGGTATTCTTAGCGCCGTAAATAAAATGCTGAAGATCGGCGGAATATGTGTTTTACCAATACCGTTAAACGCACCTACGGTCATCAGTTCCATGCACATAAATAATTGGGAGAAGCCGATAATTCGCATATAATCTTCTCCGAGCTTCATACTCGTATCATCAGATAGAAACAGCGAAAAGAGTTGCTGAGGGAACAAAATGAATATGAGCGAAATGAAAGTGCCAAATATGGAGGTCAACAGCAACGCTTTTCGATAACCCTGCTGAATTCGATCCAATCGACGTGCTCCGTAATTTTGTCCAAAAAAGGCCGCGATAGCCCCTTGTAGACCACCGATCGTCATATAGGAGATCGATTCAATTTGAATGCCAACTTTTTGAACCGCAATGGCATCAGCCCCCCACCTTACAATAATTTTAGCAATAATAATCGAAATGATCGTAAAGGTGACCCGTTGAATCGTGATCGGAACTCCCAATCGGATAACTTCTTTCATGAGACGGCTATTCCATACCGATTGTTTAGAGATCATTTCTAAGTTTTTCGCTTTCATGATAAACAGCAAAGTCACTAATACATTGGCCGTTAATGTAGCAATAGCGGCCCCTGCAACTCCCCAACCTTCAAAACTGCCGACTCCATAGATTAAAAATGGATCAAGAATAATATTTAAAATGAGACCCATTGAAAAAATATAAAAGGGTTGTTTACTGTTTCCCATTGCATTCAAAATGGTTGCATATAAGGTGTTCAGAATTGAAAATAGGGTACCTACTATCGATATCAATAGAAATTGCTTCGCCATCTGCTCAACTTTTTCACTTCCCAGATCGAAGAAACCGATCAGCTGGTCCTGGGTCAATATGATAAAAACCATGTAGAGCAGCCCTAATACAATAGACATGATAAATCCGTTTTTCACATAAGACTTAGCTTGTTCTCTCTGACCGGCCCCCATACAATGTGAGACCTTGATGCCAGTACCAATCGTTATCATGGTCGATAACGCAATCGCTAAATTAATGAAGAAGCTTGCTGTGCCAATTGCAGCAACCGGACCACTTCCTAGTCCTCCAACCCAAATCATATCCACAAGACCGTAGGTTGTAGATATAAAATTGGTTGCAATGATGGGAATCGTCAATTTCATTAAAGTAGACATAATAGGACCTTGGGTTAAATCATTCGTGCCCTTCATGATCTAGTTGCTCCTTCTTGCTCTCATGTTAAGGTAAAACCCGACCACAAGGGTCGGGGCGAAAGCCTGTTACTGAATTAAGTTGTGCCGTATCGTTTTCTTTCGAATTTGCTTTGTTGTCTTTTTAAGTGAACTCTAATTCATACATAAGCATACGCTTATACTTTAGCTAAATCTGTGACTGATTTTATAAACGCGGATTCTGCCTCTAAAAATCGTTCGCTATCTAGCGCAGCCATACATCCTGTACCTGCAGCTGTAATCGCCTGACGGTACTTCGGATCTTGTACGTCTCCGCAAGCAAAAACCCCAGGAATGTTCGTTTCGGTCGTACCAGGTTTCACACGAATATATCCAACTGGATCGGTATCGATCTGTCCTTTTAAAAATGCTGTATTGGGTGTATGACCCGTCGCAATAAAAATTCCGTCGGTCTCGATGATTTCTTCATTTCCTGTTTTTATATCCTTGACGCGCAGACCGGTAACTCCGCGATCATCGGCGATAATTTCAGTGGATTCTTTGCTAGGTGTCCAGCTTATCTTAGGATTTTGTCTTGCACGTTCCTGCATAATCTTCGAAGCACGCAGTTCATCACGACGATGAACAATCGTTACCTTGGAAGCGAACTTCGTAAGGAAATTTGCTTCTTCCATGGCAGAATCTCCTCCACCCACGACAAGCACTTCTTTATTTCGGAAAAAGAAACCATCACATGTTGCGCATGTGCTTACACCGCGTCCAATATTCTCCTTCTCGCCGGGTATGCCCCCAAGTAAATTCGCCGATGCACCCGTGGAGAGAATGATCGTTTCAGTTTGCAATTGACCCAGCCCCTCAATGGACACTCGAAACGGACGTGAAGAGAAATCCACTTCATGCACCCAACCATTCTTAAACTCAGCACCGAATCGAATCGCTTGTTTTCTCATATTATCCATGAGCTCAGGTCCCATGATTCCATCAACAAATCCAGGGAAATTTTCAACTTCTGTAGTTAATGTCAATTGGCCTCCTAGTTGTGGTCCTTCAATAACAAGCGGATTTAAATTAGCTCTGGCTAAATAAATGGCTGCCGTTAAACCTGCTGGACCCGTTCCTATAATGATTGATTTGTACATAACTCTTCACTCCTTCGTTTATTTGAGTAGGGAGAATCTTGGCTTCTGATTCTCCCCTTCTCTAATTTTTAATTGCAGCCCGTTTTAGCAGATGAAACTGGCATGCAACAATCGTTGGCATTCGGCCCACTGCTAATACCACAGACGCCGGTCTCGGGCAGCTCTAATTCAACCTTCAACGCAGCTTCCAGATCGCCATCCAGGTATGCTGCAATGGATCTTACCTGTTCGTAGCCCGTTGCCATAAGAAAGGTCGGTGCCCGGCCATAACTCTTCATGCCAACGAGATAAAAGTTCTTGTCTACATGGCGCAGCTCTTTTTCACCATGGGGTCTTACGGTTCCGCAGCTGTGTACATTGGGATCGATAAGGGGCGCAAGTGCTTCAACACTCTCCGTTGCAGGATCAATGCTGAGTCTAATCTCACTTAAGAATGAGAAATCCGGCCGGCTTCCTGTATTAACGATAATCTCATCGATTTCTTGTATCTCCTTGCTTTCACCATTTGCAGTCCCTTTGATGTGAATCCTTCTATCGTGTTTGAAAACACTCTCGATCATAAATGGAGTAACCACTTGGACTTGGCCGGCATCAATCAACTGGTGAATGTGGCTTCCAAGTGCTCCTCGTGCCTCTAATTGGTCATTCTCTTCCCCGCCATAAGCTTCTTCCACCGATTTCTTTCTCATCACCCAAATAATTTCCGTGTTCGAATCCGTCTCTTTAAGCTTGGCAAGATCCAGTAATGTGTTGATCGCCGAATGCCCGCCTCCTACAACTGCTACACGTTTCCCTGTGTACTTCTGCTTTTGTGGGGCTGATAAATCTGGAATGCCATAATAAATGTGATCTTTCAAATCAACTTCTTCACGTGTCCAAATCCCGTCCGCATGCAGCGGATTCGAATGTCCCCAGGTTCCGGACGCATCAATGACTGCCCTAGCTTCAAAGCGTTCTGTGGAGTCGTTTGTTTCAACATAAAGTACGAATGGCGCAGCTTCACGATTAGCCGATTTCATTTTGTCTGTATTCTTTTTCGATATGGAGATGACTTTGGAATTCAACATAATGTTGGGCTCCAGTTCAGGCAGTTTCGCTAAAGGCTCCAAATACTGATGCACAATCTCTTGACCGAAAGGTAGTTCTGTTAATACAGGGGGCTGCCATCCTTGCTTACGTAAAAGACGCTCAGCGGCTTTATCGATGTTATACTGCCATGGTGAAAAAAGACGTACATGTCCCCATTGTAGGATGTTTTGACCAATGCTAGATCCTTCTTCAAAAAGGATGAATTTTTGTCCTCTCTCCACCAAATGCGCTGCTGCTGCCAAACCAATCGGGCCGGCACCGATAATCGCAACCGGCAGGTTATTGTTATAGGGCGCATGCTCCTCCTTCACAGTTTCTTTAGTGTTTAACGTTACTTGGGGTGTACAACAAGAAGATGAGGCTACCTTAAATTCAATGTTTTTCATACAGAAACCCTCCCTATGTTTTTAATTCATCAACTTTTTTTGATGTATGAGATAAAAAAATTATGTTTTTGTATTAGGATAGAAAACACAGCATAGCTTTTCGGATAATAATCCTTTGATTTCTTCATCGTTTAATTGATAATAGTTCCATTTTCCGATGCGTTCCATCAATATAATATTTGCTTCTAGCAACATTTTCAGATGGTAAGACAGTTTTGATTGAGGCAGTTCCAGCATGTCGGTTAGGTCACATACACATACTTTACCTCGTTGATTTAGTTCATAAATGATTCTCAGCCGATTTTTATCAGATAGGGCTTTGAACTTTTGTTCATATAGGCTCAAAACGTCTTCTTGTATAAGGGAGACCTTCATGTTGTCACCTCATCTTTCCATCAAATTATTTTGATGTGGTCATTGTAGCAAGTCGCAGTTGAACACGTCAAGCATCAATTTTTTTTGATTTATATAGGAGTGTAATTAAAATCAAACTCCAATATACAAAAGAACTGATCACAAGCCATAGAATTTTAATACTTGCATATTGCAACTATATGTTGTATAACTATCACAAGAGGTGATTCGACAATGGAAAATGCTCGTGAGTTGTTTCAGATCATGACCCGAAGGTTTGGTCTACTTAATAAAAACTGCTGCAGTGTCGGAGGAAACGATGTCTCGTTAGTACAAAGCCATATCCTATACGAAGTGGACCGGCAGCACAATCCTTCTATGCAACAGATTGCAGATACGCTTGGAACCGACATTACAACGTTTAGCAGACAGGTACAATCCTTAATCAAAATGAATTTAGTGAAAAAAACTCAAGATCCACAGGACCGAAGAGTTTATACACTGGCTCTTACGACGGAAGGAAAGTTTATAGCGACTACCATTGATCGACAAATGAATGACTATCTTAACGAAGTATTTTCGTATATGACCGAGTTCGAAAAAGAAACCGTACTACACTCCGTCAAAATTTTTAACGAAGCGATGGCGAAATCAAATAAATGCTGCGGCCCATTATCTGAATAATAAATTTGATATATAGGAGATGAATTGCGATGTTACTCCATTCTTACGTTGCAGAGTATTTAATGAAAAGTGACCTTCACATTCAAAAAAGCCGAGAGATAACTAATAAAGAACTCAATAGAAAAAAATCTCGTATTTCATTCTCATTTTCAAGACAACCGCGAATGAATACCTGCTGTGTTTCCTGCTGCTAAGCTTATATTTCCTACATAGGAGGAACTAACATTGAAAACCACTTTGATTCGAGCAGCAGTTACTGGCGACGTGGAACGAATATTGCGCATTTATAATCAAGGAATCGAGGATCGTATAGCTACACTAGAAGTTGATCAAAAAAATATTGCATATATGAATAACTGGTTCCAGCAACACCAGGATCGTTACGCTGTCATTGTAGCTGAGTACGATAATGAAGTAATCGGCTGGGCTTCCCTCAACCCTTACTCGCAACGATGTGCTTATGACGGTGTGGCCGATCTATCCATATACATAGATCGAACCTTCAGGGGTAAAGGAGTTGGTAGCATGCTTCTAGAGCGTCTGGAGGAGATCGCTAAGGAAAAAGACTTTTATAAAATTGTGTTGTTTACATTTCCGTTCAATCAAAATGGTCAAGGCTTATATCATAAGCTTGGTTACCGTGACGTGGGAGTTTTCGAAAACCAAGGGATCTTGGATGGGAAATATGTGGATGTAAAGATCATGGAGAAGTTATTATGAATTGGATGCCTGATTGAACGATATCTATTTTTACAACCACGAACTTCTTCTACAAATCTGAACGATGTTACTCGGTTTGAGTACCGAACTAGGGTTGCTTAAGGCACCTTTATTAAGGCTCTTAACTTGACCAGAAGTAAGTTCATTTTGGCGACTTCTTACTCTAGTATAGGTTTCAAGCGCTAACACTTTGAAAAAGTGTAGAGAACAATGTGATGTGAGCAATATAGTCATCCATTTTTTTACTTTAAACCCTCCCAGTCATCAATGTTTTTTTCGAGTAATAAATAAACTTTATCTCCTGACTTAACGGCAATGGCTTTGCTTTCATCGATGTCTACTATTGAGTATATTTCCGTGCCAACATTAAACTTATTAGAGTACGTACCATGATAAGAATAAGCCTCAGAATGGGTCCTAGTTTTTACTTCACCAATTTTGTCACCGATTTTGCCAACTTTATAATCGGTTACTTTATATGTTGCTGAATTCCAATGTACGAATTCAAACGCTCAAGACTGCGATGGTTCGTACTCACCTTGACCTTCATCATTACACCCTACAATAAAGGCTAATAACAAAACCACTAAACAAAAAAGGACGTTTTTCATATTATTTACATCTCTATTCAAATACTAACATACCATTGTCTTTTGAAAAATAATGGATCATGGATGATAAAAATCAATGTAAATAATATGCTAAAAAGATCCCCTGAAGCCAGGCTTCAAGGGGTTTATCATTTAATCAGGATTTATCTAATCATCCCAATATCGATGTTCTTGTCAACTTCTGCTTATTTTTCACCTACGCGCATTGGCTCCGGACAATAATGCCCGCCGCGTTCATGGCGTTCACAAATTCTCTCAGAGACGATGATAGGTGGAGTACGTAGATCGCTGCTGCCGGCTTCGTCACACTGAGGTAGCGTTCAAAGACCGCATGTAAAAAGCTCGCAATTTCCTCGGCGGGCATGTCGTCATTCATTATGCTTCTGCGGCCGTCGGTAGCCAGGCGCTCTGAATCACTTTCTACAGCCATGTTCTACGCGGGATCCGTCACTACAAGAGCAGCTTTCACTCCGTCCTTCATTCGTCCGACATCCTCTGCGCTGGTTGCATCACCGCACTTCAATCGGTGGTCAAGCTGCCAGATTGTCTCCCTGCTGCGTTTCAGGCTTCCGGATCTCATTCTGTGCCCTTGAATGTAGAAATCACCCTCCACTACATGACATGCTCCTCAATATCAGTATCTTACGGTACCGAACTCGGCCATCAGATCACTGAGTCGAATTCTTGATAAACCAAATCCACCCCGCTAATTTGCAAATCAGCCAATAGGCCTAGCCAATGCTTTATCATCCAACCTTCTAGAGGGGTATTTCCATAAAGTGTGAAAAGAACCCCCGTGTCCTGTTACGGTTGTAAAGTAGAACAAACACCGTTCCACAATCTCATAAGGTTCTCGGGCTTCCACGAACCGCTTGGACTGTATATAGCGGATCTACTGTAATAGTGCCTTGTAGGCGCATCTCTCTTCTGGGGACTAGAATTCTGGAATGGAATCAATCGTAAATTGTTAATAAGCCTAGAAGTGAAAAGAATGAGAAGATAGCAGATATAATATCTTATTCGTAAAAAAGCCTGTCGGAATAATGGACCGACAAGCTTTTTAGTATTTAATTGCATAGACTTAGCACCAGTAACATCAATAGGTTAGTACGAATCCCCAAAAAATAATGGTCCCAGAAGTCATTAACTTCGAGACCATCAAAATTACTTCATAATTAAAATGTGAATTTCACATCTTTAATTGTACACTTCACAACTATATTGTTTAGTTCGCAACTATAATGTCATCAAACAGGAAGAATTTTAAGCCAACAGAGAGGACACCTGCGGAACATAATTTGCTCTCAGAAGATCATCGATTCCTTTACCTAAAGATGCATCCCACATCGCAAGACTCAGTGCCATATCGCTCTCTTTAGCAAAAAATTCTGCACAGAGTTCTAATGAACGTTGTACTTCTGGTGTTGTAACAGCATCAGCATCATAAGCGAGAACGACATGCCGGCAACCGAGTTGTTTAAGTGGTTCGAGAGCTAATCTGAAAGCTCCTGTTCCAGGTATAGCCATAAACGGCTTTACCATCATATCGGAAGCAAGATCTGCTTTCATTGCTCCCTCGGTGATCCAAATCTCCGAGCAGTCAATAAGGCCACTAGGATCCTCGCCTGTTTTCCAGTAAGGTAAACATGGATACGGTAACGCCAGATGGACCGGAAGCGGTCCACCTATAGAGGCTCCATTTAATTTTGAACCACTACTCCACCACCAGTACTTGGTACCTTGCTGCAAACGTACACTAAAGACGAATTGCCCTGACTTGGAATTGCATATCTTCTTATCCTTCTCTGTAAGGATCACTTCAAGGGTCTTGTCCTGGACTTGAAGCGAGCATCTCGCTCGTCTCAATCCGTTAGGGAGAGGTTCAACTTCTTCCAAGATGTTCCCTTTTATAGAACCTTCCATCGTTAATTCCAGTTTTGGCTTGTCTACACGTATCTGCCAGCCTATGATCTCATTTAAAATCGAACGAAACGGCACCATCAATCCGGTATCGCCGGCCATCGTCCAATACGGCCCATATCGTCCCTCTTGAGCGAAAAAGCCTGGAACGCCCAATAAGTCCGTATCACTGCTTATCCGACCAATGACGCCTTTAGCGACCTTGTAACGATCACGATCCGGCATAGTCCGATACTCTCTCAAACGAATGGACTGGTCATCCATCATTCGATCGTTCATCAGATGGTTAGCATGCCTAGCAGATAACGGGATTTCTCTCGTTAAGGCACGGTATACACGATTAAGATGGTCGTTTGAACGTTTTTCTACGGCATTTGAAACCTCTACCTCGATCTTTTCCGGAGGGATACGTTCCGTTAAATAATGAGTATACTGTCGGCCAATATCTGTATCCTTGAATTTATCAGATGGTACCCGCATGCAATGGACAATGGTCTGGTCCTCATTGATCCCACACCACCCTTTCTTCCCGCAAATCGGGCATTGAGACATAATCTCATACCATCCAACATGTCTTGTTCTACGTAGCCTCATGCCTTAACTCCTTTCTTTAAGAAACCTGTTGATCCTCAATCTCTTGTTTAAAATACATTTCAACCAAACGCAGTTGTCCGACCTCAAGTGAATTAAACCGCCCATTAAAGGTAACTTTTAGTAATTGGGGAATTCGATTTTTCACATAGGTTTGATCAAATCCCTTTGTAAGATTGATCAATTGGTTTATTAGTGAATTTTTCATTTTGACCGGATCATCTGGTTCACTTGTCTGTTTAGTCGTGCTAGAGAAATCACGATCAAGATCCTGGACATCTCCTCTGTCATTCTGATTCATCACCCTAGATTTCCGCTCATTATTCAGATCCTCCAGCGCCTTCTGCCTAGATATGTCGATGAACATATCCTCGAAAGACGTTAGGCCGGATCCAATACATCCGTATCCTGCCTGAGCGAGTGATCGCCCTACCGCGCTTGTCGTGGCATTTTCAATTGGATTTGTCGCATCGACGCCGGTTCCTCCAAATCCAATCACAGCTCGATCACGTGTTTTAACTTGCTGCCCCTTTTTGTTGAGTCCATCAAATACGCATTCAATGACCCAATGAGTTCCGATCTGATCAGCGTAGGTTTCTAGTGTGTACCCGCTATCATGCTCTTGGTGTACGTCAATCATTTCCGTAATGCGGCCTTCTACGTCCACATATGGCCTGAATGTTTCAACAAATGTCTTACTGTGGTACGAATGCAGGCCACGTCTCCGCTGCTCATCCGTTAGAAAGAATTCCTTATCCCAGATTTTTTCCTTTTGTGAGAGAATCCGGATATGTTTGTGGTACTTAGCCGGAACCGAATCATATACCTGTTGAATATGATCTTTGGCTAGCTTACGTTTTTCAAGTGCTATACCTAGTAGATGATCTGCCAGGCCACCACTAAGTTCTTTTTTTTGAGACTCACTACCATCATGTTGCCTACTCCCATGGTTTCCAGCCATGTAAACATTCCTCCTCGAAGATTGTTTAGTTTCCCTCTTTCCTGTGCTGATCATGGATCCATGATCGTGCCTCCTTCACCTGTTTATGATCAAAAAAAGAGCTCATCAAATGATGAGCTCAGAAAAATGGACGCAAAAAAAGCACATACTTCTAGCGCATGCACCCTGCAAATCCACTACCTATTTGCCATAAACAGCTTCTCGCTCTCCGCCGAAATTGTTAGTCAGCAGAGAAAATCAATTCATCTTTCTTATAATACCTCGATTATAACATCTTCCACCGATAGAGAAAAGTTACGTCCTATACAAAACTAAAGTATAATAACGTAAGAGGTGGTGTCCAGCGTATGTCATATAAGGCGTCCTATTTTGGGCTGCAGAAAATTACCCTTACTGAAATCAAAATCCTCCTTTGGCTTTCCGATGTGATCCGTTGGAACCTCACGCCTTTTCATTCCTATGAGGCTACACTTGCTGATCTATCCCAACGTATGAGGCGGAAAAGCATTAAATATTCAGAACTGAAATCTAGCCTGAACCATCTGGCGACACAAGAGATCACCATTCACGCCGGCAGTGTAGAATTCGAGAAGAAACTAATAGAAAATTTAGAATTATCTCGTGGATCAGTTATCAAGTTTCGGATGCACGCCTCTGTGGAGATTCTATTTCTCCGAATTGCCAAATTATTTAATTCCGATGAAATCGACTTACTATTGAAGGCTAAGAGCATCTTTACGATTAAACTATACTCCCTGGTTCGTGACAGCATTTGGGCCGACGAAGTGGTCTCCATAGAAAATTTAAGGGCCATGCTTGGGTTACATCATCAATATCCGCGCTACGGCAATTTTAAATCGAGAATACTAGCGCCAGCCATCGAAGAGATCAAGGAACTGCTAGGGTTATCGATTAACATTGTAGAACATAAAACAGTCGGCAATCGCGTATTTGGCCTACAGTTCCACCCTTCCCGCTTTCTCACGCATGTTCACTTGGATATCAATCAGGAAGACTTTTTTGATCAAGCCAGGCTCTTCACTGGGTTCTTAGGGGTCAAGCTTACCCCAGACCTATATTCCAAGTGGCTGAGGAAAGGAGAATACGCCTTCATTATAGCCCTCGACTATGTACAAACCCGGATTGATGGGATCAGGCAGCCTGTGCCGTATTTATCAAAGCTGATTGAAACCGGATCCTATGGCCAACCTTTAAATGGCCTGCGACCGGAAGAGTATCTGCTCATTCGTGATTTCCTGGAACCCTTCCGCGAAATTACCAGCTTCACTCCTCATTTTGTAATCGAAAATGAATTTAAAAAGTTCTGTAGTGAGAAAGGATTTGAACAAAGGGCAGATCAGATTTGGCTCAAGTCCAAAGAAAAGATCATCTACGATATCAATAATTACGTCACCCACAATCGAAAAAAGAAGCACCCCGCCGATTAGACATAGGGGTGCTCTAATAAATATTCATACAATTCTCGGACATATTTTTGGTCAAAATCCTCCGGTTCCAAGGGCCTTAAGTTACGATTTCTTCGTATCTCTAATGTACGGTGAATCTCATCCACTACATCCTGAGCCATATCACTCCGTAGTTTCTTCTCTTCGGATTTTTTAGCACCATGAATCTTTTCGTGATGCTGTTCGATTAAACGCCGTAAACGAGCATTTAAGTGAGGAATAGATGTATCAAAGTCAAACCGATCTTCATCCTCATAACCGGCACCGTTATGAACGAAATCCTCACGGATTGCTTTTACCATGTACCCGCTGATATTATCGATATTTGCCTCTTGTTTTGTCTCGTACACGTATTGAATGTTGTCCTTAACTCTCTTCTCACCAAATGTTTGGATCAGCTCTTCAGCAACCGGCTTTCGAACGCCGAAGCGGGTCAATAATGAGTATGCTGTAACATCCTTCTCGAAAATTTCCGGATCCTTTAGAAGCAATTTTTTGCGGTGATTAGGCTTTATGTAACATGTTATTGCCACTACTTTATGTCCGACTTTCGTTTCCTCAAAGTCAAAAGAAATATCCGTCTTTTCGGCTAGCTCTTCCTGGGTCTTCAAAAGAACCCGCTGCTTCAAATGGCCGTAATGAGTTAGTTTCCCTGGATCGATCTCCAGCAAATTTCGGAGCTGCTCAAGCGTAAACCTTCTTTTTCCGAAATTCAGGTATCGCTTAAGTAGTTCATACATCCGTATCGAGTATTTACTCTTCAGAACCAAGACATTAGCCAATTTATATCGAGTGAAGTCCTTCTTCAGCTTCAGTAAATAAGGCTTCAACTGTGGTGAAAATTCAAGTTCGACCAAACCTTTGCGATGATGGTAACGTGATGCGGAAAGCCAGTTCACTACAAGATCCGATTCACCATTGTTTTCACGAATTACCAGCGTCTTTCGCTGTAATCCTGTCACAACTTCCCGGATTTTTTTATAAAAATTCTTCTCTTGCAAATCTAAGATGTCGGCAAACTCCTTCACCTTCACGAAATGCGTTTTGAAGTCTTCATCATCAGGTTGGATCAATGAAATGAGCGTATAGATGACACGCGATTCCTGTAGGTCAAGGTTAAGAGGCATTTCAATCAATGCATTTGACTTTGTGACGACATATTCAGGAGAAATAGACGTGGGACCCAAATCAAATTCTAGCTGTTCTAGCTGTTCTGCTTCCATTCCCTTAACCCTCCCTTCATGATTACTATAATTAACCGGCTCCCGATTTTCCACTCCTTTATATGTGACAGAAAAAAGTAAGATATTACCTGTAAATCAATGGCCTTCTGTCACAATATTAGGAGTTTTTTGTGGGATCCGCCACAAACAAGGTATTTTACTTATTCAAAACAGCCTTATAAGAGTCTTCTCGGTACAATTATCACACAATGAGGAGTTATGTACTACTTTACTGTCACAAAACAAGGAGTACGTAGATTAGAAGAATCCTCTAGCTGTCACAATTATAGGAGTGTTACGAGATAACTATCACATTTTTAGGAGTAAATCTATGCTTCTGTCACAAATTGAGGAGTTCTTTATGGTTAAAAAAGATTATCTCCGGTCTTTTGTCACAAAAATAGGAGTTAGACACACAGAAGATCAAGCTCTACCGAAGGATTCACCTTTTTTGTTGTTATCAAGCGTCACAAATTGAGGAGTTTAAAGTAATGTCTGTCACATAAAAGGGAGTATTTCTATCTTGGGTTTGCCTGCAGTCACAAAAATAGGAGTGTTTTATAGCTCTGCTGTCACAAATCGAGGACTTATCGTTCACATCTGTCACAAGATAAGGAGTAACCCATTCATTTTTTTGTTCAAAACTTCATCATAACGATAAAAGAAGCTTCTAGGCGTTCTATCGAAGGTAACAAATTGGGCGAAATAGCCTTCATCCTACTCCCAAAGTTGTGACATTTCTACTCCACAAATCGTGACAGGCGACTCCTTAATTAGTGACAATCAACTCCCCCAATTGTGATTTCTATACTCCTTAATATGTGACGTTCAACTCCCTAACTTGTGACAGAAAGGCGCTAGAAAGCCGCTAGAATCAATATATTCAGAGACTTGTAAACAAACAATCATTCTTATAATCATTTAAAATAAATAAACATTAATATAAAACAAGCATTATGCGTCCAGCCTTCGGCTTTTTCTTAAATTTATTTTTCTGTCACAAAATAAGGAGTGGAAATATGTAGAACTTTGAAGGTAATATATTAATATATATATTAGAATAAGAGAAAATAATAAAGCCCCCATTCCGATCGACATTTTGCTGTCCGCGGCCGCCAAGCGTAAGACAGTAAAATATGGAGGAAGTAAGGACTTCATTTGCATAACAAAGTTGTGAATATTTTATCATAACCTTTGTCCTCTGTGAAGTATCTGCTTTCAAAGGTAGGGCCAATCAAGGAGTCCATTATGATTGATAAGAACCTAAAAGGAACGCAACATAAGCTGTTGTATTATCGGTACCGGCCAACCGGTACGGAAAAACCTAAGGTAAGAAAAGTCGGTGGTGTCGAGCAAATTTATACCGAAAAAGAGCTTGAGAAAATCTATATCTCTGAAAATGATGTTCGCAAGTTTACCTTGGATAAACATGGTCAGCCAATACCTTATGTGGATGGTCATGTTACGATACTTAGCAACTATATTTTCGATTATTGGAGTCATTTCTTAACCGCTGAAGGGGTTGCCCTATACGGACATTTGAAACGTTACTGTTACGGCGATAAAGATTATTGTTGGCCAGACCTTAATCTAATCGGCATGAAAATGAATAAAAGCCGAAACACGATCAAAAAAATACTCGGAAACCTTGAACGTTACGGATTTGTACTAGTTTTTAATGTTCAAAACGCTGACAAGAACAATATGGAGGAAAGCCCACTGTATAAGGTTCGCAAGCAGGTTCCTTTCCTACCTCAAGAGCTCTATGAGCAGCTGCCGACTGAATTGAAACTTGATCACGATAAATATATGCAAAGTATCGTTACGAACTTTGATCACATTCTCAATTTGGATCCAGCTGTCGACTATTTCGAAATTTATGAAGATGTTATCAAAAATGGAACCGTTGTTCGTAAAGAAAAAACTGTGCTGCAGCTCGAGAAAGAAACCCGAAATAAAATCAGTCTATTACAAGAGGAGCGCTCCGCAGAGGATGAACTTTTATGGGAGCAGGTCCTGTCCGAAATAAAATCCAAAATTTCCCGACCATCTTTTGATACTTGGTTTAAAAACACTTTTGCTATTAAGCGGGATCAAATCTATACAGTGTATTCCCCTGTTCCCTTTACACGGGACTGGTTAAGGGATCGTTATAAGAATATGATCTTAAATATCTTTCGCTCGCTAAATGGAGAAATCATCGATGTACAATTTGACAGTTTACAGTTAGATTAAGCAGGCCACAAAGGCCTGCTTTTTTGTTGGATTGAATCGCCTCTCAAATATTGAGGAGCCATCTATCAGTATTTCTTCAACCGCTTCTCAATATCTGAAAGGCGGACTATAAAAAGATGAGAATCGGTGCCTCTCAATTTTTGAATAGCGAGTTGTCCACTTTTCATCCGCCTGTCACATTTTGAGTATTATCTCTCAAATTATGATAAACAGACACGCTAATCAATTACTGAGATACTCCTTCTTAAATTATGAGATAGTCTGGATCAATGGTTGAGAGACCCTCTATCAAGGTTTGAGAACAAATAAATACTTAATTAAGAATCAAAACAAATGAATCGAATTAAGAATAATCATTTACACCTTCATCTTATGAGTGACAAGCAAAGGATATGCATAAGCAGAAAAAAACCACCAGATTGGGCAGCCTTTACTATAGTGATTTTGTTTCAGATAACCGAAAAATATATCCGCAATACTGACTGATTTCCATTTTCTGATGACATGGACGTTTAGCAGAAAATAAGACTGGATCTTTATATTCCACGCGGATTTTCGAATTGTCATACCATCAGACTCAATAACCCATGAAATTGAAACAGCGACAGCCATGGACGAGAAAATAAAGACCTAGACTGTCGCAGTTTTCATTGAACTAACGTTTCCCGTTAGTTGAATTGGGCGATTAACTATATAAGAGCTTACCTAACTGGTTTGGAAATTAGATGGCCTTCATTCATTTGCAGCGGATCCTACAAATTTCCATGCAGATCTTTAACACATCGTATACGCTCTGACTGATAATACATCTGAAGTAGGTATAAGTAAGGTCGTTAGACCAGTCGCTTATAAACCCTGAAGCATATATTGAGTTGTATGATTTGTGAAAGGAGGTCGTGGTTATGCCGATTTCTGACTTGTTCA
The DNA here is from genome assembly GCF_025142895.1 of Paenibacillus sp. p3-SID867. Taxonomy (NCBI): domain Bacteria; kingdom Bacillati; phylum Bacillota; class Bacilli; order Caryophanales; family Paenibacillaceae; genus Paenibacillus; species Paenibacillus sp. p3-SID867. The sequence continues at coordinate 92,411 of NZ_JAMBDM010000021.1, forward strand.
AACTTCAGCCAAGTGCTCCAGTTACCTTGGATGGACACGATGAAGAGAGTGTCAATCTAGCACTTCAAGCCTCGCCTAGCACCTCCGTTGGTGTGGTGCAGGGAAGAGTCCTGCTGCCTAATGGAAATCCGCTTCCTTTTGCTACAGTGCAATTATATACTTCTCAAGGGGTGCCATTTGAGCATGTTAACAGTAACCCACAGGGGCTATTTGTCATACCTAACGTTCCAGTAGGCTCTTATTTAATCACTGCATCTGAACCAGGCTACCTGACACCTGTCCGTATTCCGTTAACAGTTACACTAGGTCGAGCAACACAAGTTTCGATTACGTTACAACCCGATCCCGCAGCAACGACGGGAGCCATGTTTGGTATAGTAAGTAACATTACGAATAATGAGCCCGTGAATAATGCATTGGTTAGTCTATTTCAAACAGATGGGACTACGGTTACTCAGATCGGAACAGTGACTTCCAACGCATCAGGGCAGTATTTGTTTGCCGAACTTCCGAGTGGTACCTATTTCGTTCAGGCGGTCCTACCCGGGTATTTGTCCAACCAAAGTGCCCCTGTAACAATTCAAGCTTCAGAGTATGTCCCCCTTGACATTAACCTAGCGGTCGATCCGGATGCCAATAAAGGGACTGTAAGTGGTATCGTGACGGACCAAGCGAATGGTGCTGCTATACCCAATGCGCTAGTGGCACTTTATACTTTGACCACAGGAGTGGAACAGATCATCCAGATTACGCGTACGAATCAGGGGGGGCTCTACCTGTTTGGCGATTTGCCACCGGGAACCTATCGTGTGAAAGCGACCGTTCAGGTGAATACAGGATGAAGGAAAAAAATATTCTTGCAGGTAGTTCTGCTTTTTCAATCGGTTCCGGTGAAAGTAGATGGGTCCCTCTGGCTCTTTGCGGTAGGAATGGAACCATCAGGTATGGCTTCAGCCCTGTCCGAGTAACGTTTTGTCTGGTTGTCAGAAAAAATAGATCCGTCTATAAACAGCGGTTCCAGCTCTATATTCGCAGTGAAGAAGGTCGCAGAAACGCAATAAAATGGAGCAATAAAAGGAAGCGGATCTCATCTCCAAAATCCCGTAAAACATGCCCGGTAAACATCGAACTGGGGGTGACCGTGAGAAATAGAAAACGGACGAATCGCAAGAAATTTAAAACCATTATTTAAGATTTGTCTTCAAGTATCCGAATAAAGAGCTAATGGCGTTCTTGGGTGTTTCACTAAGCTTACTGCTCTGCCCGACAGTTCAACGAAAACATCGTAGTGAAGGACAATTGTTATCCGTTAGCTGATGCCATTGTGCTAACCTGCCCGATAGCTG
>NZ_JAMBDM010000022.1:0-91212 GCF_025142895.1 Paenibacillus sp. p3-SID867
CAGGGTTTCTCGACACTCTGGAAACCCGCACATTACATGGTGCGGGTTTTCTTTGCTTTATAAAACAATCTGAATGAATTACCTGTAATGCAATCATAATACCAGAGAGTAAACGAAACTGGACATATCACGTAAACCGAAAGAAGAGAAAAACACAAAGATAAAGCAGGTGAACCAGCTTGAGATGGATGTCAGTCTTCGGTCTATTGTTTATGCTCTTGCAAGGGGATGAACCGGAAAACAACAATTTAATGATAACGCAAGAAGGCAAAGTCATGGCCAGCGTGAGCCGAAGCGAACATGCACTTGATGTATTCCCGCTGCTGGATATGGATAAATACAATCAATGGGTGGATGCGCTTGATCGGAAAACCTATCTGGAAGCCAGGAATGCCCGGATTGGCAGCAGCGGCCAAATCATTCCGGGGCAGAATGGTCATAGACTGGATCGACGCAAACTGCTGGAACGATATTATTCGTATTGGTACGGGACTGGGGGCGCTACCGTCGAAGCGCCAAGGTATCCGATATATCCGAAGGTGGATACCGAGCTTCTTGCCTCCATTCGGGTTAAACCGATAGGTTACTATGTCACCTATTTTAATTCCAACAACAAAAATCGTTCCCATAATATAGCATTAGCTGCCCAGGCGATTGACAGTGCAGTCGTGTTCCCCGGAGAAACCTTCTCGTTTAATCAGGTGGTTGGCATGAGAACAGTGGACAGAGGTTACAGACGTGCCGGCGTTATCGTCAGAGGTGAGTTATCAGAGGGAGTAGGAGGAGGGATCTGTCAGGTTTCTTCTACATTGTATAACGCCATTGACCGTGCAGGCTTGCAGATTGTAAAGCGCTACTCTCACAGCCGGAACGTCCCTTATGTGCTGCCGGGGCGCGATGCTACGGTGAGCTGGGGAGGCCCGGATTTTGTTTTTGAGAACGCCTATAATCAGCCTATCCTCATCCGGGCATTCGGTAATGGGGGAAGAATGACCGTTGCCATCTACTCTTCTGAACTCATAGAATATAAGCCGCGCAATGTACCAAGCATATCTAACCTGCTGCCGGAGGAGACGAGTGACACCAAGCACAATCCGGTAAACGGCGATTAATCCAAGGCTTGGAGGATGGATGCAGCAGGTCGCGGGCGCGCCGACTTATACCATTGCATACACAGCCAAAACACTAGAATGAGCTCAATCGCGTCGCCGCCGTAATACATCAGCATTCCGCCGAGCTTGGCCTGTTCCGAAGAGACGCCGTCTGGCGGATGGGCATATATGTATTTGGAGAGTATTCCATGTCCGGCAATGGCGATGATCAGGATGATCGCACGAGCCTGGAAGCTGCGACGGTGCGGAGCCACATCTACGTAAATCATAGATACCGTAAATATATACCCGGCTGCAAAAACATGAAAATGCACCACGATATGAAGCAAAAGACTATGATGCATTTCCATGAATAGGCCGGTTGTGTACAGGACCCATAGTCCACCGATATTCAACAAGGCCGCTACCGCCGGATGAGCAACGATTCGAGCTGGATTGCTCTTCAGCAAACGAGTGATCCGTCTCGCGACTGGTAGTGGGGTAGACCTGAGCAACAGCGTTATCGGAGCGGAGAATGCAATCAACAGCGGCCCCAGCATACCAAGCAGCAGATGTCCGAGCATGTGAATCGTGAAGTTCGCAGGGGCGAGTCGCGCGAGCGGACCGATCAGCGGCAAACCAACGCAAAGCATTCCCGCAACCCAGCACACATAACGATAGACCGGCCAAGTTCGGTAATTTCGATTGGAGACTTTAGCAGCAACCAAATACAGAAGAATGGGAAGCGCGAAGCTCAAGCCGCCTATGATTAAATCCCAGGACGTCCATGAAGCAGAGGCTTCGGCCATTTCAGCCCCATGATCAAACGAATGGTTACTCACCATAAGATCAGGCCTCCCTGGAAAGAGCTCGGTTTTGAGTTCGCACGATGAGAATCATACCCACTATGATCATGCCCGCAGCAATCAGGTTCCAGACCCAATCGTAGGGACGGATATCGACGTTATAACGAATTTGGTGCAGACGCATCCATTTATGCTGAATGATGCCGTCATACAGCTGGAAGGCGCCGCCTCCAAGCAGGATACCACCAATCCACCGTTTCAGCCAGAACGCATTTCGGCGGTGAAGATCGGCAAGCATGAACGAGGATCCGATGGTGGCGAACCAGCTGAACGCGTGAAACAGTCCATCGGAGACAAGGCCGATATCGCTTGTAGATTTATCATAGAAATGATGCCAGTGCAGCAATTGATGAAACACAGCCTCATCGATAAAACCGACTAAACCTAATCCGAATAAGATTCCGGCCCATAAATTACGTGCGGAGTATCGTATGCGCTGTAATTGGTGTTCTTTGAATTTTGTTGACTTCATTCGGTTCATCCGCTTCCATTTCATAAAGATTCGAAGTGTATTGTTTTAAAAGGGTTCTACTTTCTAAGGTTACCCATTTTTACCATTTCAATAACTCCTGTGGCCTGGAATAAGGATTCCTTATTTAGGATTGCGCTTTCTGTCGATTAACGGAGAAACGGTTGATTTATTGGATGTTCATGAAATGCTTTATGGGCTTTCGTGGGATCTTCGAACCAGCCCGCAATTCCGTTTGCCGTCATCTGATCGGATGCTGCTTGCATCAGCAGCCCGGCGATATGCTCAGGAAGCGGCTCCGTCATCGCGTTTGTCCATTCCGTAACAGTCGTAATGTATTGATTCGTACGGTTCCAGTAGTCTATACCAACAGCTTTATCCCATGTCGATTCCTTATGTGTTATGAGGGTTTCATATAATTGTTCGGCGGCATATGAAGCGGTATTACAGCCTTGGCCTGTGATCGGGTCACTGAGAAACACGCTGTCGCCGCACCCAAGTACCAGCGTTCCGCCCAGTATAGTATATGGCCTGTGAATGACAGGCGTAATCGCGGTTTGAAGAAAGGCGTGCTCATCGATGAGTGCAAACCGGTCCATATCAATTCGCTCATATATAGGATGAAAATGCTCTTTAATTACTTTCGCCATGCGTGCCATAAACTCGGAAGAATTCTTAATCGCTTTAAACACATCCAATATTCCCTCAGGCACCGCTTCGATGAATAAGATGGTGGCACGTCCTGAATCGGTAATAGCAGGAATCTCGAACATTTCACCGTTCCCTGGAAGAACTGTAATGGAAATGCCTTCAGGCTTCACAGGCTGTACGCCGGTAAAATAACCTACGATGCATTTCCGCTGAGGCGTTTGGTAGGGAGTGAGTCCCGTTTCTACAGGGAATGGCGCCAGCGGCCCTGCTTTACCCGTTGTGTCGATGATGAGATTGTAGGAATGAGTCAGCTCCAGAAGGTCTTCCTGCTTCAAACGTCCGTGTACAAACTTCACGCCTTGCGAAGTTAAATCATGGATTGATTCAGCGAAGCGCAAGCGTTGGTCCACTGATGCGGCGATTCCGGTTAGATTACCTGTAAACAGTTTTTGCTGGCCTAAATGAAAGTGGATCGTACGGATTGGAGGTGCGCTATCCTCGGCAGGCATGTTAAAACGTCGTTCGCGTTCTAATGTGGGATGAAAATGTACCTGTGTGGATCGAATTCTTCCATCCAGGATGTTCTGCGGCTGTTCATAATGATGAACGGTGACATCAAAATCATTCTTCAGCGAATAGGCAAGCTGGATTCCGGCGGTACCGCAGCCGATTATACCAATACGTCTCATACATATGTCCTCCTTGAAATGGGCTTTTAAATAGAATACAGCGATGAGAATTGGATCAAAAGGGTGGAATTAACTATTATTCACTCCGGCAATTGAACTAAAAGGATACACGCAATACGTCGATAATTAGTTTACATAATGTATAATATGTAACCTCTAGAACAATTCCTAAAGATGAATTCCTGCTCGGTAGACGACTGTATCAATAGTTCCTATTTCAATACACTCTGGATGTTAAAAAAACATTAAAAAGGCGAACCCCTAAACAGGATTCGCCTCTTCATATTGGCATTTATGTTGTTTAGCATCAGGCATGAAGTGAAATCGGAATCTCCTTTACACCGCGAACAATCATACCCGGTCTCCATTCAAGCTCATCGATGTCCCGTTGAAGCTTAAAATGGGGGTAGCGGCGGAGCAGCGTGTTGATTGCGATTTCACCCTCCAGTCTGGCGAGCGGGGCTCCCAGGCAGAGGTGAATTCCTTTGCCGAAGGCTAAATGCTGGCTTTTCTCCCGGGTAATATCAAAGATATCCGGATTCTCGAATTGTGAGGCATCCCGATTTGCGGAGTTCAGAGCGATGACAACCAAGTCGCCTTTTTTCATGTGAACGCCTTGAAAATCCATATCCTCCGCTGCCCAGCGGGAGGTGCTGAATTCAACGGGACCGTTGTAGCGAAGCATTTCCTCAATTGCGCCATGAATGAGTTCGGGTTGTTCCTGCAGAAGCTTGCGCTGCTCCGGATGCTCCAACAACGCAAGCACGCCATTGCCGATCAGGTTCACCGTCGTTTCATGACCCGCAATGATCATCAGGGTGACGACGCCATATAACTCCTGTTCGGATAAGCGATCACCCTGATTCTCGGCAATGACAAGCTGACTGATCATATCATCACCCGGTTGTTCGCGAACCTTTGCGAACCAATCCTTCAAATAAGCGATAAATTCATTCATATGCTGAACCACTTGCTCGTTCATTTCATGGTTGGACGCGCCAATGATGGAGTTGGACCATACCCGGAACTTGTCCTGATCCTCCGTAGGCACGCCAAGGATTTCACTTATTACGATAATGGGAAGTTTGAAGGCATATTCGTCAATGAGATTTATAGTGTCTTTGGAGGAGACAGCATCCAGCAGGTTATCCGCGATCTCTTGGATATGGCCTCGCATATCTGCGATTCTCTGTGGCGTAAAACCCTTTTGAACCAAGCCGCGAAGTCGTTTGTGATCCGGTGGATCAGAGAACAGCATATTGGTGCTGAATACGCTGGTCTGTTCCTGACCCATTGCTTTAGCGACGTCTTTGCTAAATCGGCCATCCTTGAGCGCTTCAACAGCTTGCTCGTAATTGCTGATCAGCCATCCGAAACGTCCATCAGGAAATTGCAGATTCAGAATGGGATCGCTTTGCCTCAATTTCTCGTATACCGGATATGGGTTATGGGTAAATTCCTTCGTAAACAATACATTTTTCAGAGATTCGTTGGCATTTGTCATATAGGGGCTCCTCTCGAAAATATAGTTTCATATCCAGTATAAGGGAAGGAGAAGGAGATAACCAATTTACGGATGAAATGCCGGCAGTCTCCAAATGCTTGATCACACCAACTTGCGAGAAAATGGAATCCTGATTGACTCTTAAAGAGTGCCATTTGGTCTACTGACTATCCGTCGTTTTCTTTGTTATATTGGATCATATCTGAATAGTTGAAAGGGGGAATCAAGCGGTGAAATCCGTTTCCGGGGAGAAGGCAGCGCTGCTGGTTCGATTTTTTATACCGTATGCTGTCATTTTGGTGGGCTCCCTATTGGTTGGATGGTTTGCTTATGGGAAAACCGCAGAGCTTATCGAAAGCGAGACGGTGAGAACCACCTCCGCAGCTCTGCAGCAGATCCAGGAAGCGCTGGATCAGAGATTTGCCGAAATCGAGAACCTTGCACGGCAGATGTCGAGCGAATCGAAGGTGCTCTCTTTTCAATTCGAGAAAGAACCATTTGCCGGTACGGGTCCCTATCGTCTATGGGATTTGGAAAAGAGTTTGTTTAATTACAAATTGTTCAATCACTTCATTGTGGATTATTACATCGCTTACAGAAACAGCAACATGATCGTATCACCTCGCAAGGTGTATACGGTGGACCAGTATTATCGGATGCAGCTGCACTATGACGACCAGCCATTAAGCGAGTGGAAGCAAGCTTTGTTTGGGCAGTATCATTATAAAACGTATGCCCCTGGCCATTCGGTTGTATATGAAGGGAAACCTTACTCGGTTGTCAGCTACATGCAATCCTTCGGGAATAAAAGAAGCAGCGGAGTGGTCACTGTACTGATCAATAATATGCAGATCCAGGACATGCTTCGTAAAGTCGATCCGGAACAAGAGGGTTTTGCCTACATTGCAGATCAGAACGGCAACCTGATCAGCTCCATTGGTTTGAAAGAACCGGATGTTTTGAAAGCGCTTCCTAAAAAAGGAGGCTACTCCCATATTCGATTAGGTGGTCAAGAAATGCTGGTGACGCAATCCACGTCCCAATACAATGGCTGGAGCTATGTATCTGCCCAACCGAAATCCGTGGTTCTGCAAAAGGTAAACTATATCAAACAGCTGACATTGGCGATCTTTATCACGGCTCTTCTGCTAGGGCTTGGCATAGCCGGCTATCTCGCGTATCGAAGCAGCAGGCCATTCCTGAAGATTCTCCAGCTTCTACCCTCATCGCGCCGGGATGTAAAGCATGCTATTGCTCGTAACGCCGTCGATTATATCGGTCATTCCGTGTCCGAGCTGATCGAAAGCCATCATACGCTGAAGGAGCGGTTGGAAGAGCAGATCCCGATGCTGCGAAATGTCGTAGTTGACAGGCTTCTGAAGGGAGGTTTCACCTCGATGCAGGAGATCGACGCTGCCATGGAACATGCACAAGTCCAGCTTCGGGGATCTCACCATGCGGTTGCCCTGCTTCACATTCGGGGATACCGGGAGCCGTTTATGGAAGAGATGCTGATGGAACTTGATATTGTAAAAATCAACATCCGCGACCGGATTCAATCGTTATGCGGGGAGGAAGTGCTGCTGCATGATTTTGGTGAAAACCAGTTGGTCCTGATCCTGTCCGGAACGGCGGCAGACCACGCGGATTTTACGACACGGATGCGAGCGTATATAAAGGGAATTTATGAGCATTTGAGCGCAATCCCGGATACGGGCTTGTATATAGCTGTAGGTGAATGCCAGTCCAGCATTGCTGAGCTATACCGTTCTTACGGAGAAGCCAGGTTTGTGCTTCATCACGCTGGATGGAGCGAGAAGACGCCCATCTTATTTCATGCTGAAATGGAAACGCCGCCCTTCACCTATTATTATCCGGCCGATGAAGAGATGAGATTAATTCAGCTTGTGAAAGCAGGCAATCTGGATGAGACCAAGCAGCTATTATTGCAGATCAAGGAGAAGAACAGATCGGAGCGGCAATTGCCGATGGCCGTGGAGAAGCTCCTTGCTCAGGAGCTTAGCGGTACCCTGATGAAATGCTGCGAACAGACAGGAGATGATGGAAGCGGCAGAACGGAGGAAATGGATGCCGTCATCAGAGCTCTACATCCGGTGATGTCCCCGGCGGAAGCCATGAATATTCTCCATACCGCTTTCATTCGGCTCTGTCGGAAGAACGAAGAGAGGAAGAAGAGCCACAATGATCATTTAACGAACCGACTGCTAACCTATATCAAGGGACACTATTGGGAAAGTGATCTCAGTTTGACCGCGCTTGCCAGGGAAACGCGCACCTCCGAAGCCTATGTATCTTACTTCTTTAAGGAGCAAACAGGCTTGAATTTCTCGGATTACCTGGAGCAGCTCCGAATGGATGAGGCGAAGCGGGAATTGTCGTCTGGCGATAGGCCGGTAAGCGAGATTGCCGCTTCTGTTGGCTATCTCTCACTCAATACCTTCAGCCGTGCGTTCAAACGGGTAAATGGTATTAGCGCTACCGAGTATAGACGCCTTCAACGTGAAGGAGAACATGCTTAATCTAAAGGAATGCGTAGTGCCTGATTAATGAATAACAGCCCATTCTAAAATTCTGAATAATGGACCGGAAACATGAAGATTTACGCAGATCCACCCAGCTGTATATACTCCAATCACGGACCGCACCCGGGACGAATCCATTGAAGATTGGAGTGGTAGCCGCTGAGTGGCTGGAAGAGTTTCATCCGTAGCTGGCAGTTGTATGCGCTTTTTTTACTTCCGCTGCTGTACATCATTATTTTCAAGTATGTGCCGATGTACGGCGCGCAAATTGCGTTTAAAGAGTTCAACGTCACGAAGGGGATCAACGGAAGTCCATGGGTCGGATTGGCCCAGTTCGAACGTTTCTTTCAATCGCATGAATTCTGGCGATTGCTGAAGAATACGTTCTCCATCAGCTTGTACACCCTGATCGCCAGTTTTCCGTTTCCCATTATACTGGCGCTTGGACTGAATTATGTAAGGAACCGGCGATTCAAGAATACCGTCCAGATGGTTACATACGCGCCGTATTTCATCTCTCTGGTCGTGCTGGTGGGCTTGATGCTGCAGTTTATGGATCCCAGAACGGGACTTATCAATACGATGCTCGGCTGGATCGGCATCGGTCCGTTTCATTTCATGGCGGAGGCGTCCTGGTTTCAGTCGATCTATGTGTGGTCCCATATCTGGCAGAATGTCGGGTTTTCATGCATCATTTTTTTGGCAACGCTTTCAGGGATTGATCCGGCACTTCATGAAGCAGCTGTCATGGATGGGGCTACGAAAATGCAGCGGATGCGCCACATTGATCTTCCGGGCATCATGCCAATCGCCATGATTTTGCTCATTCTGAATACGGGGCAAATGCTGGAGACCGGCTTCGAGAAAATTCTGTTAATGCAGAACGCACTGAATTTGCGTTCATCCGAAGTCATAGACACGTATGTGTACAAGGTGGGATTGGTATCCCAAGCGATGAATTTCTCATATGCCACGGCGATTGGATTGTTTAAAGCGATCATCGGTTTCGTGCTGCTGTTGATCGTAAATCAAACGGCCAAAAAGCTGAAGCAGGAGAGTCTATGGTAAGGAAGGGAGGACTTGTATGCAATCACCTGCCATGAAGGAATCCGGCTCGGATCGCGTTTTTACGGTGGTCAATTATGCGATGTTATCCGTTTTCCTAATCATTGTGTTATACCCGCTCATTTATGTAGTCAGTGCCTCATTCAGTTCAAGCAGCGCGGTTTTGTCAGGAAAGGTATGGCTGTGGCCCGTCGAACCGACGCTCGAAGGCTACCGTGCGGTATTCAAAAATACGATGGTTGCCAAAGGCTTCATGAACACACTGTTCTATACGCTGGCAGGCACTGTGATCAATCTCATTCTGTCGGTCATGGCGGCGTACCCGTTATCACGCAAAGATTTTCGGGGCCGCAGCGTGTTCATGCTGTTGTTCGTGTTCACGATGCTGTTTAATGGGGGGCTGATCCCAACCTATCTGTTGGTGAAGGACCTCGGCATGATTGACACGATATGGTCGATGCTGATCCCGGGGGCGCTGTCGGTGTGGAATGTCATCATCATGCGCACGTATTTCCAGACGACCATCCCACAGGAACTGCTGGAGGCTTCACAGCTGGATGGCTGTACCGATTTTCGCTTCCTGTGGCGCATCGTACTGCCGCTTTCGGGTCCCATCTTGGCCGTTATTGCTTTGTTCTATGCGGTTGGACACTGGAATCAATATTTCAACGCCATGATCTATTTAAAGAGCGCGGATTTGTACCCGCTCCAACTCGTGCTTCGCGATATTCTGGTTCAGAACGAGGTGAATATCGAAATGCTGGGCGACGCTAAAACCGCTGCGGCCCGGCAAGGGCTGCGGGAGCTGTTGAAATATTCGCTGATTGTCGTGACCTCGGTTCCGCTGTTGATCGTATATCCGTTTTTGCAGAAGTTTTTTGTTAAAGGAGTCATGATCGGTTCGTTAAAGGGATAATCCATCCATTATTTTTCAGGAGGGCGGGACGTTATGAGAAAAAGAACAAGGGTTATTATGGGCGCTTTCACCGCATTCAGCATCCTTCTTGCAGGCTGTACCGGTTCACAAAGCCCGAAGGGCTCGGATGAAGTGCCAAATGCGGGTACCGAGCCAATCGCCTTATCCGAACCGGGGACCTATCCGCTGGTTCAAGAGAAAACCACTTTAAAGGTGATGGTGCGGGGAAATCCGCTGGTCGAGAATTTCGAAACGAATGATTTTACCAAGTGGTACGAAGAAAAAACGAATGTGCACATCGAATGGGAGGTCGTTCCGGAGCAGAGCATACAGGAGAAGTTGAATCTTGTTCTTGCCAGCGAGGATTATCCCGACGTCATTATGGGTTTAAATATTTCGCCGGCGCAGCAGATGATATACGGCTCGCAGGGTGCCTTTCTTCCGTTGAATGACTTGATTGAGAAGCAGGGGACGAATACGAAGAAAATGTTCCAGGACAATCCGGAGATCCAATCTGCGATCACGGCGCTGGACGGCAACATCTATGCGCTTCCGGAAGTGAATGAATGTTATCACTGTTCCATGAGCCAGAAAATGTGGATTTATGAGCCTTGGCTGAAATGAAGATGCCGGAAACCACGGATGAGCTGTACGAGGTGCTGAAAGCTTTCAAGGAGCAAGATCCGAACGGAAACGGCATGCAGGACGAAATTCCTTTGTCGATATCTCCGAAATCCTGGAGCTCCTCCATCGATGCGTTCCTATTAAATTCATTCATCTATAATCCGGTTTACGGCTCGAGTTATAAGCATATATTCATTAAAGACGACAAGCTTGACGTGGCTTTCAACAAACCGGAGTGGAGGGAAGGCTTGCGGTATATGAACAAGCTGTATGCTGAGGGGCTTCTCGCTCCGGAGTCGTTCACGCAGGATGACAATCAATTGATACAGATCGGCGAGAACCCCGATACCGTGCTTCTTGGCGCTTCAACAGGCGGCCATCAGGGTATATTTACCCAACTCCTCGGCGAAAGCGGAAGATGGTTGGAATACAAGACCGTGCCGCCGCTCAAGGGACCCAATGGAGTTCGATACGCTGCTCTGGATTCCACTGGAATGAATCCGGGTGCATTTGTCATCACGAAGAAGGCGAAGCATCCTGAGCTCGCCTTGCGTTGGGCGGATGGCCTGTACGAGCGGGAGCACACGCTGCGAAGCGTGTATGGCCGCCCGGACCAGGAATGGCGTGAAGCGAAGGACGGAGAGGTCGGCATCAACGGGGAGCCTGCGGTCTGGTCTGAGCTAAAGTCTTACGGTACGGTGCAGAATATCGCCTGGATTCAAACCGGCCCAAGCTTGCGGACGAATGATTTCCGTCTGAGCGCTGTTGCCAAAGGGGACGACGATCTGGAAGTCGTTTTGTACAACGAGACGAAGAATAAATACGAACCTCACAAACCGACCGATGTCAGCACCGTTCCGCCGTTATTTCTGACCAACGAGCAGGCATCCGAGGTTGCGGATCTGTCCAAAACGATCAATGATTACGTTGATGAAATGATGGCCCGCTTCGTGATTGGCGATGCCGATCTGGATAAGGACTGGGATGGCTACGTTCAGCAGCTCGAGGCCATGAATGTAGCCCGCTATCTGGAAATCTACCAGGAAGCGTATGATGGAAGAAGCAAATAAAGGAGGGATCCTAGAATGAGGGTTGGTGTGAGTACCTACAGCCTGCTACCGGCTATTCGTGCAGGCGAGATGACGGTGCTGGATGTTGTGGAATGGATCGCCGAGAACGGCGGACAGCACATGGAGATTGTACCCTATGGATTTACGCTGGAGGACAATCCCGAGCTTACTGACGCAGTGCGTAAGCGGGCGGCGGAAGTCGGCATCGCATTGTCCAATTATTCCATGCCCGCTAATTTCGTCCAGGAGAGCCGGGACGACTTTGATTCTGAAGTGGAACGAATCAAGCGACATGTGGATACGGTCAATCGGCTGGGAATGAAGCATATGCGTCATGACGTGACAGCTTTCACGCTGCCGCCTGAGAAGATGGGCATTGATTATGTGGAAACCCATCTGGATAGGATTGTGGAAGGGTGTCGTCTTATTGCAGATTACGCAGCCGGGTATGGTATTACGACCACGATCGAGAACCATGGCGTGAGCGTGCAGGCGAGCGACCGTGTACAGCGTGTGCTTCAGGCGGTCGACCGACCGAACTTCAAGACAACTCTGGATATCGGGAACTTTCTATGCGTTGACGAGCAGCCGCTGGTTGGCGTGAAACGCAACCTGCCGCTGGCCTCGCTCATCCATGTGAAAGACTTCTATTATCGTCCGTTTGATCAGGACCCGGGTGGGGGGAAATGGTTCAGAACATCCCATGGCAATTACCTCCGAGGCTCGATCTTCGGCCAAGGTGATATCGATGTCCGCCGGATTCTGCGACTCATTAAGAATGAGGGTTATGACGGAGACATTACGCTGGAATTCGAAGGTATGGAAGAATGCCGGGAAGGAACCCGGCTGGGTCTGGACAATCTGAAGCGGTTATGGGACGAAGCGTAGAATCTTCCTCCAAATCCATTGGATATTGAGTTGCTTCATAGTATATTGAATGCACAAAAGAAACCGTTCCTTTCGTAAATGGTGTGGGTAGCCCCGCCATTTTACCAAAGAACGGTTTCTTTGCGTCTAAATAAGTAGCATTCTGCACGACATAGCGGAGAGGGCGAATCGATTCCGGACAAGCGTAAGCGCTCGCTTTTACCCCGTTTTACTTTCCGTTCGAATTCATATAATATATAACGTGGATATTATTTATCCGATTTAATCATGAATGGTTATATGAGTGTGTAGTTTAGATCATTTTCCTGAATGAGGTGCTGTTTATGCATATGAAAACCGGCGTGGAACAGTCGGTGTACGCCCTGGTTCTGCTGAATATGCTGCCTGACAAGGCCGTGCTGCCCGGGGAAGCGATCAGCCAACAGCTGGGGACATCGGCAACCTATTTTCAGAAACTGTTAAGGAAGCTGGTAACAGCAGACATCATCACGTCTGTTCCCGGTATCAAGGGTGGTTTTAGATTAAAGAAGAAACCCGAGGATATCCGTGTATACGACGTATACCTTGCGGTGGAAGGGCAGCAGTCCCTCTATTCATCCCACGGAATACTGGTAGACATGCTGGACTTGGAAAAGGAAGAAAGCTGCTGCCTGTTATCCGATTTAATGGAAGAAGCAGAGTCATCCTGGAAAGCCGTATTAAAGCGAGAGACCATCGCTTCGCTGTCGGAAGAGATGCGCGGTGAGCGCTTTAAAGACAAGGTGGCGGCTTTAGAGGACTGGATCAATAACAAAATGGTCATTTGACCGAGGAAGGGATGAACTTTCATGAGATTAAGCGTATTAGATCAGGCACCCGTAACAAGCGGCAACACAGCGGAAGGCGCCTTGAATAAAGCGGAAGAACTGGCTGTCTTGGCAGATGAATTGGGATACAGCCGAATGTGGATGGCCGAGCATCATGGCGGGAATACCTTTGCCAGCTCCGCACCCGAAGTGACGGCAGCCCGGCTTGCAGCCAAAACCGACCGGATTCGCATTGGCACCGGCGGTGTCATGATGATGCATTATTCACCCCTTAAACTTGCGGAAGTGTTTAAGACGTTAAGTGCTTTTACCCCGGGGAGGATTGATTTCGGTGTAGGACGAGCACCAGGCGGTGATACGGGTGCCATGTACGCTTTGTCTGAAGGACGGCAGCTGATGCTTCATAACATGTATGATAAGCTGGCCGTTACCATGCAGCTCCTTCGAGACGAGATCCCGGAAGATGAACTCTACGCCAAGAACGCCGCTGCTCCAACCGGAGTTGCCCTGCCTGAAGTGTGGCTGCTGGGCTCCAGCGGCAATAGCGCGTTAAAAGCGGCTCAAATGGGAGTCGGCTACTCCTTCGCGCAATTCTTCAACGGAGCGATGAGCAACGAAATATTGGATCATTACCGCGATAACTACCAGCCGTCCATATTCATGGAAAAGCCTGAGATTAACGTATCTTATATGGTGACGACGGCCGAAACGAAGGAAGAAGCCGAGTATGAAGCGCTGCCGCAGGATATTTTCCGGTTGATGATGAGCAAGGGCCGGATTACGCAGGTGCTGACGCCCGAGGAGGCTCAGAATGTGTCCTTAACGGAAATCGACCGGATGGCTATCCAGGAAGGGCGCAAGATCCATCTTGTGGGAGCGGTAAAGGATATCGCGGCACGCTTACAGGAAGAGCAAGCGCACTACGGATTCCAGGAAGCCATGATATGCAGCATTCCGCATTCGCAGGAGAAACGGCTGGAGGTTTACCGACTGCTCGCACGCGAATTGCTGTAATATCAAGTAGATGAGGGATAGGCGGATGCCTGTCCTTTTTTTGTATAGGTATAATTTCTTTGTCCCTTACGAGTACGATACGAATCTGTTAGAATAGTTAAAAATTAGCTATGTTCAACAACATTCGCAGCAGTTAGGAGATCTTATGCCGTTTACGTTCGCTCATCCTGTCATCACGATGCCTTGGTGGAAGAAGAAATCGCTGCCGGTATCAGCCCTCATTATCGGCTCCATGGCACCGGATTTTGAATATTTCATCCGATTTCGGGCATCTGGCATATGGAGCCACGAGGGTCCTGGCATCTTGCTGTTCAACCTTCCCGTGATCTTGCTCCTGTACGTTATTTTCGAGACGGTGGTACGGCCCGTTCTATTCGTATATTTGCCTTCATGGTTTCCATACCGATGGGATCGGGGAGGGAAGGTGCCGGCCACTTTTAAAGGTTGGTTTGTCGTAATGATCTTGGGTTTAGTTGGCGTTGCAACACATCTATTATGGGATCAGTTTACGCATCAAGGTGCCTGGATCGTGAATCAGATTCCTTTTCTTACCCATTGGATACATATCGATTCCGTACAAATTCCGGTATATAAATTATGTCAGCACGGCAGCAGTCTGATCGGACTGGTCCTGATCGTATGGTGGATTCATCGCTATTTGTATGTAGTACCAGCGCAAAGAGAACATTCATATTCGGTTCTGCCATTTTGGTGCGTATTTATAGTGATCTATATTCTGGTTATGCTCATAGCCATGCTGACGGTTGTTGATGGTGAAGGGATGACGCTTGTATTCCAGCTTGTCGTTCCGGCCATCAGCAGCTTCATGCTGGCCCTGCTTGTAACGTGTCTTGTCTTTTGGCGGGCTGCAAGGGTCAAGTTGCAAAGCTAGTAATTAGAATCGGAATCGACAGGAGGAGCGTTATGGTAACCGTTGAGCAATTCACGCATAGGGGAATCCATTTCTTAAACGAAGATGCACTTGTCATAAACGAACGAGCCTCATTGTATGGCGTGTTAGATGGAGTTTCATCCATCGTCCCATACCTCAGCGACAAGAAGGAAACCGGAGGTTACATCGCTGCCCGAACCGTGAAGAATTACTTCGAATCACTGGACCAGGTTGTACAACTTACGGATCATGTTGCGGCAGCGAACCAAAAGCTAAGAGAACTTATGCTGGAAGCCAATATTAATATGAAGAAAAAAGATGGCCTCTGGGGCACTGCACTTGCTCTTGTTCGAATTCAAGAGGACCGTATGGAATTTATTCAGACAGGCGACTGCATGATTCTTGCCGTATACCAAGATGGGGAGGTTCGCCCGTTAACCTGGAGACAAGTCGCTCATTTGGAATCTCCGGCCATCGCAAAATGGGAGGAGGGCGTGAATAAGGGATTATCCAATCAAAAAGACCTTCACGGGACGGTTATTGATATCATCAGGGCGAACCGCTTTCAGAGTAATACGAATGGAGGCTATGGCGTATTGAACGGAGAAGCCCAAGCTGCCCATTTTCTCGAATACGGAAAGATCAACAAGTCACGCTTAAAACACGTGATCTTGTTAACGGATGGTTTGTTCTGGCCTGATCGCGATGTTCCGAGTGATCAATCCTATTGGGGTTATATCGCGCAGCGTATACTCGAAAAGGGGGTTGAACAGTATGCACATGAATTACTTGAGGTCGAAGAGTCTGACCCTGAGTGCTTAACTTATGCAAGATTCAAAAAATCCGATGATAAAACAGGCATGGTGCTTCACTTTAACAACTCCTAAATGGTCAATCGATAAAGCATTAATGACTTAACTGAACCCGTGTATATCATGGGTTCTTTATTTAATTCGGAGTGATCGGGCACTCTCACAAGAAATCTTCCTCCGAAACACTGACACATTGTCGTCAGTGTTTCGCTCTTATAATGAAGAAAAAATTGAGAGCGAGGTAACCCGATGGCTAACAATCATCAAGATACCATGTACCATGATTCCGAAATCTCCATCCGCCCCTTTCACATCGACATTCCTCAACAAGACATTGACGATCTGCGAGCACGCATAGCTCATACCCGGTGGCCTTCCCAGGTACCTGGAGGTGATTGGAGTCGGGGAATTCCTGTTTCGTATCTTAAAGAGCTGGTGGAATATTGGCAGAATGAATATGACTGGCGTGAGTATGAGCAAAAACTTAATGCATTTCCGCAATTTATAACGGACATTGAGGGTCAGCAGATCCACTTTCTTCATGTACGATCTCCCGAGCCACATGCCTTACCGTTGATCATGACCCATAGTTGGCCGAATTCCATCATTGAATTCATGAACATCATTGGACCACTAACCAATCCACGAGCCTATGGTGGA
The DNA here is from genome assembly GCF_025142895.1 of Paenibacillus sp. p3-SID867. NCBI lineage: Bacteria > Bacillati > Bacillota > Bacilli > Caryophanales > Paenibacillaceae > Paenibacillus > Paenibacillus sp. p3-SID867. The sequence goes on from NZ_JAMBDM010000022.1 coordinate 16,561, forward strand.
GATCCAAGCATGGCTTTTCATATCGTGGCACCATCACTTCCCGGGTTCGGATTCTCGGCTTTTCCGGAGCGGACAGATGAGAGACCATGGAGCATCAAACGCGTCGCCCGTATTTGGGCCGAATTGATGCGCAGGCTCGGTTATGATCGTTACGGTGCCCATGGCAATGATGCAGGAGCACTAGTTTCCCCCGAGCTGGCTATCCTTGATGCTGAGCATATGATTGGTGTTCATATTACAGGAGGGCTGGGTATCCCCATGGGAGATCCGAGTGAACTGGAAGGGTGCAGCGAGGAGGAAATGGCCGAAATTACTCATCTAGCCGAGCTGTTTGAAGGTGGGAGCGGTTATGCACCGTATCTGTCCAACCGACCGCAAACACTCAGTTATGGGCTGCTTGACTCGCCGGTGGCTGGACTTGCTTACCTTGTTGAGAGGTTTAAAGAATTTGACGGATGGCCCAAAAACACGGAAGAGATTCCGCTAGAGCCCATCCATAAAGATCTGCTCCTCACGAACGCAACGCTATATTGGTTTACGGAGACGGCTGCTTCGTCTTCCTGGACCTATTATGAGGGAGCAGCTGGGATGCCAACCAATCAGAAGAGAGTACCGACAGGGGTTTCCCATGGTGGAGGTTCAGCATTCCGGCGTATTGCCGAGGCCAATAACAACATTGTCCACTGGTCGAATCGGAAGAGCGGCAGTCATATGGTTGCCATGGCAGAGCCGGAATCACTCATTGAGGATATTAGCGAATATTTCAGCAAGCTTCGCTGATCTTGTGATTGACTAAAGTCGTAGTCGAGCCACTGGGAGCAAACTTACCGTAAGCACCGGTATCACGAATACGATATAACCGTACTTTGCCTAACAACATTTTCATGTACAATTCATATTTTATGGTAATGGCATGGAAGCGGGAGGTATGTCGTATGGGCCAAGGAACGCAAAGAAAACGCAGACAACAAGCAGCTTCGAAAAAAGCTACGGTTAAGCAATTGGCGTTCATTGCAGCTATCTTAGTATTGATTGCCTCAGCTATAGGCCTTTACGTCGCATATGATGACTTGTTTGAGGATGACGATGTGGACGTTATCATCTAACCAAGATGTTATATACCAATATCAAAAAATTCGCTTTATCATATATGCCATATGGAGCTTCCTCCAAATCAATGGCAGCCGTTCTTGACTATAAGAACAGGCTGCCTTTATTATGGGTTCTTTTATTATAGAGTGTCAGGAGTCTGCTTCGTTTTTAGTCGTAGGTGTAATCGGACTATTATGATGAGGGAGCAGCTTCATGCCGGCGTGATCCAGATGGATTTCGACGTGTACTGTCTCCAGTGCGCTTGTATCGATCGCTTGAGCAGACGACTGATTGATTTTTTTCCAAAGCCGGGTGTCCCTCCTGAACAACACGTGCTCCAAACTGAAGAGGTCCGTTTTTGAAGCAGCCCCATTTTTAAACGTAGTCAAAATTTCCTCGCGTACCCCCTTAGCTGCCTGTAATTCAATATCCGTCTTGTTCATATCATCGAGTGCTTCCACTACGTTTCCACTTAACTTGACGCTAACGCGGTATTTGGGCATGCCATTGACAATGTTTAGTTTCACGCTGATTTCAGGGTTGGATAATACCGCGACTCCTGCTAATTCACCGTTCTGATTGGTAATCGGGATGTGGGAACGCTTAGTATCGGCTTCCAGCCAGCGCAAACCGGTAAGCTTGTCATTGGTGAATAAGCCATTGGATCCCCCTTTGGATATAGCAAATACTCCGTTAATCTCTAACTTCGGATCTTCTTTTTGGTTACGGCTCCATGTCTCTGTATCAATCGTGAGATTTGGAAGCAAAACCGTCCAGCCTGGTTCTGTCATCAATGCCATGAAATCGAAATATCGGATCGGTTCAATATAAGATCTCTGATTATATTCGTCAATAGGTTCATGGGCTAATGTATTTAAGGGGGAGAGGTTGAAAAACGCCGGGATATTCATCAATTCCTCGATCGATTCCTTTGTGCCAAATACCCAAGGCGTCATGCGAACCTCCTGGTAGCGACCGATGGTATCCAGTTTCGTTAGGACATTCGATTTCAATACGTTATCACTAATGATAATACAGGAAATATGACTCCAGATCGTACGTTCCTGCGCAGAGTCATAAATGTTATTGATCGCCAAGTCCAAGGTTTTTCCCTTTGTTTTGGACGTCCAAATTTGAGAGGGCTTATCAGACTTTCCTGAATCAATTTTGGCTACGGAAGTGAAATCCATCATCTGGGTGTAAACGACAAAGTTCCCGTTTTGTTGATCGATCCCGATGGCAGTAATGTAATTGATGTCTTGAATCTCTTTAATGTCCCAGCAGCCGGTTAACAAATTGAGAACTACGATTAACCACATTAATTTTATGACTCTGACGCAGGTTGTCATTTCATCCAGGTTCCCTTTCTTCAGATGTGTCATCTATCGTTTGAAGCATTTGCGGTCGTTTTTTGTTGAAAGCCCATGGTTTTTTTAAGAGGGAACTCATCAGATCTTTGAACGTTAATGGCGATAGGGGAGCTAAGTAAGGAAGTCCGAAGGATTCGAGAACAGAGAGGTATGCGACAAGGCTTAATATGCCAATGAAGAATCCGAGCATACCCAGCAAGGCGGACCAGATGAGCACATAGAGTCGAATAATGCTGACCGTCCCGCTTAGCGTCTGATTGACTAATGTAAACGTCGCGACCGCGGTCGTTGCAGAGACAACCAGCATGGTTGGTGAAGTAAGGCCCGCACGGATGGCAGCATCACCGATAATGAGACCGCCTAAAACCGCGATGGTTTGACCGACTGCTTTGGGCAGCCTGATGCCAGCCTCTCTGAAAAGCTCGAACATACCCAGCATCAATAAGATCTCCATGGGGGAGGAAAGCGGAAGCCCGAATCTGGAAACAGTGACGGTCGCAAGAAGTAGAAAGGGGAGCTGATCGATGTTATAGCTTGTCAGGGCAATCCAAAATCCCGGCAGCATAATGGCGAGAAAGAGACCCAGCAGCCTGAGAAGCCGTTCAAAGATTACAAAGTAGTAGGGGAAGTAGGAATCTTCAGGCGTTTTTAATAATTCCATCAAATTGCAGGGTGCAATTAACGCCATTGGTGAACCATCCACAACTATAACGAAACGTCCTCGAAGCAAACACTCCACTACAAAGTCCGGCCTGCCGATATAATCCATTAGTGGAAACAGGGAGAGGGTGGAATCGGAAAGAGCTTCCTCCAGTTGGCCGCTGGTTATAAGTGCATCGACATGGATGCCTTTTAATCGCTCTTTAGCCTCGTTGACGACTTCAGGGCGTATGATATCGGAAATATATAGAAGTGAAACTCGGGTCTGGCTGCGATCTCCAATGACCATTTGTTCATTATGGAGTGTGGCCGTGCGCAGCCTTTTTCGGACAAGTGCCACGTTCGTGGTGATATCCTCCGTAAAAGCGTCCCTAGCCCCTTTTATGGCCACCTCGGTATTGGATTCATCAGGCTGTCTATTCGGACGAGCGGCGATATTAATGGAATAACAGCATTTTTCTGTTGTAAAAAACAGGATCATGTGCCCTTCGAACAAAAGCTTTACAACGTCGGCATGCTGGTTAATTTCACTCCATTCCATCGATTTATCCAATTCTCTGGCCAGTGGTTCCCACTCATTGAAGTGCTCCAGCTTTTCTTCCAGATCCGGCAGCACATATTGGGTCATCAGTGTGGGATCAACCATACCTTCGCTGTAGATGAGCAATGCAGGAAACGCACTAACCTTCTTTGCCGGAAAGGATTTGATGACAACGTCTGCGGAAGAGGCAAACATGGAACGCAGGGCATTCTCATCCAATGTATCGAGAGCAGGCTTGCGGCGGTCAACTGCAAACGGAGCTTGTTTCGATTGTTGACGGAACATTCGATTTCGAGGTCTGTGATGTGTCATCGTCTACCCGCCCCCTTTTGTTTTAGGTTTAAATGTTACTAGGATCGCAATGAATAGCGTTAGCACAGACAGGAAGCCAAGGAATGCAGTAGAGTATTTGCCGAGAACGAATAACTCGATTTGTCGATCGATTACCGGTATTAAAGAAAAGACAGTCAGTGCGACACCCACCCCTAACAAATACCAAAGGCGTCGTTTGGATTTTTTAAATGTTATACCATCGGCCATAATAAACAGGAAAAGAGAGATGCGGATTAATGTCCCTGATATCCATTGGTATAGAGCCAGAAAATCGACATGCGTTATATATTTCGTAATGGTGACCAGCATCCACTGTTCGTATGCAGGATAGCGGGATTCCATCGCGGGAACAGGACCGAATGTGGCGATTGCTCCCATCAATGGTCCTAGCGTCAGCCCGCCGAGAAGAACCGATAAAATAACAATCGAGAGGTAATTCATCTTTCGTTTCATATGATGCTGAAGAAAGATCAGCACAATCATCTCCATGAACCCGCCTCCGGCTACGATCATGCTCTTGAGCATAGGAGTGTAACCTTCAACGAATAGCGGAGTTAACAATGAGTAGTCCTTATATTGAAGATTCGACACAGCTACAAAATGGCCCAATACCCACACAACGGGGAGCAAAATGCCGGATATGATCGCTATTGAGCGAATCCCGTTATTGGCCACATAGACGCATAGCAGAATAATGGTCAGCGAGACGACCGTTTTCGGCGTTTGCGGCAGGTAGGTAACCCGAATCCATGTCACCGTTTCTCTTAATATGACTATGGACATCCAAAAAAAGTAGAGTGACATGATGCATATAAATATCCAGCCGATGATCGGACCAAAACCATCTTTGAACCAGGCGAATATCGATTGTTGCTCTGTTCGTTTCATGATAAAAAACAAAATGTAGACCCAGCCTATATGCAGGATCAGGGTCAGCAGGGTGCCCATCCATGCGTCACGGCCCGCGTCCTGCAGAATAAGCGGAATCAGGATAACATGATTGGTGATACCCAAGGACAACAGCATGATGAAGTAGACCTCAATCAATGATATCTTTTTGCTAGTGGGCATTATACTAATCTCCATATGAGGGAATACATGCTAATCGATATAGTGAGTATTCACCATTTGCCGCATTTTATGTATAAGGGGAAGAGTTCGGTCTCCTGTCGAATGGATGTGGTTTTTGCGATTACCCAAGAAATAATCAGGAGAAATCATCTGGATGCAAGCTGCCGAGACTGCGGAAATCGGATGGGCTGTTGTGCGGAGGGAGAGGAAATGTACTGTTTACGGAGGATGCATGGTGGAGATCATGGAGTGGCGAGTTTCTATTGCTTCATGAATTAGGAGGATGATCGCATTTAATTAATGTTATTAATTAAATTAATTAACCCCATTAAATGAATACAGCGAATAGTGATTATGATATTAATTAACGGCATTAATTAACCATATTTAATGTCATTAATTACCCCTCCTAAATCCCGTAACCAAGGGGTGGGGAAGAATCTCTATTTCATCATAAAAAAACATCGCAGATCCCAAGAAAATCGGACCTGCGATGCCATTATACGTCTGCCACTTGTTTAACTGGAAATCGTCATTTCTTGATTGGCAAGTTGTAGCTTTCGCGGATCAAGGAGAAATAATGATCGGCGCGAACGACTTTGAAATCTGCCCCGAGCTGTTCGGTCAGCGCCAGCGCATCGGAAGGGGTCATGCTCCATGCGAGCATACCGAGCGAGATGAACAACGGTGATTTACCATCCCAATTCGCTTTGGCATCATTGAGCACCTGCAATCCGTCTTGAACGGTGCTGATCCCCCGGATCGTAGACACGGGCAGGCTGTCGCCGATAATTTCAACCCCGTATTTGTCTTCATAACTAATAAATAAACCAGGTACGTTATATTCCTCCTCATAAGCTTTTGCTTTAAACGTTGATAACGGCACATTTTCGCCATCGATTCGGTTCAATACATAAGGGATTGTCATTCCTGTCTTTTTCATATATTTCTCGGTTTGCTGCAAAAACTCACGGAAGCTTGCGTCAGGCCATGGACTCGGATAGAAGTAACCGGCACCGGACGGTCCGGCAATGAGCAAATCGTTCTCCGTTGCCGTGTTTAGATAGTAATTCAATATGGCAGGGGCACCTTCATAGAGCAATGGACTTGAAGTCCAGTTTATCGGAACCTTGCCTCTGGCCGGGTCATCCCACATGACGCGCATGCGATGCTGGTTATATTGAAAGTTGTCGCCTTCCGTAAAGGTATAGGTCACATAAATTTTGTTCTCAAGCCCCGGCTGTGGAGGTGTTTTCGCCAGCTTGAACTTCGGCTTGGTTCCTGAGAACACGGTCAGATTGCTGAACCAATCGGCTGCCAGCACATAGACGCCGTAACGGGAGGCTATCTCGACCGAGCTGAACTCGCCTTCCACATCATTGCTGAACCAGCCGAGGTAAGGGGTGCCCGGCTCCACATCGGACATGATTTTCTCGAAAAGCGCTTTTTGCTCAGGTACATTGGAATCGAGCCAGAATACCATCGCTTTATTGGCAACAGCGTAATCTCTTAAATAGCCATAGGGCTCCTGCTGCTCTGCAGAAGGCGGACGGATATTCCCCGCCGAAACCTTGTACTGGTTCCACATATCAACTTCTGCGGTCAGTATCTCGGTTCCCGCAGGCGGAGTGAATTCATATACAAAATAACTGCCGTTATCGGCAAAGCGGTGACCGCCTTGGCCTTCACTGAACTTGGAGTTTTGCCGATCATAGAGGTATGACTCTTCTTCAGGCGTTCCTGCGATGAAGCTTGCTATCTCTTTGCCGTCAGCCTTGATCGTAACTTCATGTACCGCGGGTCCCCAGCCATCCTGGGTAAAAGCATCATCAAAGCGCAGATAAACGGATGATTCTCCCAAGAGAGAGGAGAGGTCGAGGTTGTAAGTATCACGGTTGCTCGCATCTCGCACTTGCTGCTTCTCTTCCGCAATCGTTACGAACGATTCAGGCATTCCGGAAGGAATACGAATCGCTGTATCCGGATCCAGCCCGATCAGCATCTGATGAGTTGTCTGCTCCCACAGATGCTCATATTGCCAGGTGTATGCTTCAAGTCGATTATCGAATTTACCGCGAAGATCGTCCAGGATCTTCAAGTCGAATGGAGCTTTGGACAATTTGTCGGCCAGCTCAGGACTGGCAACGACCGCATTTTTCAAACCTGCGAGCGTGGTGGCGACATTAATCGTATCAGGAACTTCCGGATCATATACAATCATGCCTTTTGCCTCGCTGCGATATGCGGAGAACACATCCCAATAGTCTTCATGAAGCGTGTAAGGCACATCGATATCGTTAAGCCAGGTCAATTTCCCTTCTTCCTGGGATTCAATCAAATAGATTCGGGGCTGTTCCCTGTTTACGATTCCCTGCAAGGTCCCTAACAACAATTTGATGTCGCCTGGTGCATCATAAATATCTGCGACGTCCAGATGCTTAGGCTTCTTGAAACTTGGCAGTTCACGATGATTGGAGCTGTCAGTTTGCGCTGATTGTGGATTCGTTTCCGAAGCATAAGCTGCGCTGGTCGTTAATGAAAAAGCACATAGGATAGCTAAACAGAGAATCGTGAATCTACGAGCCATGGCGAATTCACTCCTTGTTATGAACTATGATCAGAATTTAAAGCGTGTGTTCATCCGCAAACATCGATCCTCCTTTTTCGGCCCAATAGCCGGTCAACACTTCGCTTATCAACACATATTTAATATATTCAAGTATGGTTTTACAAGTGGTTCGACAAAACTTCCTATAATTCTTGAAAATCAGGCAAATTAAACAGTGGTATATCAAGAGTTTGTCGTTAGAGACGGTGATCGTCTCATGCTTGTTTATTGCGCTTGTATGTGTAAGGATATATTATATATTTCAAATATCATGAATGAATTGGTGATGTGATTAGAATGAGTGCAAACGATCGAATTCCGTTGTATCAGCAAATCCAGGACTATATCCGACACGTCATAACAACAGAAAATATGAAGCCTGGGGACCGCATTCCGACAGAGAAGGAGCTGATGGATCAGTTTCATGTCAGTAAAATAACGGTTGCCAATGCCCTAACCGGATTAGCGAATGAGAAATTAATTGCCCGGGTGCCGGGTAAAGGCAGTTTTGTAGCAGAGGAGGCCGTTTTCTTAACTGCGGGCCAGTCATCAACTGCGAAGCTTAAGGGAAAAGAGGGGAAGCTGGCCACGGGCATCATTGGCGTGATCATGCCCACCATCCATGATTATTTCGCGATCAGGCTCATTGAGGGAATCCAGGCTGCGTTGAATGACGAAGGTTATCGCAGCATGATCATGCTAACCGACGGCAAGCTGGAAAAAGAAAAGAATGCCATCAAAGAGCTGAAGGCTCTCGGAGCCGAAGGCCTGTTGATTTTCCCGGTCGACGAGGAGAACTACAACGAGGAAATACTGGGTATGAAGCTATCCGGGTTTCCTTTTGTGCTGATTGACCGGTATTTGCCAGGGGTCGAGACGCATTATATTGCCGCTGATGGAAGGCGCGGCACGAGGCTCGCCGTTGAACATCTATGGGAGCTTGGACACCGGGACATCGCCATATGCTCGGATTCTCCCCTGCAAACGGTCACGGTTCAGGAGCGGATCGAAGGGTACATTGATGCATTAAAGGACAAGGAAGCATTAATCAATCCGGCGCATATGATTACGGATTTCAAACCGCTGAGTGTGCTCAAGGATGCCGAAGCTCATCCATTGTACCGATATATCCGAAATCGCATGGTTACCGCCTATATTTCGCTAAACGGAAGATTGGGCGTCCAAATCTATCAGATGGCCAAGCAAGCGGGACTTCGCGTCCCGGAAGACGTTTCGATCGTCAGCTTCGACGATCCGACTTCCATCGTGGAGGAATTCAGCATATTTACCCATGTCAAACAGTTTGAATGGGATATGGGATACCAGGCTGCCGGTAAACTGCTCGAAGTATTGCGCGGTCATGGAGAAGTGAAGAGCTACAGCAAATTGCTGATTGAGCCGGAGTTGATCATTCGTCAAACGTCGGGTCATGTTCCACAAACTTAATACTTAGGCTAAGGAAAAGCCCTTTCCGTTAACTAACGGAGAGGGCTTTTTTTATTTCTCACTAAAAAACATATTGAATATATTAATATTATATATTATATTCTAGAAAATGATGGATAACCAAGAAGTAAGTGTGCATCTAACCAGAGCAGGGAGGTTTAGAACGTGCCAAGAGACCGCAGAGAAGAACGAACCGGGTTTCAGGAATCGGCTCCGTATCATCCCGACTATGATCTTCAGACTGACTTTGTGATGGTCTACGGAATTGATGAAACGATGCCGGAGCGCATTCAGAAATGGAAGGACAAAGGATATATCGTCCATCTGATGACAGGAGTCGCATGGGGGACATACAACAACTACCTGGACGGGGAGGTTGACGGCTTATCACATTGGGATGAAGCACAGACCGATCGTCACGGAGAGATGATCCTGCATGGCAAAAAACCGGTTATTCCTTACATGGTGCCGACGATTTCCTTTGGGCGCTATCTGGCGGATCGAATACGCGTCGCGGTTGATGCGGGCGTAGAGGCCATTCATCTGGAAGAGCCCGAATTCTGGGTAAATGGCGGTTATTCGGAAGCATTTAAGCGGGAATGGCTGCTGTATTACAAAGAGCCATGGATTCCACCGCACGCTTCTCCTGACGCGCAATACCGGGCTTCCAAATTGAAAGCGTATTTATACACACGCGTGCTGGACCGATTATGTGCAGAAATGAAGGATTACGCCCTGCATCGTTACGGCCGAGTCCTTCGCTTTTACGTTCCGACTCATTCCCTGATCAATTACACGCAGTGGCGAATTGTCAGCCCGCAATCCGCGCTCGTAGAGCTTCCATCCATTGACGGGTACATTGCACAGATCTGGACGGGGACGTCCCGAACACCGAATGTGTATGAAGGACTGCGCAAGGAACGGACGTTTGAAACCGCTTACCTTGAATATGGCGTGATGCAGGAGCTGGTCCGCGGAACCGACAGACGCATGTGGTTCTTGCATGATCCGATTGAAGATAACCCGAACCACACTTGGGCGGATTACAAACAGAACTACTTAAAGACCGTGGTCGCCTCACTGCTGCATCCCGGAGTGGCCCATTACGAAGTTTCACCCTGGCCGCGAAGAATCTTTAAAGGAACTTATCCATCTGAAGACGGCTCGGGTAAGGAATCCATCCCGTCTGACTATGCAACGACGCTGCTCCAGGTCATGCACACGCTGGGCAATATGGACCAAGAAGTGATCGAATCGGCAGAGGATGAGTTGCAGGTTGGCGTTCTTATTGCCGACTCCGCGATGTTTCAGCGGATGAAGCCGGATCCGGAAGCGCCCGATGCCGGTAAATACGATGGTACGGACCCTGAAGGATTTCAGGCGGAAGGGGACACGGAGCTTCTCGATTTTTCCCCTTTTTACGGTCTGTCACTGCCGCTGCTGAAACATGGAATCCCGGTTCGTCCGCTTCAGCTGGATAATGTAAGGCGGTATCCGGGTTATTTGGCTCCATACCGCGTGCTGGTTCTGAGCTATGAGTTCATCAAACCGGAGTATCCGGACATTCATAATGCTCTTGCCCAGTGGGTGCAGGATGGCGGGGCGTTGATCTATGTTGGCGATGACAGCGACCCGTATCACGGCATTCGTTCATGGTGGAACCATGATCACAAGGATGAACCGTTTGGCTCGAAGTATAATTCGCCGCGGGAGCATCTGTTTGAGCAGCTTGGCCTGAAGGGGAAAGCGGAAGGCATCCATCCGGCAGGGAAAGGCATCGTGTGCTGGTTGGATCAACATCCGGCTGAATTCACCTTATCCAAAGCGGGGGCGGACCGGCTGCGGCACGCCGTCCAAGCCACGCTGGAAGCACATCACGGCGCAGAACGACCGTGGAATCCCAAACATTATTTCAAGCTCAAGCGAGGCCCTTATCTGATCGCTTCGGTTCTGGAGGAATCGATCTCCGCTGAGCCGTTGAATATCTCGGGACCGATTGTGGACTTGTTCGATTCGAAGCTATCCGTTTTGGATCAGGTTACGTTAAGCCCCGGGAAACAGGCGCTGCTCTATGATGTTGAGGCCGGACGTCCTTCGAACGGCAAGGTATCCGTCATTGCCGCTTCCTCCCGAATCGAGGATCTTGTCCAGACGGAATCAGGCTTCCGATTCATTGCGAGAGGGCCGTCCAATCTGCAGGCAAGCGCGAGATTGTATTGCCCAACAGAGCCGATATCTGTTCAGTACGTTATTCAGGATCAAGCCGTACCTGCTGGATGGGTATGGGATCCGAAGTCGCAAACCGTGCTGCTGCAGTATGAACATGGCGGCGTGAATCATGCAGAGATCCAGGTGGATTGGACAGCAAGCGAAGTTCATATGTGAATCTGCAGCCGATTGACGCACTAGAGAGGAGCAAATCATCATGCCATACGAACTGATAAGGCCGGAACGGTTAAAACAAATGTTAAACCAGCTTCGGGAAGCGATATATGAGCCGGTTGCCGAGTTGGAAGTGAAGGCATGGGTTACGCCTGAGCCCGTATCGTTCATGGATCGAATGACGGGTGCGCCAATGACGCTTGTCCACGGAGAACGATGGGGCAACCTGTGGGACTGTGCCTGGTTCCGATTTACCGGCAGCCTTCCGGAAAATAGCCGTAAGGAAGACCACGTTCTTTTACTGGACATTAACGGCGAGTTGTGTCTGGTGGACCGGGAAGGATCTCCGGTCCAGGGATTGACTACCGTGAATTCGGAATTCGATTTTTCATTAGGACTCCCCGGCAAGCGTGTTGTCCTTCTTCATGACATGTACATGAGCGGATCTGACATTGAAGTATGGGCAGATGCAGGCAATAACGATCTCTTCGGCAAATACCAGGGAGGTACTTTGAAAGAGGCTGTCATCGCAGTCTGCCGGGAAGACATTCGAGGCCTCTATTACGATGTCGAAGTCCTCTTGGAAGCTGCCGAGCAGCTTCCTGCCGGAACCGCGCGCAAAGAGAGAATCTATCAGGTCCTCTATGACGTATCACTGAAGCTAACGGAATTCTCGCCGGAGCAGGTCAATCAAGCGAAGAAGCAATTGGGTAAACAATTAAGCTTGCAAGGGGGCGATCCGGTCTTAACGATCAGCGCGGTGGGTCATGCGCATATCGATCTGGCCTGGTTGTGGCCCATCCGCGAAACGATCCGAAAAGGCGCCAGGACGTTCTCGACCGCGCTTCGCATGATGGAACGCTATCCGGAGTATGTATTCGGCGCAAGCCAGCCCCAGCTGTACGATTGGATGAAGCGGCATTATCCCGCGTTATATGAACAGATCAAGGAGCGGGTACGTGAAGGCAGATGGGAACCGCAGGGGGCCATGTGGGTGGAGCCGGATACCAATGTGCCGGGCGGCGAATCTCTGGTGCGCCAAATCCTATACGGCAAGCGGTATTTTCAGCAGGAATTCGGTTTGGAGATGAAATCGCTCTGGATGCCGGATGTTTTCGGATACTCCGCCAGCCTGCCGCAGCTGCTCAAGAAGTCGGGCGTGGATTACATGATGACCCAGAAGCTCTCCTGGAGCGAATATAACCGGCACCCTCACCATTCCTTTCTATGGGAAGGGATTGACGGCTCCGCCGTATTAACGCATATGCCGCCTGAAGATACCTACAACAGCCCGGCAGCCCCGCGTTCCATCGCCAAAGCGGAGCGGGAATATTTAGATAAAAATGTATCCAGCCATGCCCTGATGCTCTTCGGCATTGGGGACGGCGGCGGCGGTCCTGGTGAAGAGCATTTGGAGCGGCTTGCACGCGAGAAGAACCTGCTCGGACTGTCCCCCGTCATACAGGAGCCCTCGTGGAAGTTCTTTGAGCGATTGAACGAGGAACGCGATTCATTCCAGACGTGGCGCGGTGAGCTTTATCTGGAAAAGCATCAAGGCACCCTGACCAGTCAGGCGCGAAGCAAGCTGTACAACCGGAAGATGGAGAAAGCGCTGCGCGAGCTGGAGTTTGCTTCCGTGCTGGCTGCCCGGTTAGGCAGGACATACCCTTCCGAGACGCTGGAGACGATCTGGAAAGAAGTTCTGCTGTATCAATTCCACGACATTCTTCCGGGCTCTTCCATTAAGCGGGTATACGATGAATCGTTAGTACGGTATAAAGAGCTGCTATCAAACACGGAAGCTATGATTGCCGAGACCTATCGTTATCTGGCAGACCACATTTCACACGATGCCAAAGCTTCTCCCGGAATCGTCGTATTTAATTCGCTGCCATGGGAACGCCGGGAGTGGCTGCGCGCGCATGGAAGATGGCATCACGTTGTGGTTCCATCGATGGGCTACACTGTCATATCGAATGACGCCGATGCCGGAGCAGAAGATGAAGTAGCGTCAGGCATTGAAATGCTTTTGGAAACACCAGAAGCGGAATTAGACCTTACAGTTTCCGAGCGAAGCCTGGAGAACGACAAACTGATCGTGAAGTTTGCCCAAAACGGGGGCATTCTATCGATTCTGGATAAGGCGGAAGCTCGCGAAGTCATTCAGCAAGGCCGCTCAGGTAACGATCTTCGCGTGTACCATGACGAAGGGGATGCATGGGATTTCCGTCATGACTATTCGGCGAACCCGGGCAAGCCGTTAAACCTCCTAGCGATACAGAAGCTGCGGGACGGCCCGCGAGTCGGGCTGGTCTTCGAGTACGCTTATGGCGAATCTGCGCTGACGCAGACCGTTGTGCTGACGGAGGGCAGCCGGCGTATCGATTTCGAAACGTCCGTCGATTGGAGAGAGAACGGCAGGATGCTAAGAACCTCGTTCCCGGTCAATATACGTACGGATCAGGTTCATTGCGAGATCCAGTTCGGCAGCTTGAGCAGGCCGACCCACCGCAATACGATGTGGGATTTTGCGAAGGACGAGATTTGTGCCCATCAATGGGTTGATTTATCGGAGCCGGATTATGGGGTCGCGCTGCTCAATGATTGCAAATACGGCCACCGGGCGATTCATAACGTGCTGGATCTCCATTTGCTCCGCAGCAGCTCTTATCCGGATCCGGATGCAGACCGTGCGGAGCACCGATTCACATATTCTTTATATCCGCATCAAGGGAACCATGTTCAAGCCGAAATCTATCGACGAGGCAATGAGCTGAATATCCCGCTTCGGGCGATATCCTTGCCTTCCGTGCCTGACCAAGCGACAGGAAAGCTTCCGTCTTCCCAAGCATTTCTGCGGCCGGATCATCCGAACATTATGGTGGAATCCATCAAGAAAGCCGAGGATGGCGACGACATCGTGGTTCGTCTGTATGAAACATCGGGAACACATGCCAGCACGACACTTCATTGTGGATTTGAAGCGGCCGAAGCCTGGACGACGGATCTGATGGAAAACATCCTTGCAGCGCTGCCGCTTGGCGAAGCATCCAACCAGATTGCGTTATCCTTTACGCCATTTGAAATCATTACGCTACGGTTGAGATTATAACTTGAATAACCCGGGGCGGCCCGTCCGCCCCACTGAAAGGAGAGGTGGGAATGTGAGCAAGTCACGATTAACCAACAACCGATTCATGAAACGAATCTGGCAGCACAAGCTCTTTTACTTGTTCATGCTGCCAGGCATCGTCTGGTTTTTTCTATTCTCTTACGTGCCCTTATACGGAATTCAAGTTGCTTTCCGAGACTATACCTTCGTTGGCGGCTTCACCGGGAGTCCCTGGGCAGGATTTAAGTATTTTGAACAATTTTTCAATTACTATCAGTCCGGTGACATCATTCGCAATACGGTCATCATCAGTCTCATGAAGCTGCTGATCGGATTTCCGATGCCGATCATTCTTGCGCTCCTATTAAATGAAGTTCGGAAGATGAAATTCAAGAAGACGATTCAAACGCTTTCTTATTTACCTTATTTCGTATCCTGGATCGTGGTTGTCACGCTGATGCAGCGATTACTGACTCCATATGGCGGTCCGGTCAATGACTTGCTGGGATCATTTGGGGTCGAATCGATCCAGTTCCTGAACAATCCTACCTGGTTCTATCAGATGATTGTCGGGTCCGATATCTGGAAGAACATCGGCTGGAATTCGATTATCTTCATGGCCGCCATTGCGGGTATCGATCAGCAGCTCTACGAAGCCGCCAAGATCGATGGCGCAGGACGCTTCAAGCAGATGTGGCATGTGACACTGCCTGGTATCCGCAACGTGGCCATCATCTTATTTATTCTTGCCGTGGGAAATCTGATGAGCGCCGGGTATGAACAGCTCCTTCTCTTGAATGGTCCTGCGACTGCCAGTATGGGCAGCGTGCTGGACGTGCACGCCATCAATTCCGGTATCCGGGAAGGGCGTCTCAGTTACGCCGCTGCAGTCGGGCTATTCCAAAGCATTATCGGGCTCATTCTGGTTCTGACCGTCAATCGCATCGCCCGCAAAGTTAGTGATGTATCCCTGTTCTAAGGAGGTGACGTAATGAAACGTAAATGGTCTTTTTTCTCGATGTTCAATTACACCTTTCTCGCCATCATCGGATTTTCGATGATCTATCCGTTTATTTACATTTTGGCGTATTCCCTTAACGACGGGAAGGATTCGATGATGGGGGCGATTTATTTTTTGCCCCGTAAATTCACGCTGGAGAACTACGCCCAGGTATTCGATAACGCCCGCATCTGGAAGGCGTACCAAATTACGCTCATGCGCACCGTGCTGGGTACATTCCTGCATGTTGTGCTGTGTACGCTCATGGCCTACGCGCTTTCCAAAAAGACATTGCCTGGCCGCTCCTTTTTCACCTTTTACATCTTCTTGCCGACGATTTTCAGTGCCGGGTTCATCCCGTTCTTCATCACGCTGCAAAAGCTGCATCTGATCAACAGCTTCTGGGTGTATGTGCTGCCGATGCTGTTCAATTTCATGCATATCGTCATCATCCGAACCTTCCTGCAAGGCATACCGGAGGAGTTGGAGGAATCTGCCCGCATTGACGGGTACGGCGATTTTCAAATCTTCGTGCGGATTATACTGCCGCTATCGGGCCCGGTGCTTGCCACCATCTCCCTCTTCATCGGGGTGGCCCATTGGAATGATTGGTTCTCGGGTGCTTACTACGTATCCAACAAAGATTTGATACCGGTGCAGACTCTTTTACAAGAAATGCTGACGGAAGCTGAAGCGCTGTCGAATTCGATGCAGCGAGCCGCGCAGCAGGGCGGACAGACGATTGGCGGAACCAGCGGTGCTGGCGCAACGCCGGAATCGCTCCGGATGGCCTTGCTTGTCATTACGGTCTTCCCGATCTTGTGCATTTATCCGTTCCTGCAGCGATATTTCGTAAAGGGGGTTATGATCGGTTCAGTTAAAGGTTAGGTCATCCTGACCCGGAATTTGTCCAAAGCTTTACCAAGATCATTGATATCCATATTCCAGGAGGCGATTGGTTTGAAGAGGATTTGGTCGAAAGGCGTATCCGCATTGCTCGTGTCCATCATGGTTGGAGGTTTGCTGATCAGCTGCACGAATTCATCAGGGAACGGAGATAACGGAGAAGGGGCAGAAGGAGAGAACTCATACAAACTCAAAATACTACACAATTGGAATGGTTCCAACGGTTCTGATGCCATAACGCCCGTGGAGGAAGTCATCAAGGAGAAAACCGGCGTTACCCTCGAGTGGGAATATACAAAAGGCAGTGAGACGGAGAAGGTTAACCAGATCTTCGCCACGCAGGATTTGCCGGACATTTATACCGGGCCAGCCTGGGGCGGGGAACTGGATGGCATCATTAAGGCTGCCAAAGAGGGACAATTGGTGGATATATCGGACAAGCTGAAGGATTATCCGAACTTGTCCAAATCGATTGCGGAAGAAAATGTGCCGCCGGCATTATATGAGAAAGCGATAGACGCCTACGACGGCAAAAAATATTTGCTGCTGCAAAATCAGCCGGCCACGAACGAAGACGGCATGGATTGGCTTTATGGTTTCTATGTGCGCAAAGATATCGCCGAGAAAGTCGGCGTCGATCCGCAATCCGTTGTGACGAAGGAGGATTTCTACAACTTCCTCAAAAAAATCAAGGATGCCAATCTGCAGGAGAACGGCCAGCCGGTCTTTCCGCTGGGCGGTTTCAGTAACGGCTGGGCCGTTGGCATCGGCAACACCATGTTTTATTCCGGAGCGAGTTACGTCGACAAAGGCGACGGCACGGTTGAACATAACTTCTTCACTAAGGGCTACGAAGAATACACGCTGTTTTATCGTAAGCTCGTTGAAGAGGGACTGATGGATCCTGAAGCCTTCACCCAGACAGACCCGATTGCCAAGGAAAAAATCAATCAAGGCCGCATTGCCATCCTGGCTGCGCACTATCCGGCCATCCTGGATGCTTCCAAGGAGTATGTCTCTTCGCATCCGGGAAGCGACTACATTCCTCTCGGCCCGTTGGAGCGCGCTGACGTTGAGCCGGACAGGCCTGTTGATCTGGGGATTCAGGGAAATAACGTAACGGCGATCACGAAGAACTGCAAAGGCGCTTGCGTTGACGCTGCATTGAAGTTCCTGGATTTCATGGCTTCCGATGAAGGCTTTATGCTGGCCCGGTACGGTGTGCAGGGCGTTCATTGGGACATGAAGGACGGCAAGCCGGTTGCCAATCAGGAATGGTTTGACAAATTCAGCACGGACACCAACATGAAGCTGCGGAAGAACGAAGGCATCAGCATCGGTCTGGAATCGCTGACAGGGCTTGACCGCATCAATTCCGCTGCGGGAGGAGACATCTGGGCGGAACAAGAAAGGCTTGAAGCGATGGAGAACGCTCGCAAAATCCTCCGTCCGAACGGCATTCACGTAATTACAGCTTATAACCCGGGTGATGTTATCACGAAGGCGCCGGAATGGGAAATGCTGAAGCCATCGATGGATCGAATGGGAGATGCGTGGAAGGAAGCGGTATTTGCCAAATCGGATGAAGCGGCGATGAGCATTATCAATGAACTACGGGAACAGCTCCGCAAAACCGGATATGAGAAAGCGATGCAGTTCACGAACGAAAATCTGAAGGGGAAAGACGTGGTAACCGTTCAGATGCCGAACTGATGACTTCCATCGTCAAGGGAGCCCGGTAAAACGAAAGGCTTCGCAGCACCTTGGCCATCAAGGGGGCGGAGCCTTTTGCTGCTCTCCTTGGTTTTTGTTTCCCCATCACAAGGATATAGAAGGCATTATCAAGAATAAACAAGACATGAAGGAGTTGATGTCAGATGACAACGAAATTCAGACCTCCATCCGTACCGCTGGTTACCGTAGATCCATACTTCAGCGTCTGGTCCGCGGCGGATCATCTCTACGATGATCATACCCGGCATTGGACGAACAAGATTCAAGGTATGGTCGGCCTTGCGATCATCGATGGCTTGCCCAGACGATTTATGGGGAGGGTAGCAGCAGCGGATTCAGCAGAACGTCCCGAGCTTGAAGTTCTCCAGCAAACCGATTTGACGGTTGAGCCGGTAACTACCCGTTATACGTTCCAAGGGGAAGGCATTGAGCTTCAAGTTGAGTTCACCACGCCTTTATTACTGAATGATCTTGATCTGTTATCCCGGCCCGTAACGTATGTGACAGTTCAGTTTCGTTCGATGGATGGGCGCGAACATGATGTGAAGCTCTACTTCGATGTTACAGGCGAATGGTGCGTAAATACACCGGATCAGCAAGTGACCTGGGAGCATCGCGTTATCGATGGACAATTGAATATGATGGCGATGGGTACTGTCGAACAGCCGATCCTACAGCTTGCCGGAGATGATACCCGAATCGATTGGGGGTATATGGTGCTGGCGGTTCCCCGTACGGAACGCATCCAGACGGTGATTCATTCTGTGTCAAGCCGTGAGTTATATGTACGAACCGGTCAATTACCCCCGGAAGATGATCAGCAGAAGCCGCGGGCCGTATCCAATCATACCCCCGTTATGGCAGCCGAAATTGATCTGGGCCCAGTACGGGATGAATGGGAATCTGAGTATCTGATGCTTGCGTATGATGATATTCATGCCATCGAATATTTTAACCAGCCGCTGGATGCTTACTGGAAGCGAAACGGATTGACGTTCCATGACATGCTGTTACAGTCCGCCGCCCAATATGAAGTCATCATGCAGCAATGTGAGAGCTTCAATCGCGAGCTGATGGCAGAGAGCCTTGCCGCAGGCGGTGAAAAATACCGGGATATCCTGGCCTTGACGTATCGACAGGCGGTAGCCGCGCATAAATTGGTTGCCGATGAAGCGGGGCATGTGTTGTTTTTTTCCAAGGAGAATTTCAGCAACGGATGCATCGCTACGGTCGATGTCAGTTATCCGTCGATTCCATTGTTCCTGAGATACAATCCTGAACTGGTCAAGGGGATGATGCGCCCGATTTATAAGTATGCCATGAGCCCTGATTGGCCGTTCGATTTTGCGCCTCATGACGTGGGAACATACCCCAAAGCCAACGGCCAGGTGTATGGCGAGAACAAGCTGGAATACCAGATGCCGATCGAAGAATGCGGGAATATGCTCCTAATGGCTGCCGCGGTATGCAAATATGAAGAGAATGCGGATTTTGCCCGGGAGCACTGGAAACCTCTTACCGCTTGGGCGGGATATCTACTGCAGCATGGACTCGATCCGGATAATCAGCTGTGCACGGATGATTTTGCCGGACATTTGGCGCATAATGCGAATTTGTCCATTAAAGCGATCTTGGGCATTGCCGCGTATTCATACATGTGCGACCTGCTGGGCTTACAGGAAGGGGCATCTTATCTTGCAGCCGCTCGGAATATGGCGAATGAGTGGATATCCATGGCCGATGCAGGTGATCATTATAAGCTTACGTTCGACAGCGCAAACGATACCTGGAGCATGAAATACAATCTGGTGTGGGATCGCCTGCTGGAATTAAACCTGTTTCCAAAAGAAGTTGCTGCCCAAGAGCTGGACTATTATAAGTTGAGACAGAATCGTTACGGCCTTCCGCTGGATAGCCGCGATACGTATACAAAAGCGGATTGGCTGGTATGGTGTGCCTCCATGAGTGCCAAGCAATCCCAGTTTGAAGCCATGATTGCGCCCTTATGGGATTTCATGAATGAAACCTCTGCTCGCGTTCCGGTGACCGATTGGTATGACACGATTAGCGGCAAACAGATGAACTTCCAGAATCGCTCCGTTGTCGGTGGGTTTTTCATCCGGTTGCTTATGTCCCGGTCTGAATGAAATCTGTGATAAGACAGGTGATGCATGTTGAATAACGTGAATGTTCAGGAAGAAACAGCCCATAAGGATCTAATGCAACTGAAGCAGCAATTCGAGAATCCGGATGCCACCTATCGCCCGCAGCCGTTCTGGTTCCTGAATCATGAGCTCACGAAGCCGGAGCTGGAAAGCCAGATCCAATCGATGTATGAAGCGGGTGTCGGAGGTGTTGTTCTGCATGCGCGTCATGGGATGCAAACCTCTTACCTGTCACCGGCATTTATGGAAGCTTTGGAGTTCTGCACCCTGGAGTGCAAGAAACGTAATATGGTTGTCTGGCTGTACGATGAGGACAATTGGCCAAGCGGAACGCTGGGCGGCAAACTGACGCGTCAGCATCCGGAATATCGCATGCGTTACTTAAGGGTTGAAGAGAAAAGATATACGCATAGCAGACAACAACAAGGATTGAAGCTGGATTTTGCGCGTTATGATCACAATGAGCTTATTGCGATTTTGGCTTACCCTGCCGTCGAGTCAGACGGGGAGTGGCTGCTCCATCATGAAGCCGAGGATCTTACGCATTTATGGGGTCAGGAATGGACACCGGAAGCGGGAGGTTCTTATATCGTCTTGGCCTGCTGGTCCTGCGAAATCGCGGAAGGCATTACGTTTGCCCAAGGTTACTACTTGGATACGTTGAATCCGGAAGCCGTTCAGACTTTCATCCGGATGTCCTATGATCCGTTTCAGTCCTTGCAGGAATACTTTGGCACAACGATTCAGGGCGTTTTCACCGACGAACCCGGGCTAATGATCCACGATGGTTTCTTTGGGGTAGAAGCGATTCGGACGGCAGTTCACGATGTAGGCGCTACCCTGCCGGGCATGGTCTTCGCTTGGACGGAAGGGATGGCGGAGCGGTATCAGCAAGAGAACGGCTATGATCTCATCCCGCGGTTAGGCGCCTTGTTATATAACATGGCTGATGGCAGCCGGTCAACGAGGCAGCAGTATTATGATACGATAACACGCTGGTATGTTGAGGGTTATCATCAAGCGATTCGTTCATGGTGTGAGCGGCATGGACTGCTCTACATCGGACATACGCTCGAAGAGCCGGTCTGGGGACAGGCTAGATCGCAAGGCAATCAGACCCGGGTGCTGCAGCAGTTTCACTACGCTGGCGTGGATTATTTAACGCCCGGCATCGGCACGAAGGAGAATCCGCATCGGATCGTGTCGGTAAAGACGGCAGCTTCTGTCGCTCAGCTGAACAGCAAGGAACGGGTGATCTGCGAATCGTTTGGCGCAAGCGGTCACGGCTATTCCATGCGAGAGCGGCGACTGGATGCCAACTTCATGGCATTTCTGGGCGTTAACCTCTTCATCCCGCATGCGTTCTATTACTCGTTTGCCGGGTATCGGAAGACCGATTTCCCTCCGACGGAATTCAAGCATGCGCCTCACTGGCCGCATTATCGTGCTTTTGCCGACTATCTCGGTCGACTGAGTCTGCTTGGCGCGAGCGGTAAACGTACACCGGAGGTTCTTCTGCTGTCACCTATCCATACGGTATACGAAAATATGTTCGTATCCGGTCAATCGAATAAACATCCCGCTTCCGATACTCTATTCTCGCTCCTGTCGGATCGGATGCTTCGCAGATCCATTGATTACGACTATGTAGACGAATCTCAGCTTCGCGAAGCCAGCCTTATGGATGGAGAAGGGGTACGATTTAACGGGTGTACGAACATATATTCGGTTTTGATTATGCCGGAGATTGAGGTCATGTCGAAGGACATAGCCGCACGACTCGCTTCGTATGTTAAGCAAGGCGGTACTCTTATTGCCGTAGGAGCGATACCGCGGCATAGCGAGTGCTTGCATCATGATCCGGAACTGGCGAAGCATATGCATGCGCTGTTTGATTCGACTCCGCAGCATAATGAATTACGATCCATCGGCAAGGGGTATACTCTGTTTTATTCCCTGGAGAACCTGCCATTTCCTGATCCGATTGATTCGTTGTGTGAACGTGTAAGCGGGTTATTAAGGAAAACTCCTGTTTTACGATGGAAGTTGATCGAAGGACAACATGAGGATTTGATTAGTGTGGAACGTGTGTTCGGGGACCGGGTATATGTGTGGCTGATGAACTGGTCGGAGAATTCCGTTTCCATGAAGCTTGATGCAATTGAGGCGAAGTACCGAATCGAAGAATGGGGCTTGGAAAGCGGAGAAATACGCCGGTTAGCCAGCGATTCCGTTCTTACCTATGCACCTGGAGAGCTACGAGTGCTCTCGGTTGTACCTGAGGAGAGCCCAAATGGTTCAATAGAACAAATGTTCGATATGGAGCGGGAAGCCGGCGATGTAATCCTTCTTGATAAGCTATGGCGTTTCCAGACACCCGAACCTAATGTTTTATTACTGGACCAATGGCAGGTCACGCTGAATGACCGACAGTCCAGGATGAACGCTACGATGCCTGGGCAAGTGAACACGTATCGTACAACGTTTACCATGACGCAGAAATTGATCGATCGCTTGCAATCACCGAGTAGTAGCGGGCTTCCGGATCAATCCAATATCAACCCATCACCGAAGATCGAGTTCATTCTGGACGATGTGGAACAGAAAATCCCTTCCCATATCGGCTTCCTGCAGCGCAGGCGCAACCTTGAAATTTTCGTGAATGGCGTAAGACAGAATGCGCTGCAGCCCTCTACTTGGCAGGATCAACACTATGCTAGCGTGGATATCACCCCCCATTTATTAGCGGGCGAGAACGAACTTGAGATTCTGACGGTATCATTGCTGGAGCCGATGCCGGCCATTTCATTTCCTGCATTTTTGATTGGACCCTTTGTTATAGAAGATCGGATGAGGCTAAACGCGAGTCCGGAACATATGTTTGGTTGTTGGGCTTCTGCCGGCTATCCTTATTATGCGGGAGCGGGAGAATACTCACAGCAAGTGGATCTGACCCAAGTTAGCTTGGCTCCAGATGAGGAATTATGGCTGGAGGCTGAAGATATAAGGGAGACAGCTTCTTTATATGTGAATGATATGGAGGTAGGGATTCGATTGTGGCCTCCTTATCACTGGAACATCACGCCATATGTTGAGCAGGGGAGCAATCACATTAGCATCCGGGCAGCCAATACGCTGGAGAACTTATATGGAAAGACTGCGTTGCCTTCCGGGATGAATGGAAGGGTGAAGCTGGTGCGTCGAACTTTGTCTAAAAGATTGTAATCTTAGATGGATAGCTTTGAAAATGACTGCAGCCGAGGTTAGGTTGTAGTCATTCATACAAATGGTTTACATAATATTTAATATGTAATCTTAAGGATGCAGAGCTTTCGTATTTCAAGTTTCAAGGGTGATATTTTTTCATAGAGACATATTGAATAGGGAGCTTCATTCTTACACAATCAACGATTTACGATAACATTCTCTTCATCATGGAGGCTTACACTTAAGAAGTTTGACGAACGATATCAATTTGGAGGTGCCATGAAGTGCAGCTAAAGAAGAAAACCATCATGGTTTTGGCGCTCAGCTTGTCCATTTTTTCGCAAGGCATGATTGTTCATGCAAAGGAAGATGGGGCTAAGATTAGGCCGGAAGGAAACGGCAAATGGATGACAGGGGAGTATCACGCGCATACGTATCAATCCGATGATGCCAGCCAATCCCTGCAGGAATTGCTGGACAACGGATTCCAGAAGTATGGCCTGGATTGGATCGCGGTCTCCGACCATCTTAGGGTCTCTAAACGGGACGACGAGGGAAATCCCCTTGCCGGCGGATCTATTCCGTTCTCCATGGGAATGGCTCAATACCAGATTCCCAAGATTCAGCAGCTTCAGGAAACAGGGAAATACAAGAACAAGATTATCTTCTCAGGCTTTGAGTGGGACATGCCTACATATGAACATGTGGGAATCGGTATTATATCAGGTAAATTCGGTTCAGAATCGAGCCTCAAGGCAGCCCGTCAGTTCGAGTATCTGTTCACTGATCGCGATGAAGCGATGTTCAATCCCAAAGATGTCGCCGATTGGAATAAACAAGACAGCCGGGCCTATACGACTCCCGAAGATGCCCGAGCAGCACTGGCATGGCTTCAGAAAAACTATGGAAACCGCAGTTATGCATTGCTCAACCATCCTTCCAGAAAAGCCGTGTACACCATCGCGGATATCCGGGATTTCAACAATATTGCGCCAAACGTGGTGTTCGGAATGGAAGGCATGCCGGGGAATCAGATGGAGCCTGACCGCGGCGGACTAAACTTAACCACGCCAGAAAACCGAACGTACGCGCTGATTACATGATTGCCAAGGTTGGCGGCGTATGGGATGCACTGCTCGGCGAAGGACGCGAGTTTTGGAACTTTGCGAACTCGGATTCTCATTTTGAGATCAGCGAGAACCGTTTGTACTCCAGTGGATATTGGCCTGGACAATACGCTAAAAATTACACTTGGGTAGATGGGAACGACATGCAAAGCGTACTTAACGGTATGCGTTCGGGTAAATCGTTCTCCGTCTACGGCGATTTAATTAACGCGCTGGATTATCGCGTTCATCACGGGAACAAGCAGGCCGAAATGGGGAGTAACCTGCAAGTGAAGAAAGGGAACCCGATCGAAATTACGATCCGATTCAAGAGCCCGAGCAAAAATAACAACGGTGATCCTGTAACCGTCGATCATGTTGATTTGATCTCAGGCGACGTAACAGGTAAAGCGCAGCCAGGTACGGCGGCTTACAGCAAGAGCACCAACGACTCGACGAAAGTGGTTAAACGTTTTACGAGCAAGGATTGGAAGACCGATCGGGATGGATACAACGTCATCACTTATCGGACGACCGCAACGAAGGATCAATACTTCCGTTTAAGAGGGACGAATCTTGGCGTGAATGTTGCTGGAGAAACCAGCAATGGCGACCCACTCATAGATCCGAAAACGGACATCGAAGACAACGAGCAGCGGTTTGCGGAAATTAATAAACGAAACTATGGCGACCTGTGGTTTTATTCAAATCCGATCTTTGTCAGCGTTGACGACAAGCCGGCTAAAGGCCCTAACCAACAGGGAAAGCATCAGTAGGATGCGACTCGCACTCGATTTATTTAGAAGACTGCCGGTGGTTCGGTAGTCTTTTTGTTTTTTTACACGACGTATAATGATGCATGCCCGGAATATAGCTGAAGAGACGTTGGTTGTATTTTGTTGCATATCCTATCATTTTATTGTGCAAATTTAACGAAGGGTATAGGCTGTTAAGGAGAGGAGAGATGATATGTTTACGATCGGTGAAATATCCAAGCTTTTTCAGATCGATATCCGCACCCTCCGGTATTACGACGATATTGATTTATTTAAACCGGCAACCGTGGATCATCTGACAAATTACCGTTATTATTCGGTCGATCAATTCGAGCAGCTGAATACCATTCTGTATCTCAAGGCGCTTGGCATCCCTTTAAAGGACATTAAGCTTTTTCTGGATGATCGGGAGATTGACCATATACTAACCCTGCTCAAGGAGCAGCAGCGCAGAACCGAAGAGAAAATTGAGGATTATCAAAGAATCCGGGCGAAGATCAAAAGCCGAATTAAGCAGATCGAAGATGCCTCGAATAAGGAAGAGCTCTACAAAATTCGGGAAGTCGAGTTTCCCGAGAGAGTGATGGTTTTGCTCAAACAGAACATACATAAAAGCGACAATCTGGATATGCCGATCCGATTATTGGAGAACAGCACCAAAATGAAGTCCACCATTTTCCTTGGCAAAGTAGGATTAACGATCTCGATTAATCGTTTAATGCAAAGTAAATTTGATGAATATGACTCCATTTTTGTCATTGTGGAGCAGGATAGGGCACGCAGCAGCTCTGAGGTCGAAGAGAAGATATGGCCCAAAGGCACTTATATTACGATTCGGTTTGCCGGGACACATGAAGATGCAGCGCCTTATTATAGAAAGCTCCTGGATTATATCGAGGAAAAAGGATACACTCTGATCGAGGATGCGTTGGAGATCACTTACATTGATTACGGGCTTACCGGTGATCCCTCTCAATTCGTAACCGAAATTCAAATGCTTGCTAAATAAACGATTGACCCTCCAGCTGCTGGAGGGTTTATTCTTTGTATCAAAACATATTTAGTAGGAGAGAACGGCTGTGATAGGAACCATTGTAAACGTAACAACCATTGTTGTAGGCAGTACGATTGGAAATGTATTTAAGAAGGGGATGAGCGAAACCTATCAGGACATCCTGATGCAGGCCATGGGTTTGGCCGTCATGGCACTCGGTGTGAATTCGATCGTGAAGTATATGCCGGATAGCCAATATCCCGTCTTATTCATCGTAAGTCTTGCCATAGGCGGTCTGATCGGGGAGAAGCTGAACCTGGAGCAGGGATTTAAAAAAGCGGTGTCGCGGTTTGCCAAGGGAAATTTGGCTGAAGGATTAACAACGGCCATCCTGTTGTTCTGTATGGGGACATTGTCCATTATCGGACCGATCGAGAGCGCTTTGAACAATAATCATACTTATCTGTTTACCAATGCCATTCTGGATGGCGTGACGTCCATCGTACTGGCTTCAACCTTCGGCATTGGCATCATTCTATCCGCCGTGGCCACATTTTGTTGGCAAGGGTTATTGTACGTAATGGCCGGCGCAGCCTCTGGCTTCATTACAACGGAGCTGTTAACCGAAATATCCATCATTGGCGCTATATTAATTTTTGCTTCAGGCCTTAACATTTTGGGCATACGGAACTTCAAAACCATGAATCTCACGCCAGCGTTGTTGATCCCGGTCATATTCATTACGATTAAAAATCTGCTCGGTTTTTAATATGAAATCCGGATTCAGCCATATCTTCATTTTAAGGATAGCCCGCCTACGGATGGCGGGTTTTCTGCTGTTCTTCCATACCATGCTCACGGAATGAACCATTGTTTACCTTGGTGCATAAGTTCTGTGACAATTTCAATAATATAGGAGAACGTAACGAAGAATTGGACTAGGTGGATAGAGAGAAGGAGGCTTCATCGTTATGAATACAGCTGAACATCAATTGCTGGTCGCAGCGCTAGGCGGCGTGAACGAAATTGGTAAGAACATGTACTTCATTCAGTACGATCAAGATATCGTGGTCATTGATTGCGGCTCCAAATTCCCAGACGAAAACCTGCCCGGTATCGATTTGATTGTGCCTGACTTCACCTATTTGCTGGACCATGCGGATAAAGTCAGAGCTCTTATCGTCACCCATGGACATGAGGACCATATCGGAGGGATACCTTATTTGCTGAAGCAGCTCCCGATCCCTGTGTATGGGACGAAGCTCACGATTGAGCTGATTAAAATCAAGCTGAAAGAGCATCGCCTTCTGCGTGATTCCGAGCTCCATACGATCGATGCAAATTCCACCATTGAAGCGGGAGCCATCCATGCCTCTTTTTTTTCGACCAGCCACAGCATTCCGGACTGCGTGGGTATCGTCTTTCAGACGCCCGAAGGCAATGTTGTTCACACAGGGGATTTTAAATTTGACATGTCTCCTGTGAAGGGACCATATCCGGATCTGCATCGGATGGCTGATATCGGCAAGCAGGGGGTAAAGGTGTTATTATCCGAAAGCACAAACGCCGAGAGACCGGGTTTTACGCCTTCGGAACGTCTCGTTGGCGGACATATCCTGGAAGCATTCGCACAGGCAAAACAGCAGGTATTCATCTCTACGTTTGCGTCGAACGTGAACCGTGTTCAGCAGATCATCGATGCCGCCGCTGAAACAGGGCGAAAGCTCATTCTGCTCGGCCGCAGCATGGTGAATGTCGTTACCGTATCCAAGGAGCATGGCTACTTAAATATCCCCGATGACTTACTGATTGATGCAGGCGACAGCGAGCGTTATCCACCGGACAAAATTGCCGTGCTATGCACGGGGAGTCAAGGGGAACCAATGGCAGCTTTATCACGATTAGCCAACTCCAAGCATCCCCATATCGAGATTTTGCCTGGCGATACCGTTATCATAGCTGCAGGGGCCATACCGGGAAATGAGAGGAACCTTGCTCATGTGATCGATAATTTGTATGTGCTGGGAGCCCAGGTCATCTATGGGTCCGGTTCTGCTTCAGGGATGCACGTATCCGGGCATGGCAGCCAAGAAGAGTTGAAATTAATGCTCACCTTGATGAAACCGGATTATTTGATTCCTGTTCATGGTGAATTCCGAATGCTGTATCAGCATCGTCAGCTGGCGGAATCCGTGGGGATCCCTAATGAGAATGTGTTCATCATTCAGAATGGCGACACGATCCAAATCCAGCAGGGAATGGCCTCCTTAGGTCCAAAAATCCCTTCTGGCAACAGCCTGGTGGACGGATTGATGATCGGGAACGTAGGCAACATCGTTTTGCGGGACCGTAGACAGCTATCTTCCGATGGGATGCTTATTATCGTAACCACGCTCAGTAAAACGGAAAAGCAGATGGTAGCGAAGCCTGAGCTCATATCCAGAGGTTTCATCTTCGTGAAAGATTCGGAGGAATTCATGGGGCAAATCCACGATATCGTCATGTCTTCCATGAAGGATTTAACGGAAACCGGGTCCACCCAATGGAATCTGATCAAGCAGACCTTGAAAGATCATGTCGGGAAATTCATATACAGCGAGACAAAGAGAAGGCCGATGATTCTGCCCATCATTATCGAGGTATAAGCCTTTTGAATTATAAAAAAAGCACAGCCTATTTCAGGCTGTGCTTTTTTCAGTGAGATTCGAAACATGGTCGTTGTAGGCATACACCCGGATGCGGGCCGCTGCATACACTGCCGATAAGGAATCGCTGAAGGTGTTGTTCTTCCATTCACGTCTGTGAAAAAAAGAATAACACATAATCCGGATTCGTCCACATAACCATTTACAGAATGGACATGAACGTCTTGTCCGATTACCGGAATGGATCCGGTTATTAACGAAAGGAGGAGGATCGGTTTGTCATCCACCCCAGAAGGGAAATGGACAGCGGAGCATGGAAAATGGGCTAAACGAAAGTTCAGATTTACGCGCAATGACTGGATGGGCTATCTATTCAGCGCCCCACTGATTGTTGGTGTCATCGTGTTTGCCATTTATCCTATGTTCGCCGCACTGTTTATGAGTTTTCATCAGACATCCGGGCTCAATTTATCCGGCACCTGGGTGGGCCTGAGCAACTACCAATACGCATTAGAAGATTCCTTATTTTGGCAAGCGCTTTCAAATACGTTTGTCATGGGGATATGGTCTGTACTGCTTGGAATTGCACTATCATTTGTTTTAGCGAGCTTAATTAATAATCTGAAATGGCATCTGGGACGTAATTTTTTCAAAGCGGTATACTTTCTGCCCAATGTCGTGTCAGGCGTTGCTACAAGCTTGTTGTTCTCCTTCTTGTTTTTTCCGTCCAAGGAAGGGCTGATCAACTTTGTGATTGGTTTGTTCGGCCTTGATCCCGTCGGCTGGTTCACGAACCCGGAAGTAGCCCGTTACAGTATCGTGCTCATGAGTTTATGGGGCGCGCTTGGGTACAACACCATTATTTTTCTGGCTGGTTTGCAGAGCGTTCCGCGTGATCTTTATGAAGCTGCAGAAGTGGATGGGGCCGGTACCTACCGGAAATGGTGGTATATTACGATTCCATACTTGCGTCCAATTTTCGTGTTCATGCTCATCATGGGAACCATCGGCGGAATGAAACGGTTTACGGATGTATGGTTAATCGGCGGAACCGCTGGTAATCCGGGAGGAAGCTTGATGACCGTGGTGCTATATATTTACCGAAATGCGTTTCTCTCTTCACAGATGGGGCTGGCTACGGCCGTATCCTATCTGTTATTCGTCATCATACTCATCCTAACCGTGTTCCTCATGCTGCTCAGCCGCCGCAAAGACAGTTTGGACTAACGCCATTATCCATGATTCGGGTCCGTAGGGGAACCTTATTCCAGAAGACAGGAGGGTAACTATGAGCAGTTCTGCCTTACCCAAAGAGCCTGTGCGCCGTAAACGAATTACACTTCAACAGCTGATCCTAACGCTGGTTCTGTTGGTAGGTTCATTCATCATGATTGTGCCATTCTTATGGATGCTGGTAACAAGCTTCGATTGGGCTGCACGATTAAATATTTCATTCCCACCGAAAATATGGCCGGAGGAGCCGTCGATTCGAACATATGAAGCCGCCTTCACCAACATCAATATGTTCAGATATATCGGCAACTCCACGCTTGTAAGTGCAGGGGTCATCATTATCAGCTCGTTGTCTGCACTATTATCCGGTTATGCCTTATCCAAGCTTCGCTTCAAAGGAGCAAACTTCGTCCTGCTGCTGGCGCTAAGCACGATGATGATTCCGTTCGAAATGACGATGATTCCGCAATATTTGCTGTTCAGTAAACTCGGACTGGTCGACAACTACCTGGCTTTTTATTTGCCGGCCATGAACTATGCGTTCGGTACCTTTTTAGCCAAAGCCTTCTTCGATCAATTGCCCAGCAGTCTAAGGGAGGCGGCCGTTCTGGATGGCGCCAAGGAAATCACCGTATTCAGCCGGGTTTATCTGCCGCTGTGTACGCCTATTATCGCCACCATGGTCATTCTGCTGTTCTTAGGCGTATGGAATGATATGCTGTGGCCGCTGCTGATCCTGAAATCGGCTGCCAAGTACACAATCCAGATTGGATTGGCCATGTTTACGTATAACAACGGTATTAACCAACAGCCATCCATTATTATGGCGGCCACGACTACGAGCCTCATTCCGGTTATCGTCGTTTATATGTTCCTGCAGCGTTATATTATCGAGAGCATTGCGCTATCTGGTATCAAGCAATAATTCAGAATAAAGCTAAATTTATGCGGGGGTGTTGATGTGATGAAAAAAGCTGTGCTGCTTATCCTGTCATTCGTGCTGGTGTTTACATTGGCCGCTTGTTCAGGCAGTTCGGGAAAAGATGTAACAGGCGGTGTTACAATTGAAAAAGTATCGGATATGGAAGGAACGGTTCGCGTTGCGCTGGCAGGCTGGCAGCTGGATAACGGAATCGATGCGCTGACAGGTAACCCGACCATCGGACTCAACGAATATTTGGATAAAACGTTCAAAAAAATGTATCCGAACATCAAGCTGGAGGTTTATCAGATTCCCTGGGAGAACGTAAAAGCCAAACAAACGGCTATGTTGCTCTCCGGCGATGCGGATGTCTTGTATACCGGGGGAGCCTTTGCATCGCAATGGTACCAGGAAGGGCTATTGCGTGATCTGGACGACTTGATCGAAAAGGATACTTCGTTTGACCCGAGCATTTATCTGGAAGGCATTATGAACAACTCCTACAGCACCAAGTCGCCGGATGGAAGCAAGCAGTTTGGGATTCCTGCCGTTCTTGGCCGCCGGATGACCATTTATGATAAGAAGCTGTTTGAAGAATGGGGTGTCGAAACACTCTCGGCACAGCCAGGACCGGACGAAATTCTGGAGAAAGCCAAGCAAATGACGGGCAAAAACCCGAAAACCGGTGAAGACAATTACGGTCTGTATTGGAGCGGCAATTCATTAAACGGATCCACCTTTGTTGCATTAACCCTTGCTTATGGTGCCAAAGGAGCGGAAGGATCGCTGAAAGATATCAAGAACATTAAGTGGCACTTGAATTCACCGGAAATGGTCAAAGTGCTGGAATGGCTGAAAGAAGCCGCACAACTGCCGCCAGCAGGTTTCGTGAATGCCCAGGGAGCTGAAAATTTCGGACTGGAGAAGAACAATATCGCCATTGCCCTTGATTCCACCGGCGGCTCAACGATGAGTGAATACCGGTCGAAGCAGAATAAAGAGCTGCTGGACCGTTTTGAGCCAGTGCTGAACATGGGGCCTAAAGGCGAAGGCTGGGTTGCGGTTGACCCGTTCATCATGGCAAAGAATGCAAAAGATGTGGATGCATCATGGGAAGTGTTAAAGTTTTTGACCAGCTACATGACGCAAAAATATATGTATGAAAACTTCTCCAGTACTCCGACACTTAAAAACGCTGATTTCGTAACGCCGGAAGACAAATTTGTCAAGAAAGCACTCGAAATCGCAAATGTTGGCCACTCGGAGCTCATGGATGAAGCCAATCCGTTCTACATGAGCGATATCGCTCCAGCCATTAACGGATTTATAAGCCAGGCTGCATCCGGAAACGCACCGGATATTCAGAAGTTTCTGGATGATCTGCAGGCTCGTGCTGAGAAATGGTCGGCAAATCTGAAGTAAAGCAGGAGGGGACTGCACTGGGTGCGTATTGGCGTGGTTGAAACGTAAAGTCTACGGAATCGCGGGTTTTCCGCCGCATGAGAAGACTTTAGAAAACCTTTGGTAATCTTATCCCTGCAGAGACGGGACTAATCATGATGATTATATGAGTCAAACAACATAATATATTCCAGTATTATGTAAAACGTGCATGATCTCGATGCTGCCCGGAAAAAAAACCGACCTATATGGCCGGTTTTTTTGTGATATTTCGTATCTAGATCATTCCGAATAAGGCGATCATGGAGTTCAAAGCAAATAGATATTGAAATCACATAAAATAACAATAAATGGTAAATAATAAGAATATAGAAGGGAGGCAACGTGAAAAATAACAAGGATAACAATGTTCAGCTAGTGATGATTATGAGTTCAGGGGTTAAAATGCTTATGGACTCAAGCTTTGTAAGAAACAAACAATAAATGCACATCAAATCTAGAATGTTCAATAAATAAATCCATAAACGGTGTAAATGATAACTTAACGTGAAAGAATCTGGATGATCAGACGAATTAAGATTTATTGAAAAATGAATATTTATGATGATTGATTAAACCTAGGATTCAACAGCAATTCAAATGAGCTTAAACGAATGAACTGAAAGTTGAAGTTAAGAAATAAAACAAACCGAAAGTGTGATTAAAAACTAGCGTTTTTACTTAACATCTGTTTCACAAAACTCGTATTTTGTACATATGTCAATCAATTGTGAACCATAAAAAAGCCGCTCAAATAGCGACTTTCAATGGGACCAAATTTTGGCTTTCTCAAATATTAAAACCATTAATAAAAATATTGAACAACTATAAGACCGACAATAATAACAATAGTTAATACTAAAGTGCCTTTCCAACCTAAATCGACTATACTATACCGAGCCCTACTATTTCCGGGATTCATATGACCAAATGGATTATTTTCCAATTCTTCTTGTCTTAGTCTTTCTCTTGTTCTTTCAGGAGTTTCATAATCTTTGCTCATTGTTTACCTACCCCCTAGGTTAATAATTTTAATTAGATATCCAATACCAATTTATCGATGAAGTAGTATAATAATAACATTTTTATGTTATTTAATGGGATTTAAATGAACATTGAATAGATCTTAAACTATCCTGCCTCCTGTTAGGTACTGCAGGCCCGTCGTTTCATCTCAATACTCGCCGGCATACCGCATTACGCTCGGGACGGTTTCTTCGGTTTCAACCGGACCAAGGAGATAGGAGTTTCTTTGCTTCCAGATCCAGCAAGCGTTGATTGTCCATTATTCGTACCAATATCCTTTGATTCCTTTATCCATCCGCACCAGCGCTTCAAGATAGTAATAATCGCCCCAAATCATATAATCGTCGGGAGCCACATTCCCTCGCACATAATAGGAGCCGTGGTTCAGCAGCCCTTCAGCCTCTGGCTCGCCCAACGTGGAATAGTTCCGCACAAGGGAGGTCATGGACAGCTTCAGCTTCTCTTCAAACCCGGCGCGCTGGGGATCTTCCGCATCCATATGCTCCAGCAGCTCAATCAAGCCGGCTGCCACGATGGCAGAGGCCGAGCTGTCCCGGTAGGTCGCTGCATCCACCGGAGCATTGAAGTCCCAATAAGCCACATGATCCTCCGGCAGCTGCTCCAGAAAATAAGCTGCCATGCGCTTGGCCGTATCCAGGTACAGCTTGTCCCCGGTGTATCGGTAAGCAAGCGTAAACCCGTACACGCCCCATGCCTGGCCGCGGGCCCAGGTCGAGCCGTTGGTATAGCCTTGATGCGTTGCTCCGCCGATCGGCACACCCGTTTCCGTATCAAACACGAAGGTATGATAAGAGCTGTCATCCCCCCGAACGAGATAGCGGCAGCTTTGATCCGCCTGCCGAATAGCGACTTGCCGGTAACGCTCATCCCCGGTTTGCTCGTAAGCCCAGAACAGGAGCGGCAGATTCAGGAGACAATCGATAATCATGCGCCCTGCATGCTGCGAGTCGTCCGGCAAGCCCCATGCCTGGATGTATTGCCCCTTTTCTCTCCAGCGGCGCAACAGCACATCGGCCGCCTGCAGCGTCAGCTGCCGGGCCTCCTCGTCGCGCTCCACGATCCACTGTGCCTTGGAGGACAGTGAATAAAGAAAGCCGATATCGTGATGGTCAAGCACGATGTGCTGCTCCATCCGTCGTTTGAAGCTTTGCACCGTGCGGCGTGCAGCTTCGCGGTAAGCCTCGTCGCCGGAATGCTGATAGCCCAGCCAGAGCATGCCGCTCCAGAAGCCGTTTGTCCAATCCTCATTGTTGTTTAACTCATATTTTCCATTGACGCTGACATGCGGGAAGCGATCTCCGAAACGCTCCACGTTGTTTTTGATTTTGATCAATGCATCCTCAATTGCCTGTTTCCACACGTCCTTACTCCCTTTCCATCTATCCATTCATCTGATTCAGCATACGGCTCAAAATGGCAGCTGCCTCAGCGCGGGTGACGATCGCTTGCGGGTTGAATTGCTGCTGGCGATCTCCCTGCATGATGCCGCTCTTCACGATTGCGGCGGCCTCCTTCTCGCCCCACTTCGCGATCTCTTCCCGGTCTGCAAAACGATCCAGCACCGACGGCTCAGCGTCTTTGCTCCAGCCCGGCTGAGTCTGATTCATAATGCGGGCGGCCATAACCGCCAATTCCTGGCGCGTGATGAAATCCTTCGGCCGGAAAGCCCCATCTTGATACCCTGACATCATTCCGGCTGCATTTACCTGGAGCACCGCATGCTCATACCATTTCCCCTGAATGTCGGTTGCATCTTTGAAGGGGAGGGATGCCCCTTTCGCGTTCAAATCCAGCATGCGGGCGATCAATGCCGCCATTTCCGCTCGCGCCAGACCGGCATTCGGCTCAAACTGCTCAGCCGTCCTGCCCTGCATAATCAGCTGCGAGGCAAGATATTCCACATCCTGTTTTGCCCAGTGCTGCTCCATGTCCGGAAACGTCTTCTCGTATTGTATAACGAGGTACGTCTCGCCCGGCAAGCCCTGGAAGCTGGCTTCGGCCCTGTTGTCCGTTGCCTTCCATTGCGCCAGCACAGGCACCAGCGCACCGCGCTCCTTGTCATAGCGGACAAGTGCCAGTTGCGCACGCTTTCCGGCTGTATCGGCACTCAAATTCATGGCCAGCTTGCCAGTATCCAGCGGCTGGGCCTGTGCACCCGGCTGCGCCACACCTTCAGCGACAGCTCGGCCGGCGACACGGATCAGCGCTGCACCCAATTGGTGCAGCTGATCCTCGACTGCGGCAGCCGTCACTTCAGAGGGAGCTGCAAGCCCAAGTGTCACGGACTGGCCGCCTTGAAGCTGAGCCAGCTTATCGAGAGGGAGCTTGAAGGACAGACCCTCCCCTTCCACCTCGAGCGTAGCGCCGCGATTCCATGCCAGCAGGCCGGATACAGCCGCCGGTGTCAGGCGGAGCTGTGATGTCTCGCCGGCCGCCGCAACGCGGATATGGCCGTCAGCTAACTGCTTCTCTGTGCTTTCTATCGCAACGTTATCGCCAAGCAATTCTTGCACCTTAACCGCATGGGAACCTGAAGAAGGCTGCGGTACCGGATTTGGTGAAGGCGTTGGTGCTGGCCCTGAACCCGAGCCCGAGCCTGGGCTCGGGTTTGGGTTTGGGTTCGGATTTGGCCCCGGACCCGGGTTCGGTTCCGGATTGCCAGCCGCGGCTTCAATCACAATCGTCGCGGATGCCTGGACCCCGCCATCCACAGCGGTAGCCTTCACCTCTACCGTGCCTGGCTGCAAACCCGTTACAACCGCTTGGCCGCCGCTCACTTGCAGTGAAGCCAGGCTTCGATCAGTGGCCGTCATCGACCATACGGTTTGAGCATTCTGCGCGTTCTCTGGCTTCACTGCTGCCGTGAGCGTGACCTGCTCGCCTTGCTTCATCGTGGCGCTTGGCGGCGTAACCGCCACCTCCGTTACAACGATGGCAGGCGCCCCTTTCAATTCAACCTCAAGATAAGGTGCCTGCTGGCCCTGCTCTTTGCTCTTGATTTGCATATTCCAGGCCTTAGCGTTCTGCGGCTGCTCGATCAGGGCCAGGCTCAGCGTTTTATCCCCTGCTGCCTCTGCCCGAACCTGAGCCGTCACATCGAGTTCATGCCAATTCTGCTGCTTGCCGATGGTCATCGAAGCGATGGCCTCTTCATAGCGCGGCTGAGTGCCCCACAGCATCTCCATCTCTTTCCAGCTGTCTTCCTGAACCCGATGGGCACGGATGACAGCTGTCGTCGTATCCGTATTGCCGTTGATCGCTCCGTGCACCTTCAAACGAGCGGACTCCACTTCCCCTGCAATCCCGCTCAGATCAAACTTGAGGAAGGAGCGCTGGGTATAGCCGGCACCGCCTTCGCGGACCTCCAAAACCATTTTGTTCCCCTGATTCGTTCCGGCCAGGCTGCCGTCACGGACGAAGGTATCCTCCGCTACCGGCACGTTGACAACCGCGCCAGCCGCCGGCCCCGAGCCTTCCAGGCTGATCGTTTGATTCGGATCGATCTTCAGAGTGATGGCATGCGTCTTCCCGGCCGTGCCCTGCGTATCGATCGCAAGGCGGGTATAAGGGAATGTCTGCATCACGGTTACACTTGGATCTTGTGACATGACCTCGAAGCCGATCTTGCCGATATCCACCACCACCGTGCCCTGCTTCTGCGTCGGCTCCGCTACCGCTACCGACAGCAGGTCGCCGCTTTCCTTCAGCATCACCGACACCGGTTTATCGGTTTTTACGTGCTGGAAGGCACCGGCCTTCCAGAAGTTCATGCCGGTTACGTTTTGCTTCACTTCCTTAACGGCGTGAACCCGTTCGTTCGCCGCCAGCACCTGAATGTCAGGGTTCACGGCATACGCCGCTGTTTGCTCCGGTGTCTTGCCTGGCAGCAGCACATACTCGTATGACCCTGCTTCAGGCGAGACGCCATGCTCGACAGCCAGGCTCAAATAATTGCGGGTAATGACATCCGTCGGGCCGCTGGTGTGGATATCCCGCCAGGAGCCGCTGCGGGCTTCGCGATTTCCTGCCACTTCTTGCCCGGATGGGAAGACATATCCGATATCCGAGCCCGCTACGTTTCCTTCCAGGTGAGCCCACTTCACATTGGCCATCTTCTCTTGCCAGCCAAGCTGGGACGGCATTTCCCGGCCATCCACGATGAGCCGGTTCGTTCCCGTTTCGGTTAATTGCCGGTTTTCAACGATGGTTTCCGTCAATTTGGCGGAGGTATTGGCAATGTCCGAACCAACGGCCACCATCTCGTCGTCAAACAGGAACCATGATTTCTTGCCCTGCAGCGGGCTTCCCGTGCTGCCGGACAAGGAAAAGTCCATGCCTACGGCACCGTAGTAGTTATCCAGGACCGAGCCGCCGACCCAATCCTTAGGATTCATGTAATAGCCCCATTCCGCCGGGGCCTTATAAGAACCGTCCGTCGTCGTGCCCGCCAGTCGATAGCTGTCAACCGTCGGCCAGTACTGATTGCTGAATTGCTTTAAATCATTGTTGTACAGGCTTGTCTTGCCGATACCGGTATACCAGCCCTTTTTGTTCTCGCCATTGCCGTATTCAAAAGCCGAGATGCGGTCCGAGAACATGCTGATGCCAAGCCCGAACTCCGGCCGGAGCTGCACGGCGCGGTCCATGCCTGCAAACATCTGGGTATGAACCAATTCACCCCGCCGGGCAATGCTCTGATCCTGCATCAGTTTCTTTAACAGGTTCAACTCGTAGAGCGGCAATCCGGCATAATAGTTGTCAAACGTCGTGTCCGTCAGCGCCCATTCCTTCACCATGCTTTTGATTCTTGCCGCCTGATCGGCCGGAGCGGACTCCGCAAGCCGGAGCAGTGTCATGATGATTGTGCGCCCGGTAATATGGTCCGAATCGGCAGCCCGGGATATGCTGCGTCCCTTCACCGAATCCATGATGGCCCCTTTGTAAATTAACGGCTCAAAGGAATCTTCCACCCAGTTGTAAACATTGCCCGCATTCGGATCCGTGATCGGCCATGGGGAGCCTTCGAACAGGAAGAACAAATCCGCCATGCGCCCGAGCAGGACGGCTCCGTAGCCGCCGGTGTAGGCTATATTTTTATGCTGTACAAGAGAACCGTCCTCATAGAGCCCGTCCCCCTGCTTCACGTACAAAAATTCATTATTAATGGCATCTCTGCCTTGGAGCACTTTGGCTTCCTGCTTGCCGACAATGCCCCGCAAGGTCACCACCAAGGCCTTGTCGAGCAGATTCGCACCGGTTTCAACGGCCGCCGAATTGGCTACGCGCTTCTTCGGATCAGGAACGAACCTGTCAATCGCGGCCATATATTGATCCAGCATCGCCGGTGGAATCGCGTCATACATGAGGGACAGGATGTTCATGATCTCCTGGGGCGTGCCGATTTCCCAGTCCCACCAGTTGCCGGTAATATTTTTGCTCGGGTTGTAATGGTGCCGGTACATCCAGTCCATGGCACGCACGATATCCTGCTTCAGCTCTTCGTTTTTATACAGCGAGGAGCCCTCGATGGAATAGGCCAGCGACAGATCGCGGACAATGCCGTAGGCCCACGAAATGCGCCACGAATCGTTTTGGGTTTTGCTGATTACATCCGGCCATAGGGCATCGGGATCAGCGGCCTTGTTCATCGTGTCCCATCTTCCCGTTATCTCCGGATTTGTCATCCGCTTCACCAGTGCCTCCACGTTCGCAGCGACATCGGGATCATTCCGGTCGATGCCGGAGCCGCCGGCCAGCTTGGATGCCCATTTCTGACGGACTAGATCATACGCCTGCAGCTGGGCTTCCGATTCTACGTTGATCCGGCTCAGTGCGGAGTGTTTCCCGTCGCTGGTACGGACTTCAATGTCTGCCGATCCGTGATCGGCTGCGGTGACCAGTCCGTTCTGAACGGAAGCCACTGCGGGATTGGAGGAGCTCCAGACCAGACCGTCAAGCGGCTCGCCTGCCGGTGTGGCAACCGGTGTCAGCTGCAAAGTCTCGCCTTTTTTCATGTTCGCCGATTTCGGAGAAAGATCCAGTGCGGTGATGCCCTTCACTGGAGCCAGGGAGACATCATCCATCCAGACGGTTCCCGTCCCCGCCTCTAGCAGTGCTTCAATTTTGAATCTTGTGATCTGGGCATCGTTAGGTATCTTGATGTTCATTTCATACAGTGTCCAGTCGGTAGTCCCCTTTACAAAAGGAATGCTCGGTCCGTCCTGGATCTTGGCGCCGCTTTCCGCGCAGAACTGTGTACGAATGTACATGCCCTTGCCGGCATCGGCAGGCTGAACATTGTCCGTTTTCAGCCAAACCTGCATCGTATACGATTGCCCCGGCGTGACAGGGGCCAGCGGGCTCAGCGAAACCGATGTTCTCGAGGCCGCATCATGCTTGATCTCTACAGCGCGGGTGCCGGTGAGATAAACGGCCTCCGTGACGGATACCTGTCCGCCGGGCGTCGGCTTCCAGACGCTCCAGCCCTCAGGCTTGCCTCCCGTCCAGTCCGTGTGCGGCGTCAGTCCCCCGTTCTCGAATCCGCCGTTAACGACCAAATTCGCCGTTGAATCAATCTGCGTGCTGGCGTGGGCTTGCCCATTCAACATGGGCAAACCTGCAAAAACCAGCTGAACCGTCATACAGAATACTACTATGATTGATATCTGTTTCTTTTTGATATCCATAAGTGCGCTCCTTTTCGTCTGAAGCTAAGTATAGTAGTGCTAACCTAATTCTGCATGATCCTGAAGCATAACCTGCTGTTGTGAAGTTCCGTGAAGCTCAAATACCATGATTTCGTTATCGCCCGCCCGAAGCAGCGGAGCGGGTACATACAGCGCCTTTTGCGGACCGGCCTCCCAATAGCGTCCCAGGTTGAAGCCGTTCACGTACGCAACGCCTTTGGTCCATCCCTCAAACTTCAGGAAGGTATCGGCAATATCTGCCTCGTCCGCAATATGGAAGCTGCCTTTATAGAAGGCTGGTCCTTCCGCCGGACTACTCGCCTCTGCCGGCTGATCGGCAGCGCGTTCATTCAGCAAGCCGAGATTATCCAGCGGCAGCGTATGGATGGTCCAGTTGAACAAGAACTGGAAGCCCAGTCTGGCGCCCTCGGTGATCCCCTTGTAGTCCCTTAAGTACGGGCAATAGTTGGTCCGGCCCATATTTTCGACCAGAATGCGCAGCTCGGCCCCGCCTTCCGGAACCTCAAACTCGATCGGTTTCGGGTCCCAGCGCTCGATAACCCCCTTGTATTCGCCATTGACGTATACCAGCGCCCGGTCATGCACCTCCTGCAGCTCCAGCGAGCACTGCTTTCTGGGACCGGAAACCTGTGTCGTGTACAGAATAAAGCCGTAATCCTGCCCCAGCTTTTCCATCGGCTCCGGGCAGGTCCGCTGAACAGGCTCGGAGAGCACGTTCAGTACATCAAAGAGCGGGGCCACCGGCTTCAGCTCTACGGAACCGTAGCTTTGCTTACGGACAGGCTCCGGCAGCGACAGCGGCTCCACCTCAAAATACCGCTCGATCGTCTCCTTCACGAGCACATACTTTTCGGTAATATCGCCCCATTCGGTCAGCGGGCTGTCATAGTCGTAGCTGGTCACCGTCGGCTCATAGGTCCCGTGGTTGTTGGCCCCGTTGTAAAACCCGAAGTTCGTGCCGCCATGGAACATGTAGAAATTGACGGAACCGCCGGCCTTCAGCATATCTTCAAACACGTTCGCCGCATCCTGGGCATCGCGCGTATGATGCGGCTTGTTCCAGTGGTCGAACCAGCCGTTCCAGTACTCCATGCACATCAGCGGTTTATCCGGCTGCACCTGCTTGAGGCTTTCGAAGGCTTCCTCCGTCCGCGAACCGAAGTTCACCGTCTCCAGCACGCCTGGAATCATGCCGCCCTGCAGCATGAAATCCTCAGGGCCGTCGGATGTAAACAACAAGACGTCCATCCCGCGGGCAATCATGCCCTCCTTCAAATATTCCAAATATTTAAGGTCATTGCCGTAGCTTCCGTATTCATTCTCCACCTGCATGGCAATGATCGGCCCGCCGTTGGTGCACAGCAGCGGCTTCAGCTTCGGCAGCAGCACATCATAATAAGCATCGACCTTCGCCAGGAATTTCGGGTCGTAGCACCGCAGGCGCATGCTTTCATCCGCCAGCAGCCATGCCGGCATTCCGCCAAACTCCCACTCTGCACAAATATACGGGCTCGGACGGATAATGACATATAGCCCTACCTCCGTTGCTGTCTCTATAAACTTGACGATATCGGCCATCCCGGTGAAATTGAACTGCCCTTCCTTCGGCTCATGCATATTCCAGGCCACGTAGGTTTCCACCGTGTTGAAGCCACAAGCCTTCATTTTGAGCAGGCGGTCCTTCCAATATTCCGGCACGACACGGAAATAATGTATAGCTCCGGACAGCAGCCGGATCGGCTGGCCGTCCATAACGAATTGGTCACCTTGTATCATGAATGATGTCATCGATGTTCGCTCCTTCTGCTCATGATCAGCTGATAGCTTTTGTTCCAAACCGCGCTTATGCGTTCATCATGCTGTCACGAATCATGGTATTGATTTGTTCCCGTTTTTGGATGTACCATTCGGTTTCCCGCGGATAAACACTTAACGTAATTTCTTCCTCGAGCCCTTCTTCAAGCATCGCAACGACCGCTTCTCTCCCCAGCTTCCGCTCCAATAGCTCAAGTGCCCGCAGATCCTGCAGCGCTTCGGTCAGCACTTCCAGCCGGATCGATTCAATCGGCCCTTCCTCGCCGGGATAGACCAGGAACGGATCGCCTGCCGGAAACCCTCCGCCGGCATCGGTCACCTGGAACGGGTTGATTGCATATTTCGAGAATTGTGCGTACCAGAAGTTATATCCCCAATGCAAAAAGCCCTTCAAATTCAGCTTGTACAGCTGCATGCCCAGCACACGGTTGCGCGAGGATGGCATATGGAAGAAACGGTTGGATACGAGCTTATATTGGGCACAGCAGTAGTACGTCCACAGCCCTTCGATCCCGTTGTCCAAAAATGGCTGGATATCATTGCTGGCCGGTATCGGCTGCTCGATCAGCCCGCTCTTGTAGAACTCGAAATCCGACAAAGCGTCGATGATCGGAAAGTCCTTCAGAATCGGCTTCACCAGCTCACTGGCGGCGCGATAAGTGTCCAGATCCTCAGGCTTCGGCTCATCCGACACGTGGAAGAACACCCGGTCCGTCAGCGAGTTGTCCTCGATGAATTGCACCAGCTCCTGCAAAAATGCCGTGACAAAGGCGGTATATTCCGGCTCCCTGGAATCCGTTTCCCATCCGAACAGCCGGATATGCTGGCCGTCCACGTCCACCATAATTTTCGGCGCATGCTTCGCTCCCCACTGCGTAAACAGGTGGGAGAACTCCAAATATTTCACGCCTGTGCGGTTACATACCTCGACCCAGCGCTTCAGCCTTTCAAAAGAGAACCGATAGACTCCCGACTTCCGTTCCACATCCACCAGCTGAACCGTCGGGCGCTCTCCCCCGATTTCGGTGTCCAGCGGCGGGGTAAAGAGCGGGGTCAGAATCATATTCATGCCGTGCTTGACCGCGGTTTCAATATACTGCTCAATCAGCTCCCAATGCCGTTCGCTGAATACGCCCGTCTTATAATAGGTCGACAAGCAATCCACATGGAACCACTCGGTGTGCAGCAGTCTCTGTTCCGGAAGCTCCGCTGCGATGACTTCCAGCTTGAACGTTTCTTCACCCAACACATTCCCCTGGCCGTCGCTGATTTTGACGGCAATATCGTATGAGCCTGCCGCTACTTGCTCAGGCACCTCCACGGCGACCCAAAGAGCACGCCACTGGTGCGGGTAACCCGTCAATCCGCGCGCAGCATCCAGCGGAAAAAGCGGGTCAGGGTACAATCCCGGGGTGGAACGCAGCACAAATTCATCCGCATCGGCATAGTTGACAAAGTTCGCAGGGGATAATTCCACGGTACGAATGGACAGGTCTGGCAGCAGCTCGGACTCCGCTTGAACCTGCAGCGATCTCATGTGCACCTTGGAACGATAGGCTACCTGAAAAGAATAGGTTTCGCCACGCAATGCAGAGCCCGATGCATGAACGGGCGCATGCAGCTCCTCATCCGCAAACACTTTGACCAGCGAGCTGACCAGTTTCGTTTCCATCTGGTCTGCCGTATAGTTTGTTTCCACTTGATCTCCTCCTCGAGCGGTATAATAAAAAAACCCGGCAAACTCGAGCGTGCTATTCGAATTTGCCGGGGTGCTTCAGATCGTTATTTCTTTACTTGGCTTTGTAGCTGTCTGTTGTATCTTTCAGATGCTGCTGGAAGCTTACATCTGCTTTCAAACCGTTAATGAAGCTATCCCAATCCGCCATGCTGGATTTGCCGATCAGCACGTTCGTGAACATATCCACGAATTTTTTCTGCCAGTCGCCGCCCTTTTCCATCCAAGCCTGAGTCACAGGCAAGCCTGCAGCAGGGTTAGCCACGGAGGAATTGGTCATGGCATCGATCAGCTTGTAGTTGTAATCCTTCACGTCAGCCGGCATATCCGGTGCTTCCGCACGCTGATACTTGTTGAAATAGCCGGAGATCCATTGTGCAGTCGTAGCCGTTCCGTATGCTTTGTTTTTGCCTTCTTCGGTCTGTACGATGGAGCCGTCCTCAGAAATCGTGTAGTCCACGTCCTTGACGCCGTAAGTAACCAGATTGTAGCCGTCTACAGAAGCGGTTTTGTCGTAAACCTCAAGAATTTTCTTCAGCTTCGCTTCATCAACCGTCAATTTACTGATCAGGAATACGCCATAAGAGCCGTACGCTTGCTCATAATATTTGTTGCCGTCCGGAGCGCTCGGAATTTCGTATGCTTTCAACTCGGCTTTCGCGTTGACCTTCTTCAATTCCTGGCCAAACATAAACGC
Organism: Paenibacillus sp. p3-SID867; assembly: GCF_025142895.1. NCBI lineage: Bacteria > Bacillati > Bacillota > Bacilli > Caryophanales > Paenibacillaceae > Paenibacillus > Paenibacillus sp. p3-SID867. The sequence continues at coordinate 61,305 of NZ_JAMBDM010000022.1, forward strand.
TTCATTGACGTTGGCAATCGCCATGCCCGCTTTGCCCTGGATCAGCATTTCTTTAACCTGGCTGGACTTCATGACTGGCAGGTCCGGCGAGATCAAGCCGTCCACGTAAGCTTTGTTCCAGAACTCAAGTGCCGTTTTGGCTTCCTCTGTCATCCAGTATGGAAGAAGCGAACCGTCAGCCTGCTCTTTCCATGTTGTTCCTGCACCGAACATCGACATCAGGTAAGAGCTTACACTTGCTTGTGAAAGACCATAGGTGTCGTTCTGTCCATTCTGGTCCGGATCATTTTTTGTAAAGGCTTCCAATACTTTGTAGAGCTCATCCATCGTTGTTGGAGCTTCCATGCCAACCTGCTTCAGCCAATCCTCGCGAATGATGAGGGATTCATGGCCGTCCAATGGGCGAACACGTGGAATGCCGTAGGTTTTGCCCTGGAATTTCGTATTTTCATACGCATTTTCCGGGTAAGCGGCCAGGTTCGGATAGTCCTTGATATATGGTGTCAGGTCCCAGAACGCTCCCTGCTCGGTGGCCGTAGAGAATGCAGGATCGTTAATGTCCTCAATTAAGATTACGTCCGGCAGGCTCTTGGAAGCCAGCAATGCATTAACTTTTTCTTTGTAGCTGTTGATTGGATAGAAATCGATATCGAGCTTCACGTTCAGCTCCTCGTTCAGCTGCTTGATGCTGTCCAGATCATTGCTTGGCGATTCACCGTAGGTCATCGTGCCGATGGTGATCTCCGCAGGTTTGTCGCCTCCAGCTGCTCCGGTATCCGCAGTGCCTGTAGCCTCTCCCCCCTTGGAGCAACCAACCAGGGTTAGTGTGAGTGTTAGTGCAAATAACATGGTGACCCAGCTTCGTTTTTTCATTCGTAAAGACCCTCCCTTTATAAGTATGAAGCTATAGTAAGGGGGATTCCGGAAGGTTTAACCCTTCACGGAACCCACCAGCATACCCTTGACAAAGTACTTCTGCAAGAACGGATAAACCATGATGATCGGCAATGATGCCACTACGACGGCTGCCATCTTGATCGTCTCCGGCGGAAGCATCTGCTCGCTTTGCAGGATCGCCGCAATGGACGGATCGGCCACGTTGGTGGACGCGGAGATGAGCATCATCTGGAGCACGACCTGCATCGGACGAAGCTCCTCAGAGTTAATGTACAGGACCCCGTTAAAATATGTGTTCCAGAAGCCGACGGCAAAGAACAGGCCGAAAGCTGCGATGGCCGGCAGCGAGATCGGAAACATAATTCTGAAGAACACCCCGATATCGTTCGAGCCGTCGATTTTTGCCGCTTCCTCCAGCTCGTCCGGCAGCTCCTGATAAAAGTTCTTCATCAGGAACACATACCAGGCACTGGTGATGGCCGGCAGAATGAGGGACCAGATCGAATCAATCAGCCCCATGCTCTCCACCAGCAAGAAGTTCGGAATCATGCCGGGGTTGAACAGCATCGTCATCAGAATGGCCAGTAGGAAAAACTTCTTCCCGAAAAACCGTTTGCGTGACAGCGCATAGGAGAGCGCACTCGTAACGATGATACTGAGAGCCGAACCCACGATAGCCAGAAAAGCACTGACGCCCAGGGAACGCAAGAACATCTCCGTCGACAAAATGTACTTGTAGGAGCTGATGCTCCATTTTTCCGGAATAATAATCAGTGATTTGCTCAAATATTCCGTCGGATCGGTAAACGAGACAATCACGACATATAGGAATGGGAGCAAGGTAACTAAACCGACAATCGCCAATACCGTATAGATGACTGCGTTGGTGAATTTATATCCAAAGGTTTTCTGCATTTAGTAAAGACCCTCCTCGCCGAATTTTTTAGCCAGGCGATTGGCCATCACAACAAGCAGGAGACCGACAACCGATTTGAATATACCTACTACTGTTGCATAACTGAACCGTCCGTTCTGAATCCCTGTCCGGTACACATACGTATCGAATACATCCGCTACGTGAGAAACCGGCGAGCTCATCATCAGGTACACTTGCTCAAACCCGACTTCCATGACCTGCCCAAGTCTCAGAATCAGCAGGACGATAATCGTGCTTTTGATCCCCGGCAATGTGATGTTAATCATCTGCTTCCAGCGGTTGGCTCCATCAATTTGGGCCGCCTCATACAGATCTTGGTTGATCCCTGCGAGCGCTGCCAGGAAGATGATGGTGCCCCAGCCGGCTTCCTTCCAGATGCTCTGAGCCGTGAGCAGGCCCCAGAAATAGTTTGGCTCAGTCAAAAATCCGATTGACTTACCACCAAACGACACAATAATCTCGTTGATTATACCGTCATGGCCAAGGATAATAAAACAAATCCCCGCAATGATAACCCATGACAAGAAATGGGGTAAGTAAACAATGGTCTGTATCGACTTCTTAAACTTCAGGCTCCGCACTTCATTGATGAGCAACGACAGCACGATCGGAATCGGGAAGAAGAAGAAAATGTTCATCAGGCTGATTGCCATCGTATTTCGGAATAGAAGCAAAAAGTCCGGATTCGTAAAGAAATCAATGAAATGTTTCAGACCGACCCATTCACTGTCCCAAAACCCCAAATATGGAGAATAGTTTTGGAAGGCGAGCGCCAGTCCCCAAATCGGAAAATACTTAAATATAAGGAAAAAGAGCAATCCCGGCAGTGCAAGCAAATACAAATATTTCTCCCGGGCGAACACGACTTTAAATCGTTCCAGCTTTGATGCCTTTTTTCCTTTTTGTTCCCTCTCACTACCAGATGCCAAAGTCGATTGTTGGATATTGGATTGCGACAAGGTAACCACCACCTCCTGCATGTTCATGAAGCTTCACTTGCGTTTGTCGTTTCATGTCTGCATCTTAGCAAGCCGGTGAGCTGCCCGACAATGACCAATTCTTTTGACGTTATCCCTTCCCGAGCAATTTTTGTGAATCCCTTGATACATCAGCCTTTTCTGGATGTTACTGCTCAATATTTAACTCTCCGGTATGGGGCTAATTAAAAAAAGCGCCTTGCCCTTTTATGCAAAAAAACTTGCAAAAACGGGGAGGTGCAGCCATTCCCGTCTTTTGCAAGTCCTTTGCAGCATCATCGTTATTTTTTGTGCATATCCCGATATTGGCCTGGGGGCAGCCCGGTTTGTTTTTTGAACACCCGAATGAAGTTTTTAGGATTATAGCCGACCCGTTCGGCAATTTCATTCACCAGCAGGTCCGTCGTCACGAGCAGTTCCATCGCTTTGCCTACCCGAACTTGTGTCAAATACTCAATGAAGGAAATATCCATCACTTTTTTGAACAGCTTGCTGAGGTACGGAGGGCTTAAACTGCAAATCTGCGCACACTGGTCCAATGAGATGTCCAGATGGTAGTGCTCGGCAATGTACTGGGTTACTTTTTGAATCAAATGCTCGTACTCCTGGTTCTTTTTATTGCTCAGCGACAAAATGATCGGCTCTACAATTTCATGCTTGAACCAGTCGTCCAGCTCTTGTATGGTGGAGCACCTTCTCATCTCGCTGTACAGATCCACGGCAGGCCGTCCAAGCACAAGCTCGGAATCAACCTCCATTAAATATGCGGTCCGAAGCGTCGTTGACAGCAGCTGGTCATAGGACATCAGAATCAGCTCCGGATTATGGACCACAGACCGCACTTTATCGGAAAATGCCTGCAGCATGCGTTCCGCCTCGTCAAAATTGCCGACCTGAAGCGAATCGGTGAAATGAGCCTCCAGCTCACTCGGATAGCGGTAGTTCAAGGAGTTGGTCAGGCCCTTGCTCTCAATAATCTGGTTGCCGCCATGGATCATCCGTGAGTGAATGGCAAGCTGGGCCTCACGGTATAAATCCGGGACTTCCTCCACCCGGTCCGCCCTTCTGCTCAAACCAACGGTCACAGGTGAATGAAGATAATGGGCAATTTGCTGACGCACCTCCTCCGCAGCCGCGCGCAAGGTCCCTTCCCACGCTGCCGTCTCCGGCTCCTCGGTCCAGCACCAGACGACCACCTGATCGTTCAACGCATTGATGACAATGCCCTGAAGCTGACGCTGCTCCAACAGCTCGGCTGCTATATTCTTCATAATAAACAGGATCAGATCCTTATCGGACTCTTGGAATTTGGCCTCTTCCGCAAACTGATCGCAGGCAATGATAAAGACAACCGCCGACTGCAGCTCCGGGATGCTGTATCTGCACAGCAGCGCAACCAGCTGCTCGTGACGGTCATGGCTGAACTGCCCCTCCATCAGGCGAAGGGCAAAAATTTCACGGATAATGGGCAGCTGCTCATTCAGCTGTCCTTCCAGTTTCGTCGCCTTGCTGTTAATCTCGGTCCAGCGCTGATTGACATAGCTGATCTCATCCATGCCCATATCGTCCGCTTGGCTGCCGCTGACCTGATACACCAGCTTTTTGATCGGGCGATAGGCCCTTTTGGCTCCGAGCCATGCAAGGACGATTCCTGCAACGATAACGGCGACGACCAGAACGAGGGTCATGCCGGCGATCCAACGGGAGCTGCTGTATAGCTCGTCCGTCGGAATCATGTTGATGTACAGCAGATTGTACACAGGGGAAAGCTTCGTTGTCACGAGGTATTCCTTCCCCTCCAAATGGTACGTGAATTTATGATGCTTCGTATTTGTAATCGTTATCATTTCGTATAGCTCTGGCGGTACCGAGGCGTCGTTCATATGAAAGACCAGCTCGCCCTTATCGTTCAGCACGTACATCCGCTCATTGGCATATTTGACAAAGGGCTTGGCTAAAGCCTCAAACATCCGGTTGTCCATCGTAATCTGGATAAAACCGATCGGGTCATTTGTATGCAGCGGAACGGCACTGACAATCGTTATGCCGTTGGCGTCTGTCCCATTGACCGAAAATCCGGCCTTCCAATACAATTGCTGTTTGTTGTTCAGCATCTGGTGGGCCGCCTCGATTTGTTCCTCAGCCACCACCTTGTGCCCGCCGTATGTAGCCGATATAAAATAGTTCTCGTCGAGCGTGTACAGTGAAATATCCTTGATCTGGGGATTCCCGTTTTTAAATGCCGCCAGATTTTGATATACGTTCGCATAGAAGCCCGCGTAGTTGTTATTCTTCTGCTCTCTGAAATCGGAGGTGAAGAAGCTCCCCATCTGCATCTGGATCAAATTGTTCTGGATACGATCAAGTCCCGAGTCGATCGTCTGTGAGGTGTAGCTCAAAATTTGCGAAACATTCTGACTGGCGTCACGTTCCACCATCTTCGTTGTCATGACGTAGCTGGATATCCCCAGAATCATAACCGGAATAATCGATGACAGCAAAGCAATCCATATCATTTTCCGGTAGAAGGATGGTTTGCTCATAAACCACCTGGTCCGGGTTATCTGATGATCATCTTTAATCTTCATGTTAAAGGCTCCTCGCAATCTAAGCTTCCAATGGAATAGTCATTTCTATAATTACATCATGATGATGCCTTCGATGATCAGCCTGACATTCATGAGGTTGTTCAAATACATGACAGTCATGGGGAAGGCGTTTCCATACGGACGCTCGCTTAAAAAGACCCTCTCAGCACCGCATTGCCGAAGCTTGTGAAAGCAGTATGCTAACAGGTTCTCTGCCTGTCTTGTATCGGCTGAATCGTGTGTCCATCACGCGTCCGGTTACTCCAACTTTAGTTGCATATAAAGCTATTATAGCAATGAGTCCACATAATTCGACAACTTATTTTTTATGTGATGGATTGTAAAACTAAGTGCGACAGCTCTTCCATGAAGGCTTCGTGAGCAGACTTCCAGCCCAGATATTTAGGGGGCGGGTTAATGATAAGGCTTACAGCGTGGGCTAATACCTCTTCCGTCACATCAGCAAAGTTCATGACCTTTTTGGCCCCCCCCCCCCAAAGAAGGCCATTGCCGTTATCATTGGAGCGCGCTGCCAGGACGAATAAGGGTCTGCGAAGTACACCTGTACTTCGTGTAAGTATTTCCAAGTTGGCAATGCAAGCGAACTCTTTTCCCCGGGTCTGCGGTTGCCGTCTGAAAGGCTATGTTGGGATACTGACTCGCTAGAACACCGAATGCCACTTCCTTAGGGTGAGCCGTGCGATCTGGCATTTTGCTGGCGATATTCATCCGAGTTTTGCGTTCCACAAAGGTGGCTGCGCAGGCTTTGCTTTTGCCACGACTGGACACCACCGTATCCAGTTCCCAATGCCCAAGGTCTTTAGCGAATAGGCTTGCCGACCCGGAAACGTCCGCGCGTTTCTGTGGATTTACGACGCTTTCCTTTATGGTGTAAGACATGAACTTCTCCGGCTGTTAGACGTCCTGCATAAATCCAGTTGTAGATCGTCTTTAAGCAAATCCGATATTTCCCCTGAGCACTGAACTTTTCCGCAATCTGCTCAGGAGACAGGTTAGTTGCAACTTCTCTTCGATCTCTTCAGCCAGTTCTGGAGTGTACTTTCCTGTTGGGGCAGAGGCTGTCCTCCGCTCCTGATAAGCTGCTTGAGCCGTCTGTGCCGTATTTGACGGGATCTGAGTCCCTAAGCCACCCTCGTTCTCCCAGCTACCACCATCGTATAATGGCTACAAAAATAGGCCAACCAGAAATCTCTGGCTGACCTAATAATACGAAGCCATATATCATCCGACTTACGAAGAATCATGTTCTTGTCGACCGCCAAAATATATTCCAACTTAATATACATTTGCCGTCTTCGTAAACAACATAGAAAGGGGGAGAGGCTTGCTCCCACCCCGACATATTATCCATAATGAGCTCAGTGTCCGTCGTACATTGTTCATCACATTAATCATAAACAACACAATGCTCAGGGCAACAATTATCGAACCAATCGGAACTAAGAATTCCAACCACCGTATAAAAAACTGTTGACAACGAAACAAGGGCAGCCATATAATAACAACAAATGTTGACCGACTCGGTCGGTCTAAAATTAGGAGTGGGATATCATGACAACCTATTTTAATAAAGGTATGGCCATCGTCATTGGTGGAGGTATGGGAGGATTAATGACTGCACGTGTACTCTCCGATCATTACGACGAGGTACTAATTGTTGAGAAAGATGAATTTCCATCAAGGCCAGACGTCCGTTCTGGGACTCCACAGGCATTTCATCCGCATCGCTTCACCACGCGTGGGAAAACGATCACTGAACGGCTCTTTCCGGGATTTGAGCAAGACTTAGTGGAGCAAGGTACCCCTTCTTCTCTGAACAAAGAGGTTTATTTCATGAACCAGCACGGGAGTTTAAAAATGAAGTATGACCGAAACGATCTTAAATTCAGTCGGGCTGTTCTGGAGTGGGTCATCCGCCAACGAGTTAAGGCTATTCCAAACGTGCGCTTCCTATCCAAGCACAATGTGATCGGGCTGTTAACGACCCCTGATCGGACAGCTGTTACTGGCGTTCAAGTTAGAGGTCGCGAACAATCCAAGCACGAGGAAGCCCTGACAGCAGATCTGGTTATTGATACGAGCGGACGTTCCTCGAAACTTTCGGGATGGCTTAAGGATTTGAATTACGAGGTTCCCGAACCAGATCTGCTGAAAGTTTCCCTTGGGTACAGTACCCGACGTTATAAAGTGCCTTCTCATTTGACTCATTTGATTGATAAATGGGATGTCATCAATCTCCAGGGTCAGCCTGACAGCGGCACTTACACGGGCGTATTCTCCTTTATCGAAAACCAGACTGCCGAAGTGTTGCTTTACCGTCCAGGAGGGAAATACCCTCCAACGGATGCAGCCGAATTCGAACTGGCCTTGGAGCAACTTCCAAGTCCGATCATATCGGAAATCGTACACGACTTTGATCCGATCACCTCTCCCAGAGGGTTCCGTGTTCCAGAGTTGTACTGCCATCGTTACGAACAGATGTCCCGTTGGCCTTCAGGCTTACTAGTTTTGGGAGATGCTTACTGTATCTACGATCCCATCTTCGGCCAAGGTATGACCGTGGTTGCGATGGCGGCCGAAATACTGGGGGCTTGTTTGTTAGAGCGACGTGGGGAGGACCGGTTTGATTGGGAGCAAGGCGTGCTTCGTCGAATTAAAGAAGCAATTGAGCCGGCCTTCTGGCTGAACTGTACGGCTGATCTACGGTGGGAAGGCGTCGAATATAAAGGTACGGATTCGAGCTTGGGGAATGCCTTCAGCCGGGAATATATGGAGCATTTTCTCAAGCAAGCTACAAGCAAGCCTGATTGGCATCTTTATGGGCTCTACTGGGCTGTGAATACGTTATCTATATCACCCCGTCATATCTTCAACCCACAGACGGCGGTCCAAGTACTGTCCTCTTCGAATGAAGGCATGCGCCTACTCTCTATGATTAAGGTGGAAGACGAACGACCCGTCGAGGCGATTTTGGAAGAGATGCTACCGCGATTCTCGGAAACGCCGTATGAGCAGTAAAGCAATAGCGATTATAAAGATCTTTTTGATATACTGTTAAATAACTATATTGACTTACAGAGGAGCGCTCAATATTGGCAACATTAAACGACGATCAATTGCATCGAATACGCGATGAACGAAAAGAGCAAATTAATGCGGCGGCCATCCAGGTTTTTGCCCGTAAAGGTATCATAAATGCAAAGATGAGCATGATAGCGGAAACCGCAGGCATCAGCAAAGGACTGCTGTATCATTATTTCAAATCGAAAGACGAATTGTTCGTGTCGCTCGTTGAAGAGGCAATGGCTGAAACAGAGGCGGCCATACGAAGCGTATATGAACTGCCAGGTACACCGGTCGAAAAAATCAGGGCGTTGACAAAGGAAATCCTCGACGAAAACGGTGCTCCATACTTTATGCTTATCCACCAAGCGCGTACGTCAGACGGTGTGCCTGAGAAGGTGAAGCAGCTTCTTGAACAGTATTCGATGGATAGTTTTATTGATGTACTGCTTCCTTTATTTCAAGAAGGTCAGCAAATCGAAGAATTGGTAGAAGGTGATCCCAGAGAGCTTATCGCTAGTTATCTGTCAATCCTTTCTGGTATCATGGTCATCAATTCGAACGGGATTGATGACTACCGAATTCCGAAGGTGGATATGTTACTGCGGTTAATTACCCCCTTTTAGGTGTTATGCAGTAAAATAAAGTGGTAATTAAATCAAATCCATCCTTAACCAATATGCCAGATTGATATCCGTTTATTTCTCGAAACACTCTTATTGTAGAGACATTTAGTAATATACGGAAGAGTACACTATTCCTCATGACTAAAAGCCCACTTCAGACTTAGCCAGCGTAGTTCCACTTTAACTCTCCTTACGGAGATAAGCGACGTCCAATGGGGAGAATTGTACTCAATAAAGAGTATAGCCGTTAAGAAATGATTATACATTCACTAAACGAGAAAAAGAGCCCAGTGGCAAAGTGCCAACTGAGCTCTTTTTGCGGTGTTACTGATTGCTCCATAGCGTGGTCGTTATTGGCTCAATCCTATTTTTAACAAAATAATAAAAAGCTGGTTTCATTATATCCAGATAAGTTCTGTAATGACAGGGTAATGATCGGATGCATTCGAAATTAGTATCCATGGATCGTCCATTTCCATATTAAAATCTCCTGCAATGATTGCGGGTCCATTCAAATTTTTGGATTCCATATGGAGTTGTCTTAAAAAAACCTTCCAATAGATCTTCCTATGTATGTTGCATTTTCCTGATGTCCCTTTACATACTCAGGTGTAATTCGATAGCCAGGTACATATTTTTAACTACGAAATTCTTGGTTGGAGAAATATATAAACATTCTGGCTTCTGTGTTCCCTAATCTACGAATTAGCTTCTGTCTTACACCATAAGGATCTAACTGATGCCCATTACGATAGAAAGAAAATAACCGATTTTTTGTCTAAGACTAAAATATCTTTTTTACAACCTGTGGTTATGAACTCAAATGTTTGATAATGTAATTCTCCCATTTCAGCTTTCACAAGATCCAGCTTTCTAGACTTAGATAAATTCAAATTGTTCAGGAGCTTTTGGTTTTTAGTTGTCCAGTTACTTTTTTCATCTGTCGGTTGAGCTAAGCTTTGGCAGGTTCGTAGGTTACCAAGAGGGAACCATCTGTAAGTATTTTGACGTCCACGAGATGGAAGTCCTTCCGCTCCTTAAGATTGTCAAATAAATGCTCGCCTACGTTGACCACCACCGGGTGCACGAGTACCTGATATTCGTCAATAAGATTTGCGTTTGCAAGTGATCTCACGAGCGTTGGACTACCGAAAATAATAATATCGCCGCCGTTACCTTGTTTTAGATCCTTAATTTGCTCTTCTATATTACTGCCGGTCAATTGTTTTGGAGCTTCAAAAACTCCCCATTTTAGCTCGTCGAGGGGATGGTTGCCGGTTACAACTAGTTTGTGGGCGTTGTTTATCTTTTCACCCAGGCGTGAACCTACATCGCTTACGTTTATTGGCCATTCTTTAATATACGGCCACTTTCTAGAGAGGTCTTCGTAGGTTCCGCGGCCAAGCAAAATGGTATCAGCTGTATCGAACCTATTTAATAGATACTCAGACCCCATGGCGGCGTCAGTTGTCCAAACCATGTAGTTAGTTTTGTCCTCGCGTGGGTCGCCAGTGACAACTCCATTAAAAGTACTGTGAATGAATAGAATGATTTTACGCATTAACAATCGTCCTTTCTAATTGGATTTTAGAATTGGATAAATTCATAATACCATTGATATGGCAACCGCCTGGTATAATACGACGATCGGCGATGGGGTTACCCTGGACAGTGCTTCATAAATGGCAGAAATACGGATCCAATCGGTCTCAGCTGCAGTATTAGTCCGCATGACAAGCAGAAAAATTGCAGCCTGCAACGCGTATGGACCGAGTCCTGGCTGCGTTTAAATGCGGCTAATCCACGACGGATCAGCAATATATCCCACTTTGCCCGATTTTGGTCCATCAAAGTATGAATTCACCTGTAGCGCTAACCCGAGTTTTAAGACGAGAAGATTGAATCTCCATTAAGGCAACCAATCGTTCTAGGGCAATTACCAAAGCATCGTGGGCAAGATCCTCTGCAACACCGACGTCCCGTAGCATTCGGGTTAAACTCGTAATTAGATTTGCCGACTCCATTCTCCATATTGCATCAATGGTTCGATGTGTATCGATCAAACTCACGCTTTTTTCTGCTCCCCTATCTGCTTGTCAAGTTCTGCATCTTTTTCCAGCAATTCTGGATTAATCGTAAGATCCTCCGCTTCATATAACGGCCTGAGCTCAATCTCCCCTTGTCCAAATCCATGGGGATCCGGATAACGATGAGCCCATTCTATTGCTTCTTCTTTCGATTTGACCTCAATTAGCGTATATCCCGCGATTAATTCTTTTGCCTCCGTAAACGGACCATCAATGACTTTCGGTTTCCCTCCAGGTACCGGATAGGAAATCCGAATTCCGCTTGAACTTGGCTGCAGTCCGGCCCTATCGAGCAAAACACCGGCTTTCGCCAATTCTTCGTGGTACTTTTGCATGGCACCATAAAGCTCCTCACTCGGCATAACCCTCTCTTCTGAATCTGTTGTAGCCTTGACAATGATCATAAATCTCATAATTGTTTACCTCCTATTTTATTGAGAAGCTTCGTATTCCGATGTAAAGAGCGTTTGGGTAATCAGCTTCTATTTATACGAACGAACTAATCTTGATTGGATCGACAGCGATTAAAAAAAATTTCGGAAAAAGCGCGCGAATCTCTAAGATAATGTTTAAATACTTCTAAATCCAAATCTAAATTTCTTCTTACATTATCGCGAAATCCCAATGGATCTGAAGAATATTGGTATACATTGAGTTTATAGTTATCTAAATCCTCTTCAGATAAATTGCTTTCCAAATAATTTCCAACTTCCGTTATGTCACCTTCACCCTCTGCTCGGGTATAAAATAAACCAAAGATCATACCCACAGTTAGCAAGGGGCCAAGTACTTACATCGTTAAAATAAAAAAAATGCGTATTCCGCGACTTCTTATGTGTGTATCTTCTTGTCCTCAAATAGCACACAAGTTAATGATGAGTTTATGACCGATGAGTGTGCTCCTTAATTAATTTTCTTGGGCAGGTGTTCCGATACCAACTGCCTCTGCAGCGGCATAAGTGATTCCTGGCATTGATAACTCACAACATTCCGGTATGTTAACTTCCTCCTCTATCTCCAAGATCATCTAATGCCATCTAACTGTTGTCCGAACGTAGACTCCGTGTCTCTTGCAGCAGCAATCATTACACCGCGTTAAGCCAATTCCCGATTCATCCCCCTTCTTTGATGGTAAATAATTAATTGAATCTCTTTTATTTATCTGACTCCCAGCGAAGGGGCATGGAAAGCTATTTCAGTCTTTCTTTGATCATTCTGCAGAAAGGAATTCTTAAATGAATATACTGGTGGTAGATGATCATGAAATCAATCGAGTCGTATTGTTTTAAATCCTACAGAAACTTGGCTATGACGTTGATTTAGCGACAAGCGGCCAGGAAGCCCTTAAAGCGACTCAAGCGAAGTCGTATCAGCTCATTTTTATGGATATTCAAATGCCGCTCATGGGCGGAATGAAGGCAACAGAAAAAATCTTCGAATCAGTTGCACCAGCCCCATATATTATTGCTGTGAGTGCGAATACATCTGTGAGTGAAAAGAACCATTGCTTAGCGCTAGGTATGATCGATTACATCGAAAAGCCTATATCCTTCCATAAAATCAAACAACTCCTTATTACACTGGACAAAAATATCCAGCCTTCGCTACTCGAATGAGCTCCATCAAATTGCTGCCAACCCCAATTGGGTGCCAGCTACGTTGGTATTACAAAGAAATTGTATACGTTCCGAAGCTAACCTACAATGTAGCAACGTTTATGTCATAATCCTACAATGTGGTCACTTTTGTGCATTTTATAATGACACAATTATGACAACAGAAAAATAAAAAGCCTGATTAATCATGCTTTCTTGAACTAATAATTGTAGACACTTTTGTGTCATCAGACAGTTTTGTGCACTCTAACGTTAAAGACAAGACTTGTACCCTTTGCCGTAACTTGCCCTTTTTCCTTTTAGAATTTCTTCCATCATCGTTTTAACAAAAAATTAAAACCCGTTGGAGTTATCCATCCAACGGGTTTTAAACTTCATTTTTTAGACTGGTAATTAGTTTTCAGTCCGTCAGCATCACGCCATGTTGCCGAAAGACGGTTTTCCCGCAAGCAAGTAGTTGTTTTCCTGATCAATCTTATCTTGCCGGAAGATAAGTCAGAACAACGACACCTGAACCGAATGTCTTTGTTTCCGCCAGTTCCAGCACTTTCTTATCGATCTCTTCTCCAAAGAGACGTTTTCCGTTTCCAAGCACAACTGGGAAAACCATGAGCCGATATTCGTCGATGAGGTCAAGCTGCATCAGCGTTTGAACGAGCGCGCAGCTGCCATATACCAAGATATCCTTACCAGGCTGCTGCTTCAGCTTGGATATTTCCTCTGTGATATTGCCCTTGATCAGCGAAGAATTGTTCCATTCCACTTTTTCCAGAGTTGTTGAAATCACGTGCTTGGGGTAACCGTTCATCATCCGGCCATATTCCCCTTCCTTCTCGATCAAAAGAGGCCAAGCCGCTGCAAAATTAACATACGTTTCGCGTCCAAGCAGAAGAGCGTCGCTTGCTTTCAGTTCATCGAACTTGAATTGCTTTGTTTCCTCACTACGGAATTGGATCGTCCACTGCGGATTCTCCATGACGCCATCCAGCGATACAAACTCAGATACAACTACTTTTCTCATTTTCATTCTCCTTTTTTTTCAATACTATCCGCTGTCTGATTGTACGATAGCGCGAGTAATGCTGACATTTACCAGGGAGTTTAGGATGACTTTCCAGAAAGTGTGGAACTGCCGGCAGGCCAGGTGGAGAGCACTTCCTCAGCAACAGACTCTAGCATGTCGCGACTGAAGCCGGCTTTGGCTTGAACAGCCATACCGTGGAGCACCGCCAGCACGAATGCAGCTAGCGCAGCACAGTTAGTAGTCTCCGGCATACTCGACAAACCAGTGACCTGGCAGGAATAGGATCAGATACTTCAGGGGCATTATTGACCACAGAATCTTTTGTAAGTGGATAACAGCTAAATCAAAAAAAGAACACTCCTGAGATAGAGTGTTCTTTGATTTTTATCCACGTGATCTACCCTGGAATTACCCCTTTAATGAGGTTTAGTGATATACAATATTTACCTCCTACTTTGCCCCTGGTGACAGCAACGCTGGTATTACCCCAATTAGTGTGGATACTCTTCAACAAGTCAACAGTTTATAAAATATTTTATTAAACTTAAATAAATGGACCCGAATTAATATTATTCGGATAATCGACAAATAGATATATATAATTTACCACAATTAAAATTAATATTAAGATTGCTACAATAACCACAGCTACTTTATTGAACTTTTTGGTTTTCGTTTTGTCTTTTAGTAGAAAGTTAAATATCAGAAGTAATACAGCTAGGACAATCAAAAGAGCTATCGTAGGAGAAATTAATAATCCTATCTTATCTTGTGATGTTAAATCTCCTGGATAGTATGAACTCGCGTTATTTCTAGAGGTTTCAATATTTATTAAGGATAGACGTGTAGCTAGCCATGTAACAGTAATACTTATTATTCCAAATAAAAATAGTAATAGAATCATAAACCAAATCTCCCTTTAAGCAAAGATGCCAATGCAAATAACATTGGCATCCACATTATTTTCATTTGAATCCATTCCAAGCCGTAGTTCTGTCTGTGCTATCAATGCTAGTTGGAAACTGTATCAGAGCTCCACTTTTCAACATAATATTGAAGGGCTCAGAATAACTTGTGTATCCTTGAAGAAATACTTGGTCCTCCATTGATGTATATGTATTTATATAGACTATAAGGAATGGCAAATTAAATTTTCATAGTTAAATATTAACAACTATTTTTATTGTCTGGATGGGCGCTCTCGTCCCAATACGATGTATGGAAAACCTACACCCTATCATTGGCTGCCTATAAGTACACATCGAGTGGTCTTTACCGCCTTTAAAAGAACAAAATAGAATCGTTCAAGAAATCAAAAAAATGTTACTTGTAGCGAATATGAGGTAATTAACAGGGGGGCAATTGTTGGATTTAAAATGAAGGAAGATATATAAACCGAACCTGCCCTTTGGTGATTGATCCGATCCTACTTTATTCCACTTATCTCGGCGGAGGGGGCGGTAATCTGCTTCTTACTCAGGCTCAAGGTATCGCCGTCGATGATTCGGGTCATGCGTTCGTAACAGGATTTACGGATATCCCAAACTTTCCGACGACCCCGGGCGCTTTTCAAAAGGATCCTCAAGGAGGATTTGACGCCTTTGTGATAAAGATGAATCCAGCCGGGACCGCCCTTGTCTACGCCACCTATCTCGGGGGAAGCGGTGAAGATCGAGGCTTTGCTATTTCGGTGGATGCTGCGGGTAACGCGTATGTAACGGGATATACGGAATCCGCCGACTTTCCGGTGACCCCCGGCGCACTGGATACAACATTCAAGGGCATGCGGGAGGTATTTGTTACTAAGCTGAACTCATCCGGTTCCGCTCTGATCTACTCGACCTATTTGGAGGGACTCGGTTCCCTGCGTGATGAGGGCCACGGTATCACAGTAGACGCTTTGGGTAACGCATATGTGACGGGATTCACAGATGCTACCGATTTTCCGGTGACCCCGGGCTCTTTATAAACTTAGGGTTAGGTACTTATCTACTCGGTAATCGGCTCATGTTCTTGTCCTTTACGGCAATCGGTACAAGTTCTTGTCCTTGGCTCGAGACAAGACTTGTACCGATAAAACAAAAAAGCCGCAAAATAGCGACTTTCAATGGGACCATGTTCTTGTCCCTCGACACCAATAATTGTTCGGGTTGTTGTTATATGGAAATCTTTTCCTTATTTATCGATAAAAAACTTTATTTTCTTTTCGCTAAAAACACCAAATAAAGTCATCATAGAAGGATTCTTAACCTCATCTCATCAGATATATCATGTTGAAGAAACCGCGATAGTCGCGGTTTCCTGCAACATGCCGATTCGATGCGTTACGGCGTAAGAACGCCGTCGCCGATAATAATTCGCTGGGTCTCGCCATATTTGCCTGAAGTAGGAACGATGATAAACTGCAGCGTGCGGACGCCACTCACATCCACATCCAGGTCGAGTGTAGCGGCCTTTGCCGAACTGAGCGACAGCATTTTCAGCACTTTTCCGTCGCCCATGACCTTGACCTTGCTGCTTCCGTACTCGCTTCCGGCGGTTAGTTTGTCGACTGCGACTTTGGCGGTCAATCGCTTATAGTGCTGATTCAAGCCGACTGAAAAGGAGGGAGCCTCGGTCCAATGATATTTCTGGATAAAGGCGATTCCGTCGGCGAACAGATTGCCGCTGGCGTTCTCCAATATCGTATTGTTCCAATCGTCGAAGCTTTCGGTGACGTCCGTTTCGTTGCCGGGAACGATGATCTGCTGCGTTAACAGCTCTTGGCCCGACGGGGCATATTCCTTCCCGGTCGCGAGGTCGATGTTCACTTGAACCCCCGCAATGTAGAATTTCAGGTACTTGGCTTCGGCCGGAATTCTGTGACGTAAATCAAACTGTACGGCAAACTCTTTGCCCACTCCGGCGAACAGCTCCTCTTCCATCCAATTCGTATCGAACAGTTCATGGGACGGCACATAGAACGACGCGGGGGTTTCAAGATCGACATCTGCCCCCGACGTCAGTTTGCCTTCGACAGTCACCGTACGCTCCTGGATGGCGATTTTGCTGATCTCGACCGTCATCTTGCCGTTCACGGCGCTTAAGGAAGGCTGAAGCTCCGTATCCGGCAACGCCGCGACCTCCTTGAGCGTCGCCGTCTCGCCTGCAGGGCCGATTTCAGTTTTTTTGAACGTCTCGTCTTTGTTCAATCCAAACCGGTAATCGAGCCGAACTAGCGTTTGGTCCAGATCGTCCGAGACTGGCTGGTATGCGATGGTGTGGTCCGGGAAATGGCGGAACGTAGTGTCATCCTCGTCCAGCTCGACCGAGCTGCCGTCGCTGAACACGGCCTGGATTTCGGGGGCAACCTTCGTGGAAGCCAGACGGATTTCCCCTTCGTATTTGTAGATTAGCACGAGCTCGTTCTGTCTTACCCCTTCGCCTAGAAACGTAATTTTTCCCGCTCCATTTTGCAAGAGGACTACATCCCGATTGTTGTACGTGACCGGAAATTCGATATATTTCGCTTTTTCCAACTCGATCCGGGAGAAAAAATCCTCTGGAGTGCTTCCCACCGCTTCGGCGAAGCCGTCCGCGAATTGTCGCAGCTCCGCTACGCCGCTTTCGGCATGATCAAACTCAAGTTTCCCGATACTGGCTTCGATCTCGCTTACAATCGGATCGATTCTCTTGGTTTTGGTGTTATCCGTGAATTGATTCCGCAGATCCGAGATTTCCTTGTACAGAGAGGTCGTTGAGAACTCTTCGAGATTTGATTGAATATCGCTTAGCTCCCCGTTCATTCTGACGATTTCCTCAGCCTCTGCGTTCTCGATATCGAGGCCTGCGACTGACTTTTTCACTTCCTCGGTACGCGATTTCAGATCATCCAGTCTGCCTTTCAGTTCTTCTGCATTCATCAGCAGCTCATTGGCAATCACAATCCGTCCTTCGCCGTACTTCAACTTTTTAGGGTCCATCTCCGTTACTTTGCGGTACTGGGTGATAGCGGTGTCCACATCCAGGCTCTCCATCGCCTTATCGGCGTTCGCCATATGCTTCTCGTACTCTCCGCCGCCGCTACTGCAGCCGGCCAGCAACCAGAGGCATCCCAACAACCCGACCCATGCACGATTTCGGTTACGCATTCGGAGCGCTTCCTCCTTTCATTCCGGGCGCAGCGGTCCGAAACCGTCCTTTCCGGTAAATGACATACGCCGCGATGATGACGACCAGCAGCACGCCAATCCATGTCATCCACGACTTATTCGCAGACGGTTCGTACGCGATGATAGCTTCATCACCGGCCAGTTGCAGCGTACGAGGCTTGCCTTCGGCAACGGTCCCTCCAGCGGCATACAGAATATTGCCCGGCACCGTAACCGTGATTTCCATTTCGTCGTCCAGGTTCAGATAGACGACAGGCTTATCCATAATCTTCTCGATGTCCTCGGGCGCTTCGACCAGTTCGTTGATCCGTTCGGGATAAAGCCGCTTCAAATCCGCGACCGTCGCAATCAGCGAGTCTTCCCCGCCACTCAGCGCGGTCAGGCTATCGAACGAAACCGTCGCGTCGACTTTCCCGTCCTTCTCCTTGAAACTGTCCAGTCGGATGACTTCTTTTCCGGCATCCGCGTTCGCATTTGTGATCTCTTTCTCGAGTTCATCCTTCAGTTCATCGGCGGATATCATCCCCGAAAGATCAACCGAGAACTCCCCTTTACCCGAGCCTTCATCATGGATGACGAGATCCAGCCTTCCGCATCCCGTTATGACGACAAGCATCATAACAGACAGTGCGATAACGATTTTTCTCATCTTTTATCTCCCGCCTATCGATTGTTGTGTACCCGCAGCTTACTCGATAAAGTGCATCTTGCCGTTCACTTCGAGCGATATGGAAGATTGGCCGAGCTTCTCTTTCATCTTTTTGGCATAATCGACAACCTGATTGATCGCGGCTTTATCCAGCTTCTCCGCGAACGCGTAGACGATCGTCACTTTTTCTTTGATCAGCTTCTTATTGTCGTCCACCCAGGCTCCCGTCCCTTCAACCGCCGTTGCCCCTCCGAACCAGCCTGAAAACTGGGTAAGCGCTTCGTCAACGAACTTTTCGTGCGCCTCTTCGGTAATCGGAATATCCCCGTTCACCGTGGAAGGAACGTAGATTTTCACAACGTGGCCGAGTTGAAACTGGCCGTCTAGAGCGCTACCGGCGATGCCGTTCGCACTGGAGCTACCTTCCGCTGAACTGTATGATTGCTGCATAGGTACAACGAAAAGAGCCAGTGCGAAAACAACAGACAGCGCGGCAAGCCACATCTTCTTCTTCATTATCCGATCTCCTTTGTCTCCTCAATTTAAATACCCACCAGTCGGTATTTACTTCACCAGTATAAAATGTGGAGATTTCATGCACAATGGGAACTTAGTCTTATAAAAATGGCCGTTTGGTTCCAAAAACTGCGGTGGAATCGGATTGACGGAAAACGCGGCAATAAGGGTTATGGAGCGAAAAAGTCACTCCTTCGTAAGACGATCGGATTGTAATACCTCTAAAAAAACCTCCATCATATCTACCAACGGTACTTGTTCGTCGATATAATGCTGGATATTGTACCCCATAAACAAAGCAACTCCCGCCGTAAAGAGCCTTTCGGAATCGAGGTTTTTGTTGATGAGCCCTTCCTTCTTCATCTCCTCGAAATAGGGGATCAGGGTATGCCGCCATTCATCGATCAACGCTTTCAGTTTTTCATGGACGTTAGGCAACTGACGGGAAACCATCGCCGATTGCAGCAGAAGCTGGGAGAAACCCTTTTGATATGATTCTTTCAATGTCAGCTTGGATGATTCCATATAACTATCCATCAAGTTCTGATTCTTCCGGTCCAAAATATGCTGCAGTCCTTCAAAATATTCGCGAAAGCTTTCTCTCAGAATCCGGATCAGAAATTCTTCCTTCGATTCAAAATGGGCATAGAACGCCCCTTTGGACAGCTCCGCTTGTGTGACGATTTGATCGATGCTGGTGCTTGTATATCCCTGCTTCGAAAACAAATCGATTCCCGTTTCGATAAGCTTTCGCACGGTACGTTCGGACATTTCCTTATGTTTCATGACATATTCTCCTGTTCAGCAGATTATTCGATATATCCGAGTATAACATAACGTGGTCCCGCCGCAGTAACCAGCCGTAGCGCATGCGCAAGCCCAACTAACTCCTAAACTTGTTGCAATGTTGACTATCAAAAAAGCAATTTGATTTTTGCCAGTTTACTTAATTGTCATTCCGCTCATTCCCTCACTATTTTGATATTGCTTCCCGGTTGTATTATTCTGGAAACATAGAAGTCATTGATAGGAGAGTTTTAGGTTGGATAATTCGAATAAATTAGCAAACATTATTACTATCGTAGTCACACTCTTATTTGTATCATTATTAGCTAGCATTATAGCTGCAGTTGTCACATTCTTATGTTTATTAGTACTTTATTAGAGTCTAACAATAGCAGTAGGTAATAGAAAAAGCGACTTTTTTTAGTGAACTAGAAATGGCTAATGACGTCATGACGAATGAATCATTTGAGGACAACGAACAGGTAGATTCCGTTACCGCTTTTCGTAGATCCTCGCACCTGATTCGACAGCATCGAGCCACCTTCACGAGGAGACCGAAGGGCATTTTTTAAGCGTAGCTCCTTCTGCTAAACCAAAAGCAGAAGGGGTCTTTCCTTTGTCCGGAAATGCCTGGCAATTTTAACAGGTATCTAGTGGTTATTGAGAAGAGGAAGGATTTAATAGAGCTATTGAAACAATTAGGTATGTAATTGAGAATAAATGCAATAACCCAAATCAACAAGATCGATCTTGGAAAAGACAACCCCTAAAATGGAGTTCTTTCAAGGATAATGTGATTAATAAGAGCCCATCTGGCTCATGGATATCTCGAATTGCTCCATCGTGTAATGACATCAGCCTCTTTTGATATACCGATTCTAGAACTCTTGTTACTTATTGATGTTTATTTCGTATTGCCCTTAATAGCCTCGACTTTTAAAACTTTTGCTTAATCAGTCCCATTGAATTCAACTTTCAATTCAACGTCCTGATACGAAGGGAGATCGTTCTTATTGATTGTGTTATGGTACAGCTTTTTCCTTCAGAAATATAAAGGTATGGTAATTCAAGTATGGTTAAACGAAAGTCAAAGAGAAGTTATGAATCAGTATAGTCTTGCTGATTTGCATGAACATGGATCCGCTTACTTTGAACTTTTGACTGCCATACATATACCCCTTGATGAGCATCCTTCATTTAAAGCATTCCAGCAAATGTGGAAGTCTCATGCCGAAAAACGTACACCGATTCAATATCTCCTAAATAGTTCTCACATTTGGCGAAGAGCATTGCTCGATAGTATGTGGTCTTATTGTGATGAATTGGAAGTACCAGTTCATGAAATGAAAGCAATCATTCCAGTTGTGCATACTCGAATAGATAACATCCAGCAGCATACTTGTGTCGTCTATTGGGAACATGACAATTCGATACTGAAAGAAAAAGAAGAAAAAATAAGCCAGTTGCACAATGACCGACTTACAATTCTAGGTAAGATGGCCGCATCAATGGCGCACGAATTAAGAAATCCTTTGACCGCGATTGAAGGTTTTATGCATCTCATTCGCTCTGAAATGAATAGAAGTTCTTTTGACCAGCGTAAGATCAATGGTTTTCTTGATATTATACAGGCGGAATTTAAAGGGTTGTATGGACAGATTACTGGATTTTTTAGCATTTTCCAAAGATGTTGGGACAGACGAGCCGCAGGATATTTGTACTTTAGGCGAAATCATTGAATCTGTTCTTGAATTATTGAGCCCACGATTAATAGATGAGAATATTGAAATCAAACTATTATTACATTGCAATAACCTATTGGTTATACAGAAAGTTTCGGTTCAACAGGTCTTAACCAACATCTTGATCAATAGTATAGATGCATTATCTTCTAATAAAAATTCAAAGGTAATTGAAATACATACTTATGATGATAATATGAACTGCTATATTGACGTGATAGATAATGGTTTAGGGATACCACCGAATATACAGAACACTATTTTCACTCCATTTGTAACCAGTAAGAGCAACGGTACAGGACTCGGGCTAGCAATATCCAAGGAAATAATGAAAAAAAACCAAGGTGATATATGCTTCACCTCCCAAATCGGCGAAACAAAATTTACATTATCCTTTAAAAAGGAAATCTAAAAATCAAATTCCTGATTTTATAAGATGGGAAGGCTAACATGTTCCTAAGTAAAACTTAAGAAACAGGGTTTCCCTCATATAAAAGGACGAGGATCTTCCTCGCCCTTTTATTTTTTGTTATTATCTCATGTTTTTCCAATCATTCCACCAGACTTTTTGAAATGCCTGGCTTTTCCGTACCTTCGCTGAATTGTTTGACGTACATCAGGAACGGTATCCTGCCATTTATTTCATCAGTAAGTTTATTTATTTCTTTATCTTAATTTGCTTTTTTATGGGTGGCTACCCTACCCATATATTAACACTCTTTAAATGTGCAACTAATAATCAATTATTTCGTTAAAAATCGGGGGGACATTGATTGTTTTTAAATATTTTATAATGAAGTTCAATCAAACTTTTAGTGAAGTTGTTGGTTATAATACACTAATCACTGGTTAACCTCGGATCTATACTTCAACAATACATCCAGTTCAGTTAATCAGTGCTTTACGCATAAAGAATATAGGTACAAGTTGATACATTTAGAAATAGTACCAACTTTTTCATTTACTATTCAGGAGGAAAAGTATGCGCTTGAAGAAATGGATTCTATTTTTTATCACACTGATTGTAGTCGTATATGTGTCATTTGGCGTTTGGATCGCTAAGGATACTAAGGTTATACTTGAAAAAGCTATGTCTGGAGCTAAGAGCAATTATGAAGAACATATGGATGAGTCTGTTTATAAAGGAATCAATCTGCATGAACGTGGAATGACTACTGAGTATACATATAATAAGGCTTCCCATGATGTAGGATTGGTGTTCCCTTTGCACTTATTCTTTGTCACTAAAGCCTTCGTATCCAACAACTATTCCGAAGACGAATTTGGATTCCGTGAGTCCGTTAACCTAAGCTTAAAACTAAAAGACGGTAAATGGTATGCAACTAAAGTTCAAACCATAGGCTACTACTAAGGATATTTGGTAAAAAATTGGTTTTCTGTTCCTCTTTGTTTGACGGCTTAAAGTTTAACCTGCAACGGAGAGGAATTTCTTTGAGCTGGTTTTTTGCTGAATCCTAGGAATTTCCACAGAGAAGGTAGTCTAGTTAGATCGATTGGAAATTCTAATGTCGGATTCTAGTTATCGTTTTTTGATAAAGATCGGAAAAGCTTGAATACAGTAAGAATAGTCGCTATTACACGGTCATAAAATCACAAACTATTTTTGATTTTCTTTAATTTCTTTAAGTATTTTTATAACTTCTTTATCGTGTTTTTTTGATCTATTTACATGCCCAATGACACTGAATATAGCGTAAGTAATTAATAAAAATTGCAAAACTCCAATTAACTGAAATAACCCTTCCAAAAATCATTCCTCCTTATTGTTAGACTAATAATGTTTATTAATCTAAGGTTCCTAAGTTTTTATCGCATCATGAATTCTAGCAAAAATTCAGCGAAGTTGGCTTCAAAGTAAATGATAGAACACCCTCAAAAATGGTGGGCGGAGTGACTTGTACTCCACTTGAGGCTCTTCAATAGTAATCTGGCTCTTTACCTATGTTGCGTCCTAGGAGTCAAGTTTTCTGTACTTGTATTTAACAGCTAGCGCTGAATGTATGGCGGCTTGTTTCACTTTCTTCTTCTGTTCCTCAGTGGTTTCCCTAAAAAAAACCGAATTACTAGATACGTCAAGTAACGCTTCACATGCTGCTTGGACGGAGAGTAGTTCATCTTGAACAATATAATAGGAAATTTGATAGCAGTAATTCTCATGTTGTCTTAATATAGCTGCTTTTGCTTGTATGTCCATACTTTTCATGAAGTTCTTACTTGACCCGAGGGAGTTGCAGATGTCATATCAGTGTTGCACTGGGTGCAAGTTAATGCCATCGAAAATTGAGCCATATAGTATCCAGTTTTCATGATATCCATTGCTTTTGACCTGTTTACTATAGTGTTACATTTAATACAAAATACATGCTCATAGTTCTTTTTCATATTTACGATGTCCCCTAAGTGTTTGTCTCTCAAGAAATTATAGCGCATTATCTGCAATCTTCCCAAGAGGTAATTCAAGGGGGTTATGGTTTTACAACATGGTCTGCGTGAAGCAATTTGAAACCCTCTATTTCGGACAGGATAGATTGATTAACCACCTAGTTTGAAATAATCACGTCGGCCAAGATCAAGCATCATTATCATTGAAGTGTGATATAATTAACAAAAAGCTGAATATCGGAGGCAAGTCATGGAAAATGAAAAATGTGACTTGATACACCCAAACGGTGTCAAGGAAAAGAAATTGGAAGTGATTGATGGCTTCACGATCAAGTACCATGCAAACGGAAAAACAATATGGTCAAAGGGAAAGATAATTGATGATAAGCCAGACGGCTATTGGGAATGGTATCGTCCCGATGGAACAATAAAGCGTTCAGGGTATTTTGTGATGGGCGAGCCTGTTGGTGAATGGATCACCTTTGATAGCCAAGGCAATAAACACAAAACTACCATTCGCGATAAATAAAATGACAAGGAAGATTCATCACTTCAGATTTCCGCCTCACATTAATATAAAAACTAAAAACCACTGATTTCATTCCTGATTCAGTGGTTTTTATAAACTCATTTTTTTTACGTTGTGATAAGTATATTTTCGTTTGATAGATGATTCACCTGCCTTATTTGTTGAACTATCGTTAGTTGAATCGGCTGTCAAAGACATGGCGGCCGATCCTTTATACTAGCGTTCCCGTGGTTAAGTCTCCCTGGGATAAGAAAGTCCCTCCACTTTCTTATCAAGCGAAGCAAGTCTCCACGATCTCCGTAAAAACAAATTCTCAAATACTCTCCCAATACTCTTGAACGTCCTATTGAACTATGCATCCAGTTTTCTCTGTTTATCGTTTGACCATTATAGTTTGAATCAAAGCCATAAGAAAAACAATTAATTTTTTGAGATAAATACTTCGCCAATGTACGATATTGCCTGCCAGAACCATGAGATTTGCAAACGAATAAAAGGGATTCGATTTCATTGAAATCAAATACTTCTTTAGCGTATAACACATTCTCTAAAGTGTTCCTAGAGCGATCTTCATACACGATTACATTTAAAGGAATGCCTGCCTCCGTTAGTTTATTAACAATGACATGCGCTTCGGGTACCGTTTTATCTACCCAATTCACATGCTTAATTCCTGTAGGGCTGACTCCTCCTGTGACCAATAATCATTTTGCCCAAGCCTTTATTATAAGCGTCAATCGCGGCTTCCCAATGCCCAGGATGTGTACCCCCGAAAACAAAAATAGCATCGCAAGGTAATATTTCCTTAGATAAGAAAACGATATCAGTTAATTCGTTTATCTGTTCATCAGTTAATTCAGGAACTATAGGATCTTTAGGTATTTGAGGTTGCATATGACACCCTCCTAAATTCAAATCACTATTTAAATATATGCGTCGCACCAAATTAAGGACTGACAATTTACATAAACCTGCCCTTAAGTTGGGTAATGACGGTTCACATTGACAAGCCGTTAATATCTCCTTACTCTTTCCTACCCATTTTGTTGCACAAAGGCAGTCGATCTCGTAAACCGGCTGTCTTCTTGTCTTTTATTGAACTAACGTTCGCCGTTAGCGCAGTGGATGGTGCTATTCGTTATCCAAGTGCACTGATGTATTGGGCTGTCCTTGAGCGCCCGTAAGTTACTGTCGTTGGCGTTCATTTGCTTCGATTTGACGGAGGATTTCGTCAACGACGTGCGCGATCGGTGCGGTGGCGTCGATTATAATCCCGTTGTTAGGAACGCCTTCTTTCGTTTGATGCAAGCGCGCACTAATTTCCCGTTCCTCTGGTCTGCCACCCCAGTCAGTTGGGTCCAGCGCCACTCGCTCATCAATCCGCCGGAGAGAGGTTTCCAGGTCGACCTCAAGGACAAACACGCCGTCGAAGAGGTCGATGAATTTGGTGTAATTCCGCGAACCACCGCAGAAAAATGTTACCGCCTCATCCTGATTGTCGACCAAAGCTTTTACTATATCAACATGCCAAATGTGGTGTTCGGGTTTAAAGCCATCCGTCGGGGTACCAGTTTCCGGATCGCCTTGATATGCCAATTCACGGTCACCATGAATAGCATGGTAGCCGCGCCGCTGCAATTCGTTGCAGACCGTAGTTTTGCCGGCGCCGGAAACGCCTCCAATCAGATAATTCCTAATGCCCATGGCAGACCCTCCATTCAACTGGATAAGCACAATATATTAGATGTTTCTATCTGTCACTAAACTGCCCGTTTTTAGTTTAACAAAAATAAGTAGCAAGCCGAAGCTTTTCATTCGTATCAGTAACCACAAACAGGCACGATTTGACCAACATATATTTTTCTTATTCGAAACCGTATTCTCACATTCCTTGCTGTCTATATAACGGAACCAAGCCAAATAGTTTTGCAAATACTTGGTCGCAACACCATTGAAGCGGTCCATCCATTTCTTCAAGCGACTGTGGTAGCTGTTGACGTTTTGAATGTGGTATACACCTTTCACACGTTGTTTTCCGTCGGATTTGAAGCGGCAATGAGCTAAGCCTTTCGCGTTCGCATAGGAACTGAATGCTCGCCAGGCATCCGTACAAAGCACGTTAGAGTCCGATAGATGACCGCCGATCGCTTCATCCAGCTTCGTTGTCTGAATACCAATCTTTGGTAGTAGTTTTACCCAATTATCGTTCTCCACTATTAATTAGTTTTCCTCTTGTAGAGCCTACCTATAAAATGAATTAAAATATGTATTATTGTAATAAGAGATGCCATCTGTATAGACTTTATAAAGCTAACCCCTACAAAGTAATAAACTCATAAGCAAAGTTGCAAAAAAATAAACTCCCACTCCTAAGATAAACTTAAACATATTTACACCCCTTACCTTCCCATGCCCGTTAGTTGAATTAATGGGCAGACGAACGATATGACCGGCTGCCTCTTTATCTTTATTGAACTAACGTTTCTCGTTAGCTATGTAAGCCTGCTTTTTCTAATTCAGCTTATTATCCTACCTCAGTTAGATGGGATCACCTTCAGCATTAATCTGAACGACCGTTTCGCTGAGCTGTAACGGCATGGTAGCCGGCAAGTGACCGCTTTGAAGGACAGCTTCGATAAATGCCGTGTGGCTTCAATCGTAACGGAATGAACCGGGGAAGCATGAAGGTCGCCGTAGTGGAGCGGCACGTCGGAGAACGACATATGTTGTGCTCCGTATACCCGATAGAACCTGGCATTTATTAGAGCCTAGTAAGCATTACGTTGTCCATCGATGTAATCGTACGCGATTTTCTCATTCATGACTGCTGCCATCGATCCATAAGTCGAAGCCTCTTGCCGCAACAACAAAACCGGAACAATGGACGTATTTCATCCAGACAGAAGAGGTGAAAGCTAGGATCGAGAAGGATAGCAGCCTTGATGCGATTCATTAACTTGGCGGCTTCTAGGACTGCCGCACCGCCAAGTAAACACGGATTCGTGCGAGGCACTAATAGTGACAATAATATATCCCCTCGGCACAAGATTCGAGATAATCCCAAGATACATACCGCGTTCTACACCGAATCCCGGTGAAAAGAGAATCACTGGCCATGTTCCTTTGTTTGCATCTGTCTTATCACGTGTCGTCAAATTATCGATGACGTTCAGATTTTCAAAACCCCCATCTTCCTTAAAAAAATAGCGGCTACTTCCGTTTGACAAGGTGCGTATAGGTCTAGCCCTCTAAGTGGGTGCCCCTCGGACGAGGGGTAAAAAACGCTGATAGCGAGTCGTGGGTTCTGTTCCAAAACTCGTATGATCCTCCCGATCATCTTGTCACTCCATTCGTGAATGCTATATAAATATTCCACTTGTTTCCACCTAATCCTTCCCGTTTGCTTAATGAAACGGCATGGAAATATAGTTAGATACTTATCTTCGGTAATCGGCTCATGTTCTTGTCCTTTTCGGCAATCGGTACAAGTTCTTGTCCTCGACTCGGGACAAGAACTTGTACCGATAAAACAAAAAAGCCGCTAAATTAGCGACTTTCAATGGGACCATGTTCTTGTCACCCGACAATTTATCACTCTCCTCCTTCTCATTTAAACAAAAATTTAAACAAAAAAATAAACGACTGCCTTCTCTTGTCTTCTATTGAACTAACGTCTCCCGTTAGCGCAATATGGCTGTGGATGAACCGACAATAGTCAAGAGTTAAATGCTATTTTAACGCCATTAACAAATCATCAAATTTTACTCGCCATTCTCGGTGAGTCGTCCATTTAACATCTTGATTGTCACCATGTCTCCTAGGGACAATATGGAAATGAGTGTGAAACACATCTTGTTGTGCCTCGGCTCCTGAACTGTTGATTATCTGGACATTTTTTGATTCCTAACTTTTTGTTATATAACATAGTTATCTCTTTAACAACTGACATTACTTTTATCAATTCATCTATTCGTTCGTATATAATGATTATGATTTCGCTTAATTTTTGGAAGGATTTATCAAGGAATCTGCCCTTAGCTAAAAAAAGGAGCGTATTCGGCTCCTGTTTAATCTGCCCGTAAGTTTGAGAAAAAGCAACCGACCATAAAGCCGGCTGATTCAGATATATCTTCATTGAGCTATCGTACCTGTTAGTTTAATCCTTAGATAAAGTAAGGCTCTTAACGGTACATTTGTACAAACCACATTAGCAGCCGATCACATTGATCTGCTGCTTTCTTTGTATTATTGCACTATCGTCTCCCGTTAGTAGGTATAGGTAAAGTAATGCTTTTAACGGTACATTTGAACAAACCACATTTTAAACCCATGTTTCTCATAAAAACCAATAATTTTTTGCCACTGCTTAGTCGCAGAATATACAACAGACCGAGTTATGCCATTACCTTCTGCGGTTTCAAGAAGCTTATCTACCATCACGTGACCTATATTTCCACTTCGATACTCAGGGTGAACATATACCTCATCTACCTCTAGATAATGCTCTCCCTGCTCGATTACAGCTAACCCGTCGCTTACATGTACACTACCAGTTATATAGCCTACAATTTCTGAGTTGATTTCTGCAACCCAGAAATAATCCCCGATATTGTTCCTTAACAACTTTTTGGTATTAACCCCCAAACCGTAAGTGATACATTCTGAGACCCATATTTCAGACAGGTTAGCCACATCCGAAAGGTCCGTTTCTTTTGCTTTTCTAACAGTAAACATTTATATCACCACCATTTATTATTTTTTATAAGTAGTTCAATTGTTAATAGTCAAATTCCTTGTCAAAGATTACTGCCCGTTAACGTAGTGAAGGAAAAATAAGTTATATGCTGGATTTACTTCCCACGTTTGCTGCCCGTTTGTATAAAAGTCAAAGGAGCTGCAGCAAATCAGCAGCTCCTCAAAGTACGTACTTGTTTGTTCAGCAACAAGAAAAATCTACTTCGAAATAAATGTTTGGTGTTTGATTATGAACTCAGGTTTCGTTAAATACGCCATGTAATTTACCGCTCCATTAAAGTCCAAATAGGCCTGATAGCGGGTGCGAATAGCGGGGTTTTCTATGAAATCAAGAACTTTATCCTTCGCCACCCAGCGACTATCGGTTGTTTCCTCAGTAACAGCTAATAACTCCCCACCAACAGGTGTACATACGAAATCAAACCCAACTTGCGTAGGAACATCAGTCACACCATCATACCATTTAAAAATCCCTGTATTTGAATAGACACCAATTAAGTAGCTAACCGTAGTGTCAATTCCACTTTCCTCTTTGATTTCG
>NZ_JAMBDM010000023.1:0-87364 GCF_025142895.1 Paenibacillus sp. p3-SID867
GTATTGCCAAAATAGCGGATCTGTGGTCCGATACTGCTGGGCCTAAGGACTGACCAAGTCACTGATCGGCAACTTATCGGGCTCTGTGTCCGATAAATCTTGCAATACTGTGCCGATAGCCAAAATAGCGGATCTGAGGTCCGTTACGGCCAGGCCGTAACTCGTTTGACATACCATTTCCTTAGCGGTTGTATAAAAGAGCCCATGCACTCCTACTTCCAGGACTGCATGGGCTTACCCAAGACCAAAGCTTGCTCAAAATATTATTTCTGCACCGCTGCTTTCAGAATATCGATCTTCTGTTCCTTGGACATATCCCATGTGGTTGAAATGCTGTATTCAAAGCCGCCTTCATGCCAAAACACGTATTTTGGATAGATATGCGCCGGGAAATCATCCTCAAAGAACCCTTTCTTCTTGCTTCCCTCTGAGTCCAACATAAATTTTGAAATGACCAGCGTGTCTTTCCCGTTCGTATATTCAAGACGAATGGTTGCCGCCTCTTTCCAGTCTATCTTTTTCGCGTAAATGGGTTTTCCGCTCTCCTTGCCTTCGGCCCTTACTTCATCAAGGAACTTTCCTTCGGTTGGACCTTCAATTCTCGCTTTGGAAAACTTATATCCCTCCGGCAAGTTGGCAGGCCGCTTCAGAATAGAACCCTCCAGCGTGGAAGCTCTATTCAAGTAGTCCTCGTAAGCAGTGAATTTTTCTATACCTCCCCAATAACTTAAGTCGAATCCGCTGTTAAGATCCTTATATTTATGATACAGAACATACATATCACCTGTCTCTTCGCTTAGCTTCTTCACTCTATTGGTCTCAGCTTCGATATACTTCTTATCCTCTGGAGTTAGAGCCTTGGCTGCTGCTTCTGCTTTCTTTTCGGCCTTTTCCAGTTCTTTTTTGTAAAGCTCGCGGTCAATATCCCCCTTGGGATAGATAATATCCGGCACGTTATTGACAACTTCTCCACCCTGTTCCGACTGCACGGAAGCCTTTGACGTGACGTTCCCTGCATCGCTTTCCTTAGCATTAACCAATGTCACGCTGCCTAGCGCGAGAATCATCCCCATCCCCAGAATGGACAGGCGATAGGATTTTTTGTGAAAATGTTTAATCATCGTAAGTCTCCTTTTCATTTGTTTATGTGTGGCGGACAGGCCGGCAAGCCCCGGCTGACGTTGGTTTCCTGAAAAATGGTCCAGCACATGGATGATCGTTTGTCCGTATGCATTGTTTTGCTGCGGGCTCATCCGATTCAAGGCGCATGCATCGCAGGCCATCTCCTGGTCTTGTCTCGCTTTATGTACGGCTAGCCATAATAACGGATTAAACCAATGAATGATCAGGATGATATGCATTAACCAGTTCACTGCAACGTCCCGCCGCTGAATATGTGCGAACTCATGCGCCAGAATATATTGAAGTTGATCCTTTTGCAGCGTGATGAGCAGACTGGGCGAAATGACAATCGCCGGTTTGTTAAAACCGACCACGGCAGGTCCAGGAATTCGCTCGCTGGCTACAAACTGCACGGTTTGCTTCACGCCTAATTGCTGTTTTGTCTCGTGAAACACGGTCAATAGAAAAGGCGTATCTATTTTTCGGCCCGTGCGCAGGGCTTGTTTCAATCGAAGCTGGTCGTATACCGTTTTGACGGCAAGAAGCAGCACACCCGCAAGCCAAACCGACATCAGTATATTGGTGAAGCCTATCTGCTTGAACCCATTCCACCAATAACCGCTGTTCTGCACGGGTCCCGATTCAAGGGATGGAGCAGGTACTTCCGAAGTTCCGCTTGCTTCCGGGTGTATAGAGCGCTCAACATGAATCGCCGCGCTTATTCTCCCCGTTTCCTTCCAAAGCGGTGAAACTTGAGTTTGTTGATGAATGCCGGGCACTATGGCCTCCAGAGACAAAACATTGTATAGGCTAAGCGAGGATTCCGGGGCCCAAGGGAGCAGCAAGCGAATGGCCACAGGAAACCAAAGCCAGTATCTCCATCTGGCTTCAATCTTGTTTTTTAGTAGAAATTGCAGCATCAGGACAAGGACGATCATGATGCCGGCCATGAACGATCCGCGAATGACCCAGCCGAAAAACAACAATAAATTTTCATGCAATGTATGACTCATCAGGGCTCTCTCTTTTCTGTTTCCCCGTCGCTGCTGTTCTCGTCAAACAAAGCCTTCAGATCCTCGATTTCTTGTGCATTCAGTTTTTTATCCTGCAGAAAGTTGGCCAGCATCGGCTTTAAAGCTCCCCCATAAAGTTTTTTCATGAAGGATTTGGTTTCAGACTGCAGATACTCCTGCTCGCTGATGATCGGATAAAATAGT
Source organism: Paenibacillus sp. p3-SID867 (assembly GCF_025142895.1). NCBI lineage: Bacteria > Bacillati > Bacillota > Bacilli > Caryophanales > Paenibacillaceae > Paenibacillus > Paenibacillus sp. p3-SID867. Next base: position 2,340 of record NZ_JAMBDM010000023.1, read on the forward strand.
TGGGTGCGCTTTGAACCCTTTTCCAGTTTCGCACCCGCTGCTTCCTTCTGCACCAGACGACTGAGGAGCGTCCGAGTTGTATTGGGGCTCCACCCCATCAGATCCGTCATTTTCTTTACGACCTCGCTGGAAGGACAGTCCGGATTAGCCCACAATACGCGCATAATTTCCAGTTCTGCATCCGTAATCGGTGGTATTTGATTCATGCATGAAACCTCCAATGTCAATTCAATAAAACTACATGTGTAGTTATGTTAATGCTACGATTGTAGTTTGATAATGTCAACATGTTTGGTGAAGAAAATTTTCTCGGTTTAGTTACATGCAGTATACTTGTACCGCTTGTGGGAATGTTGATCTGCAAAAGAACTCATGCCATCCTATTTCCAGAGCTGTATGGCCTGTCCGCAAGTCCTGCAGCTGACGCAAATGTTATTTTTTCACAGCTGCTTTCAAAATCTCGACCTTCTGTTTCCTGGACATATCCAAAGAGGAGGTTGAAATGCTGTATTCGAATTTGCCGCCATCATACCAAAAAACGTATTTTGGAAAGACATGCGCCGGCAGCTTATCGTCAAAGAAACCTTTTTTCTTGCTTCCCTTCGAATCTACCGTATACTTGGAAAAGCCCAGCGTGTCTTTTCCGCTCGCATATTTAAGACGGATGGTTGCCGCTTCTTTCCAATCGATCTTTTTCACATAGATGGGCTTTCCGCTCTTCTTGCCTTCGGCCCTTACTTCATCAACGAACTTTCCTTCGGTCGGACCTTCAATGACCGCTGTTAAAAACTTGTATCCCTTTGGCAGGTTGGCAGGCTGCTTCAAGATGGACCCCTTCAGAGTTGAGGCTTTTTTCAAGTAGTCCTCGTATGAAGTGAATTCATGTATCCCTCCCCAATAGCTAATATCAAATCCGCTATTTAATTTTGGGTACTTATGATACAGAACGTACATATCACCCGACTCTTGGGCCAACTCCTTCACTCTCTGGATCTCATCCTCGATAAGCTTTTTTTCCTCTGCAGAGATAGACTTGGCTGTTTCGGCTGCTTTCTTGACAGTAGCTTTTGGGGCTTTTTCGTAGGATTGCGCCTTCGCCGCGAGGTTTACGGAAGAACCCATTAATAAAATGCTGCTTAGTGTCGCGATTGCTACTTTCGTTGCTGCTTTCATTTGGTAATACTCCTCTCCGATAATTTTTATTTACAAACTACAGATGTAGTTTCAATACAATACTACAACTGTAGTTCAATAATGTCAACACGGTTGTGTAGAAAAATTTTTTGGGGTTTGGTTGAATACAAAAAAAAGAGCCGCAGCGCCTGCGGATCATGGCGAAAAAAGAGCCCATGCAATCTTATTTCAGACTGCATGGGCTTGTGTAGATCTATGGCACTACGTTCTTGTTCTCCGGCAAAATCAATCGAGCTAAGGTGCATCCCACCACCCCGCCTGAACATCTCATTTTTATCGGCCCACAACAAAAGCCGAGCTTGTAAACCAAGCCCGGCATCTCATTATTCGAATGACCAGCAGTTCAGACTCAAACTGCCATATTGGTAAGATTGAAACAATCGCTTTGCCTTGCGGCCGTTGTCGGCAGCACCCATTGCGTAGAACAAAGGGACAAAATGCTCCCGTCCATAAGAAGGGACAGCATCGCTGGCATGAGGCGCTTTTTTGTCAAACGCAAACAGATTATTCAGATTCCATTCCGTCAGCTGCTCCGCGATCCATTCATCGAATGCAGCCGCCCATTCATCAGGCTCATCGCTCTCGTGCACCATCCGCAGATTGTGCACCAAACCGCCGCTCCCGATAATCAGGATGCCTTCTTCACGCAGATCGGACAGCATCGTACCGATGGAATATTGTTCGTGCGGCGAGCGCTTGGAGTCCACGGACAAGGCCACCACGGGAATATTCGCATCGGGGTACATTTTTCGCAGAATGACCCATACGCCATGGTCCAGACCACGGCCGGTCACAGCTTTGGCATGCAGATTGTTAGCCTCAAAACGCTGACGAATCTGAGCAGCTAGCTCTGCACTGCCTGGAGCAGGATATGTGATCTTGTACATTTCCTCGGGAAATCCGTAAAAATCATGCATCGTGCCATGCTCGGCGTCTTCAGTAAGCCGCTGATCCGGATCGTCCCAATGGGCAGAAAATACAGCTATGCCCCTAGGCGTAGGCAGCTCCCGCCCCAACTGCTCAAGGAAGCGGGTGTACTCGTTGTCCTCCAGGGCCATCATCGGCGAACCATGGGCAATAAATAAAGCAGGTAACGTCATCGATGCCACCTCCAGCTTCAAAATCAAGGGACAACTCTATTGTACCGTTAAATCGCCCATTATGCCAAATAACTCCCTTAAATCATCCAGTGCTGCCATTCCTGCTGAATGTTCTCCTGCTCGTTCAACCAGTCCCGTGTCCGCTGAAGCAGCAGCTCGCGCTGTGGTCCGGCAGAGTACGTGTGATCGGCCTGGAAGATAATCTCCTTATCGCAGCGGCCTTCCTGGCGCATCCAGAACACTTTTTGGTACAAAAATGCGTAATCCACCGGAATGACCTCATCCGAGGTACCATGTATCACCAGCACATTGCCCGTAAACTTGATTGCTTCCTGGAAAGGCTGACCCTGTGCCAGCGATTCGAAAAAGACCGGGGTAAACGAGTATCCCAAATAATCGGCGGATCCCGACTTGACAGAGGTGTCGTATACATCGCGACCGGTGATTTTGACGATATCGTTGAACGGATATCCTACCGCAGACCACAGGATCAGATTCTTCACCCGCCGATCCCGAACGGCGGTTTGCAGGGCGACGGCGCCGCCCAAGCTATGCCCGATGAGTGTGATGCGCGTCGGATCGACATCGGTGCAGCTTAGTCCATAATCGAGGACGGAACGCGTCTGGGCAATCATCGAATCGAGACCCTCGCTGCCATAATTGCCCGAGCTCTCTCCGCATCCGATGTAGTCGAACCGGATCACCATGTACCCGTCTTCGGCAAACTCACGTGCCGTTTTGACAAACAGCCGGTCCACGCCGATCCGACTTCCAACGAAGCCGTGGCAGATAATGACCAGTGGGATCCGATTGCACCGGCCTCCTTGGGCCGCTTCCTTCAACGGGTAATGGATGGTTGCCGTAAGTTCCTCTTGATTATGCCGAATTGTAATTTGCCGCTCCATGCCGATTCCTCCTTGCGATAACACGCCGTAATCATAATATAAATAATTCCGATAAGTTTAATATGAATTAATTAAACTTATCTTAGCATCGTGATTATGGATTGTCAACGCATGGCAGATCGACAAACGCGGCATATTTCTTCACGCCTCAATTAATAGTTCCTTCCAGCTTTCGCACCGCACTCTCAGCCTTACTCGTAGCTCTGGCGGAACATGGCATGGGTCTCTTCGCGCCCGCTCCAATCGTTCATCCAGGTCTTCCCGATGGGGTCGTTCTCCCATAAGCTTGATGCAGACAGATCTGTTTCATCACCCTCGGAGGCGTATCCCCCTTCAGGCTGGCCAAATATCCCATCCGCTGTACTGCTGCCTGCAACAACATCTTGCCCATTGGCCGGCACAGCGTCTCCCCCATGCAATTCATCGTCAAAAAAGTTAGCACTCACCTGAGAACTCCTCCTTCTTATCCCTAAAGTGATTAGGGTGTCGTCTATAGATTCAGAATGCTTATTATTGTGAAATAGGAACGGCGGAATTATACCTAGTTCACGAATACGACATGGAATTTTCAATCTACCTTGCATTGCAAGTGTGTTGTTGGTATGATATATTGCATAACAAGGTAGTCGACAGTTTGTCACTCGTCATTCATCATTCCAATTGGCAGCCCTAGCCTCCACACGACCAACTACCTTGCATTGCAATATACTTAAAGGAGGATAATCCTATTCATGACCACCCAAAGTCAGATGCTAAAAGGCATTCTCGAAGGCTGCATTCTCTCGCTCATGGAGCATCGGGAGGTATACGGTTATGAGCTTAGCACGCTGCTGGAAGACAGCGGGCTAACGTTTGTGAGCGAAGGCAGCATTTATCCCCTGCTGCTTCGCATGCAGAAAGAGCAGTTAATCGAAGGGACACTTCGGCCTGCGCCCGGTGCCGGGGGGCCCCCACGCAAATACTACAATTTAACCGACAAAGGCCGACAGGTTCTTCAACAATTCAAGGAGCATTGGGGAACGCTTAAAGATAGTGTGGACCACATTCTAACCCGCGGAGGACAGTGAACATGAATACCAAACAGATGATTAAAGAGAACAATCGACTCCAGGATGCCATGAAACCAAACAACCTGAGCTATTACCAGGACATGGTGGTCTATATCCGCAGCAGCTCGGTGCAGGAACAAAAAGGCGAGGAGCTGCTGCTCGAAATCGCCCAGCACCTGCTGGACGCCCAATCCAAAGGTAAAAGCGCCGAGGACGTATTCGGAAGCGATCCCGAATCCTACTGCAAAGAGCTGGTAGAGCAGCTGCCAAAAATGAAGGGCCTCAGCAGTCTCCAATACCATCTCATGATCCCATGGATTGCTTTAACCTGGTTTTTCTTCGTCCAAGCGCTGGTCGGGTTCATCACGATGTGGGCCGGGGGACCGGTTGAACGCATGACGCAGGTCCGTATTTCTACCCTGATTCTGATAGCAGGCGGTTCCTATGTGCTGATCCACGCATTGTTAAGATCGATGAAGAGCGACACCTTCAAGCCGGAGGAGGACAAGCGCAAGATTAATGTCCGCAATATGGGGATTTATGTCGCCATCACCGTATTGATTCTGGTTGCCGGCGTGTGGCTGGGGCGGCTGCTCCCGGTTCTGACGATTGCGCCATGGATCAGTCTCGTCATATTCCTGGTCGGAATCGCCGGGACGAAGCTTCTTTTTTCGAGCAAATAATACAAACTCGTCATGATTTCGCGGCTTGCGCATAACAAAATCTTTAATATTTTTTCGTATATTGTAAACTAATGTTCTATAGAAGATGATAGGATAAGGGTAATGTGTGGTAAGGGAGGAATATATATGTCAAAATCCAAAAAGTCCGCGATTGCTGCCATCCTTGCACTTATTCTAACGATCCAGACCGGCGTCATCGCTAACGCAGCACCTGCATCCGTATCCCAAGCTGGTTCAACCGCAGTTTCAAGCAAAGCTACCGCCTTCGGCAATGCGGTGTACAACAAAGCGAGTAAACTTCTGAAGGAAACTGACGTGGCTTATGCCAAGGCTTACATCACCAAGCATATCCGCAGTGTTACCCCGTATCAGGCGACCCTGCTGGTGCTCAAACTGGAGAACGCGATGAATGATGCACTCCCGGCAAAAACCGATAAGGTGTATGAAATCGGCATTCAGGATAAGCTGATGAACCTGTACAAATTCGGGGAGCCGATTAACACGACCATTAACAAAGCCAAGGACGACACGCTTCGGAAGGTGCTCATCAATCTGCGGGACAGCGGCTACAGACTGTATACGACCGAAGGCGTCATCTTCCCGATTATCGACTATACGACACTGAAACCATATAAGCCTTACATCAATAAGGATCTTCAAGCCTACATCGACATCATGATTGTGGAGTCCGAGAAGCCTGCGGTCAGTGATGCCGCCCTGGTCATCCCTTGGTCCGAGGTCATTGAACGCGGACTCGCGCAGGAGGCTTTTATCACGACATATCCTAAATCAAACCGGACCGCTGACGTGAAGCTGAAGCTTCGTTTTACGGAGCTGAGTTTATTCTACGGTTATAACAATACGCCGCTATTCAAGTACGAGGACAATCTACTTGATCCGGAAGTGCGGCAAGCCTTCGATAGCGTGCTCAAGGACAGCGACGCCGTCTCCAAAAGCACTCTCCTGAAAAAGCTGAAGTCCTGGTCTGAAGTGCTTGAGAGTAACAAGGACAAGTTGACCCAGGAAGTGGAGCAGTATCGTGCGAAGGCGGTTCCGCTTGACTAGACGAACGAACCACAGACCATTCACCAACGTTAAACAAGATCGACAACCTAATGAATAGCTTATGAAAAAAAGCCGGATTCCCGTTTGTAGGAGAATCCGGCTTTTATACGTGGTCTGAGTCTATTTATCGCGGCCTGTGTACCTCTTAAATCAGCAGATTGAACAGGTTCATGTTCTTGTTCAGCTCTGTATAATCCAGACCCTTGCGCTGCATCCGCTCTACCAGCGGACCGTAATCCTCGGGCCTTAACAGCTCGATGCCCACCAGGGCAGGCCCGTCTTCCTTGTTATGCTTCTTCGTGTATTCGAAGCGTGCAATATCGTCGTCGGGACCCAGCACTTCTTCCAGAAACTCGCGGAGTGCTCCCGCACGCTGCGGGAAGTTGATCATGAAGTAATGCTTCAGCCCTTCATAAATCAAGGAACGCTCCTTGATTTCCTGCATCCGGTCGATATCGTTATTGCCGCCGCTGATGATGCATACGACCGTTTTTCCGCGAATCCGGTCCCGGTTCATATCCAGCGCCGCCACGGCCAGCGACCCGGCAGGTTCTACAACGATCGCATTTTCGTTATACAGCTCCAGGATGGTGGTGCAGGCTTTTCCTTCCGGTACCGTCACGATGTCATCGACAAGCTCGCAGCAGATATCGTAGGTCAACTGCCCGACACGCTTAACGGCTGCGCCATCCACGAATTTGTCGATCTCGTGCATGGTGACCACCTCACCCTGCTTCTTGGCCTCGATCATGGACGCTGCGCCGAGCGGTTCAACGCCAATGACTTGCGTCGTTGGGCTGACGGTTTTGACATATGTTGCTACGCCTGCGGCAAGACCGCCGCCGCCAATGGTGACAAACATATAATCAGCCGGAGCGTCCAGCTCCTCCATAACTTCCATCCCGATCGTGCCGTTGCCCGCGATGATCTTCGCTTCATCGAACGGGTGAATAAAGGTCATGCCATACTCATCACAAGCCTTGATCGCTTCAGCATAAGCATCGTCGAAGGTATCGCCTGTCAAAATGACCTCGACACTGCCCCCGCCAAAACGCTTCACCTGCTTCACCTTCTGATTCGGGGTTGTACTCGGCATATAAATCTTGCCTCTAATATTCAGCGCATTACAGGAGAAAGCCACCCCTTGCGCATGGTTTCCCGCACTCGCGCAAACGATCCCGTTACCACGTTCCTCGTCTGACAAGCTGCGAATCATATTGTAAGCGCCGCGGATCTTGAAGGAGCGAACCACCTGCAAGTCCTCGCGCTTCAAATACACTTCGCAGTCATACTTGGCTGACAGCACAGCGTCGCGCTGCAGTGGCGTCCGCACGATCACTTCACGAAGCACGTGGTGTGCGCGTACGATGTCCTCCATGCTGACTGCCCGTTTTGCCGTATACGTCTCTTCCATTCTCTCGATCACACTCCCACTTCGCTGCCAGGTAAACGTTGATCCTTCCGCTACCCTCATTTACGTATTTCTATCATTGTATCACTTTTCATGAAAATATCCCGCCCTTTTCTGGCAAGCTTTCGGAAACTGGTGATGTTTTCAAGATCAGGAGGCCTGAATTCCAGTCGAATTCAGACCGCCTGCTTCTCTGACGCATTCCGCGAAAGCGGCAAACGCCTTGCTGCGGAATGATTCATTGCGACGAAGTAGCCGGGTCGTGGCGCTGCGATACTCTTCCGGTACGGGGTAGGCACTTAATCCTGGATCGGACCAAGGAATCGCCGATGCCGGCAGAAGCGCGCAGCCCAGTTTGGCCCGTACGCAGCTGAGCATCGTTTCCAATGTGCTGATTTCGATCATGTTCGCTGCGGCGATCCCTTCGCTGCTAAGCCATTCTTCGTTAGACTTCCGGAACGGACATCCCTTGGGAAATACGATCCAGGAAGCACCCGTTAGTTCGAATGCCTTGAATGCCCCCTCTTCTTCGGATTCCACCGACGAAGCAAGCAGCGACACCTCCTCCCGGATTTCCAGCTCGCTCACAAGCAGCGACATATCATAATCACCGGTAATGAACGCACCGTCCAATCTACGGCTGAGCATGCCTTCATAATGCTGTGGAGATGTTCCGCTAACGAGAGATAGCGCGACCTCCGGATAGGTTCGTTGAAAGTGGGACAAGGCCTGAATAAAGGATGGCGATGTCGCCATCGTCTCCACGACGCCGATCACAAGCGGACCGCATGGATAGGGCGGCTCCTTCACGGCGGCAACGGCTTCCTCAGCCATGTCTAGAATCTCCTTGGCATATCGATAGAGAACGAGCCCCCTTTCCGTGGGAGTGACTCCTTTGGGGTGCCTATCGAACAAAGGAACACCCAGCTCGGACTCCAGCTTGCGAATGCGCGCCGTCACGTTGGATTGCACATACCCCATCTTCTCGGCAGCACCTGATACGCTGCCTTCCTCCACGATGACGGCGATCGTCCTCAGATCCGTTAAGTCCATCCAGCACACCTTCTTGGTATCATTTTTTTTGATACATGTATTAATTTCTATCATTTTACAGTATAGACCATGCGAAATACAATCAGAACATACCCACTAACAAGCGTCGGTCGCCATAAGACTGATCAACCAATGAGGAGGACAAAACCATGCATTCATATCCCAACCTGCTAACCGAGGCTTCATTAGGATCTTTGAAATTGCCCAATCGGGCCGTACTCTCGCCCATGACTAGAACGAGCGCGGAGCCAAATGGCTTGGCAAACGACCGAATGGTCCGATACTATCAGAGATTCGCAAAGGGCGGGTTCGGTCTGATCATTACGGAAGGCCTTTATCCGGATGACGTTCAGAGCCAAAGCTATCTCAACCAACCCGGCATGGCGAATGACCAGCAGGCCGCGTCCTGGAAGCCTGTCATCGAAGCTGTTCATCGGGAGGGAAGTAAAATCATTGCGCAGCTGATGCACGCCGGGGCCCTGGTTCAGCATGAGCGATTCATCCCGGTCGCGCCTTCAGCGGTGAAGCCGGTGGGCGCCATGCTTGAGGATCATGGAGGAAGCGGGGAATTCGCCACCCCTCGGGAGTTAACGCAGCCTCAGATTAAACAAACGATCCAGGATTTTGCGCAAGCGGCACTCCGCGCCAAGGCTGCTGGATTCGACGGGGTTGAAATCCATGCGGCAAACGGCTATTTGCTCGATCAATTCATAACCGATTACACCAACCGCAGAACGGATGAATACGGCGGGTCCACGGAGAATCGGATTCGAATTGTCGTTGAGGTGTTGGAAGCCATTCGGGCAGCCGTTGGCCCGGATTATACCGTTGGCGTGCGGATTTCCCAGGGCAAGGTGAACGATTTCCATCATAAGTGGGCTCAGGAAGTTGAGGATGCTAAGACAATTTTCGGTAAATTGAGCGGGGCCTCACCATCTTACATTCACACGACGGAGTACAAAGCTTACGCCCCCGCTTTCGCTGAAGGCGAGACCACCTTAGCCGAGCTTGCCGCAACATACGGCGGCGTTCCCGTCATCGCGAACGGCAAACTCGGCGAGCCGGTGGTCGCAGAACGAATCTTGGCTTCTGGCCATGCGCATTTCGCTGCGATCGGCACCAGCGCCTTGGTCAACCCGGATTGGGTGAATAAAGCTCGGGCAGGGACAGAGCTGCGGCCCTTTAATCACCAATTTCTGCAGCCCATCGCCACGATCAGGGAGGATGAGGTGCTTATATGAAGCGCACGAAAGCCGGGGTTATCAATCCCCCGGCTTTTGTGGTTTAGATTTATATGAAGGCGAATGAGGGCATGCCCTTCAGTCCATCGGAATCACGATGACTTTCCCCGTCTGTGTCGTTATTTCAATCTCACGCTGGCCAATCTCTACACCCAGACCCTTTGTTACGGCAACCATGGAAGGCTCTTCAACGACGTAAGGACCTGGATCGCCGTGTACAGCCGATATGAGCCAATGGGTTCCGGGTTCGAGCGCCGCCATCAACGTAGGAATGACGGTGCGGGGACGCAGGAGATTGGTATTGGCATGGGGATAGATGAGCTCTGCCGTATCGTAACCGAGCATGCCATAGATAGCGCTCGTACCGAAGGTGCCGGAAGCTGATGCTGCCCCTTCTCCCGCCATGGAGCTGTTTAGAGATCCCAAGCCTAAAGCAAACCCGCCTTCTGCAGCATCAAGCATTCTTCCCGTGCTGATCCGATGGATGCGAATATGCCAAGGGAGCCCCGCAGCTATCCAGGTCCGGACCTCCACGTCTCTCCACGGCTTCCATTGTGCATACAGCACATGCTCCTGAATCCATGTTTCTTCGCATAAGCGCTTGACCCGGAACAGCCGATCACCTTCGCTAAGCGCCAGCATGGAATCGTAAGCCCCCTGGGCCAGTCCCCATTCCGCCCTCGGAACGCTGAATGCAAAGGCGGTTGAGTAAACAAACTTCTCGTACTTGGCGGAAGTATGCGTATGCTCGTTCGTAGACGGATGGCCCGTATTGAACGCGGCCACATGGCCGGTCTGCTGATCCCGGCAAAACACCAGATGCGCTTGCTCCTGAACCGAAATATCTCCCGTCTCCGGCAGCTCCTGCTCCTCGGCCGTCCAGAACGGATGCTCGTCCGGCAAAGCCAGGATCAGGAACATCTTCAGCGACCAGTACACGGAGCCGGCCGCATTATAATTCTCCGACATGATCCGGTTTGGGTACGCGTAGCCGATCGTCAACACGCCGTCCCGGTCGAATATAGGCTGCTGAAACCACCATCTGAGATTTCTCAGGATCAGCCCTTTTAGCTCACCCGGACGAAACCCTTCCAGTCCGGCATAGGCCGCAGCCGACCAGAACGCCGACTGGGCAAAGCGGTACGTCAAGCTGCGCCCATAAGGAACGGCCGCCCCGTCGGGGGCGAACCAGTGGACGAAATCGCGGGCAAACAACGCCGCCCGCTCCCTGTAGCGCCCTGCGCGTTCCGGGTCCTCCTCTCCCATCAGCTGCGCATAGATCAGGCCGTAGAAATGAAAGGCATACGGCACGTAATAATCGCTGTGCCCCCCGATTCCGTCGCTGTACCAACCTGCATCCAGATAGAATTCCTCAATGCGCTGGAGATTGTTCTCCAGCTGCTCAGCATCGTGCGGCAAGCCTGCTTTGAGGAAGCCAACGTTGACAAATACATGGAAAAACAACCAATTGCAATCATGACAAGGGTGATAATTGATCTGATCGAGCCACTGATAGAGGTTTGTCCTCTCCTTCTCGTTCAGCGGCTGCCAGATTCGCTCCGGAATGAGGGCGAAGGCCAATCCGAATACCGCCATCTCCACCAGCCGTTGGTCATAATCATTCACCTTTCCCCAATACTCCGCATGCGTCGGATCCGTCCCTGAACGTATCCCTTGGAGAGACAGTTCCCACAGATCCTCATGGGATCCGCCGGCAACGGCGGGTACGAGTCCCCACAGGACTCGCGAGAAACCCTCCATCTCCGCAATATCGGAATAGGCGTCGGCTCCCGATCGTTCAAGGATTAATCGTGCTTGCCCCTCGCTGTACCGTTTATTCAGAGGCTCGAGCAGTTGGGTGAGTGCTTTCTGCACATCGTCTCTTGTCCGCAGCGGATTCCGGGCAACCGGATGGGTCAAGCCGCCATCGGGATTCCCCGTTGCTTGTATGCTCATCTTCCATTCTCACTCCATTTCCGGCATGCTTCTGTTATTCTGTAGAATCTACCTTACTATCCATTTCCCAGTGCTTCTTCTTCTCTTATCCTCTTACTCGCATGTACTTTTTTTACGTCATTCCCAGTAAAACGGCCCCTTCCCTCTCAGCCGCGCCACGCCTTCCACAAAGAAAAAGTCGCCATAAATTAAGGGCACGTCGATATTCCGTCCTTCCGGATAATGACTGGTCCCATGAAGAATCAAGCCTTCCTCCCCATCGTTGTCCCATGTACCGTAATTCCGGTACAGCGATTCCAAAATCCGGACCGCGGATTCCCGGTATACGGCTGCCTGTCCCTGATCCACCTTGTCGGCCAGAAGCAGCAGCCCGCTGGCGGCGCAGGCTCCGGCGGACGAATCCCGGTAGATGCGGGCTTCATCCGGCGCGCGGAAATCCCAGTATGGCACATGGTCTTCCGGAAGGTTCGCCAGAAAGAAATGTGCTACCGTTTTGGCTGTATCGAGGTATATCGACTTGCCCGTATGATGGTAGGCAAGCGTTAAGCCGTAGATCGCCCACGCCGTCCCCCTGGACCAGGCGGATTCGGGCGCAAAGCCCTGCCCGCCGATCCCTTCCACACGTTCACCGGTAGCCGGATCGTATCGAACGATATGATATACGGAACCGTCCGGCCGGACGAAGTCCCGGACCACCGTGTCCATATGGGCTTCGGCAATATGCCGGTAGCGGGGATCACCGCTAATCTCGGAGGCCAAAAACAACAAGGGGGTATTCATGGCGCAATCGATGATGGCAAGCCCGGCGTTATCCTCCCCTTCCGACCATGGATTCCAGGCTCGAATGTATTGGCCCTTCAGGTTGAAGCGTGCAGCCAGGTAGTTAGCCGCTTTGAGCGCGCGTACCTTGGACTCTTCGCTGCCGGTCAGCTTGTAGGAAGCCATACTCGTTAACGTCCACATGAAGCCGAGATCGTGATCCAGTCGTACATATTGGTTCAGCACGTCATCCAAAATGAGCTCGCACTGCTCGGCGGTCGTTCTAAACTCCGCCCGGCCGCTGTCGTTGTACAGAAGCCACAGCATCCCAGGCCAAAAGCCGGCCGTCCACCAATGCGGCGGCTCCAGCTGGTAGACTCCATTCTGGCTGGCATGCGGAAACCCCGCCCCAATCCGCGTTACGTTTCGCCGTGTCTTCGCAACCGACTTCTCCCAGGCCTCCGTCCACCAATCCAAAGCGATCTCCGTTTTCATTCCTCTCCACTCCTCTGTTCATATGAATTGAAATCTAAAGTCGATATTCGCATGTAAACCAGGGGTCTTCACTTTAAAATCAACGGCATACCAAGGTGATTCCTGGCCGAAGTGGTCACGGAAGACATGGCTTGTCAGCTCAGGCTCCACTAGCTTGCTGTCATATTGGATCAGCAGGCCTGGCCTGTCATCTAAGGCCTGAACAACTTCTGATCCTCCTGCCTCTGCTTGCTCATAAGTACCCGGTGCCCGCAACCTAACAACCTGCCGGCCATCCATCAGCACCAGCTCGGGCTGTTTCCTGGTGACGATCCGCTCCACCAGACTCTCCGGGGGTGAATCGAACGTAAACCGGTCGCTTAGCGTCAGCTCTGGCCGATTCCCCTTCTTGTTCCATTCCAGCGTCCTCGTGAATGCACGAAGCGCCGGAACCCGGTAGGCCGAGGTCAGCTCAAGCGCAAGCCGATCCACGGCTTCGCCATTCACCGCTTCGAGTACGACCGCAGCGCTATCCGGGCCCTCTCGCTGGTAATGGCCGTCGATAATCGGCACGGAGTGTCCTTGGGAGCCGTTGCAATCATAGCCATACCGTCCTTCGCCGAAATACTCCGCCGTGTACTCGCCGCAGCCGAGGTCCGGGCACCATACTTCCCCGGCGCCGTACAGGATAAAATGCCCGAGATCATTATGGTTGTGCGGCTCGCCGTTGCTGCCGCCCTTGGCGGCAAACGCGTACACTTCGTCTCCATGGGAGCTGCGAGAGATCAGCCACTGGGCATCAGGCAAATAATAACTCGCCTCTCCCCAATCGCTTCCCGCCAGCAAGGGGTTCCGCCAGATCAGGTTGCGCAAGGCCGGAGCCCAGCGGCTGCAATGGTCGTCGCGGTAAGCCGACCGGAGAGACTGCGGCGGAAACTCGAAGTCTCCGTACAATCCGGCCAGATAATGAGACAAGCCGATGTGCACCTTGCTTTCCGGTTGCGAATCGGAGAAGTTGACGACGGCCTTGCCTGCCAAAAAGCCCTTTTGCTGAAACAAGGCGATGCGGCCTACCTTCTCGGCACGGAACCAGTCCATCTCGCCTCGGGTGCGCTTGCGCAGCAAATCGGCATAATACACGAAATACCCGAACCCGTAATTCCAGTATCCCAGCCCTTCCAGACAAGCTCCATCGGGGCCAAAGCCCTGCAGATAATAGTCCATGCACCGCTCCGTCTTCAGCAGAATCTTCGCAAGAGATTCCCCTCTTTCCATAAGCAGCAGCGCGGCAGAGCCGATGGAACCGGCACAGACGGCAGACCAATTATGCGTCGCGGTCTCCCAGCCGTGCTCATGACTTAGGAAAGGGGTGAACAACCGCGCTTCAACCTCCTCCTCGATTCTAGAGATCAGCAGCGAAGGCAGATGGTCCCGCAGCAGCATGCGGATTTCGCTGAGGGTAAACCCGGTCTCGGCGCTGAACAGATCAATTGTCCCTTTGATGCCGCCCGGCGATTCCGTGTTCAGATGCGCCGGTAAACACCAGGTATACTCATCGCAGATGGACCAGATCATCTCCTGGAGAGCCGTCCGGTACCCTTCCCTATCAGGCTCGAGAAGGGTCAGCAGGGCAAACGTATTCAACCGGAGCCTTCGCTCGAAATAGACCTTCTCATAGTCCAGCCTCGTTCCATGCCGGGCAAACCGGGTGAATAGGTCATAGGTCAGGGGCGGATTCGGGACAGACAGCAGCCGTTCCCCTTCCTCGCGAATCTCGGATATGTCCTGCTCGTAATCTCCGCTTCGCCGAATGCCTTCCCAGAAGGATCTCTGGTCCCTGCCTTGGTAATACATCCGCCGATCGGCGGGAGCCATCCCGTTCACAATCGTTGTCAGCTTCTGCATCCTGTTCATCGGACTAAGGCCTCCTCCCCATTTCGGCGCCCGTTCAGACGCCCATTTCATCTCCCGTTCAACCGTTCCGGAACTCTACAGGGGTCACCCCCGCATAAGCCTTGAATGTCTTGCTGAAATAACTCACATTGTCGTAAGCCAGACTTTCGCAGATTTCCCCGACCGTGCGGTCCGTCTGCCGCAGCAGCTCCTTGGCTCGCTCCATCTTCATCCGGGTGACGTATTCGATGAAGGTGACCCCCGTTTCTTTCTTGAACATGCGGCTGAAATAGCTCGGATTCAGGTGCAGACAGCCCGCAACTTCATCCAGCGTGATCCTCTGGTCAAGCCGAAGGGACACGTATTTGCAGGCCTCCGCCACTTCCGATCTTCTGCTGCCCCCGAATCCCCGATCCATAGCCTGCATGGTGGATTCCAAATAATCGTGAAGCCAGGATTTCAGCTCGTTCAAGGAATCCATGTCCATGATCTCTTTGTGCAGCGCATCGGCCGTATAAGCGGGTGACAGCGAATGCAGAAGATGAAGCCTCAGCTTCAGATCCAGCAGAAGCTTCAACACCCAGTCCTTGACCGATTCCGGTGCGTACCGCTTGCCTTGAATCGATGCGATCCACCGATCGACCGTATCGCGCACCGCGCCGGAACCCTCTTTGCCGAGCAGCGATTCCCGCAGCTCCGAGCTGGCCCGGTCATAATAAATGAAGAGATCGGGATCCCCATGCAGACTGTTCTGTTCAAGCGCTCCGTTCAGTTTCGATATCTCCTGCGGCTCCAGATAGAATCGTTGCTGCCGGCTGGCCAACAGTCCATTGAGCCCTGCCTTTAAACTTTCTGGATCAGCGCAGCCCCGGCCGATCAGGAACGACATGCGGATTCGCAGCACGCGCTCGAGCGTCCGCTGCACTTCCTTCAGGCAGGCGGCGGCATCATCGTAAATGTTGCTGCCCAAGCCGGGTCGGTACGAGAACAGGAGCAGCGAAGACTTTGCATCGTATATGACATGGACCGCACTCGGATTCAGCTGCTCCAGCACCTCCCGCAGCACGTTGCCCAGGGCAAAATGCAGCGTCTGGTTGGAAGCGAAGCGGTGCTTGATATCCCGGACATCCTCCAGATGCCCGACGACGGGAAGGCAGTGAGAACCCGGCTTCAATATCCCGTACTCCGACAGCTCATGCCGCCATTTTTCGGGTGACAGCAGGGGCTGGTGTATGAAATTTTTGAGGCTCTGCTCCTTCCGCAGCTCCTTGGATTCGTCCACCAGATGGATCATCCGCGACCGCTCCCAGCCCTTCTGTGCTTCCTCGTCCATTGCCTGCTTGAAGCGCCTCAGCAGCTGTGCCAGCTCCTCGGGATCGAGCGTGTCCTTCAGCAGATAATCCTGCACGTTCAGGCGCATAGCCTGCTGGGCATATTGGAATTCGTTATGGCAGGACAAAATGGCGATCCGCACATCGGCTTTCACTTCTTTGATGCGTGCGGACAGCTCGAGCCCGTTCATTTTGGGCATGCCGATATCCGTAATCAGAATATCCGGAGGCGTAGACCTCGCATCCTCCCAGGCACTCATGCCGTTCTCATAACTTCCCATCAGATTCAAACCCAGCTCATTCCACGATATGGCCTCCGACAACAGCTCGATGACGGGATAATCATCGTCCACCAGCATCACGTTATACATCCGCATTCCCTCTTTCCGGTATAAACATCTCGATCACCGTTCCCTGGCCAGGCTCGCTGTAAACGTGACATTGAAAAGCCTCGCCGAACACCATACTCATCCGTTCCATCACATTTTGAAGACCGATATGGGAGAAACTGCCTCCGCTTGCCTCTTCCTGCGTCGAGGAACCGGCGGAGCCGCCTTGGATTCTGCGGGCAATCGACTCCCTGATGGCTTCATCCATGCCGATGCCGTCGTCCTTCACCGCCAGCACGAGGTGCCTGCCCTTCATGACGGCTGCAATCCGGATCATCCCTGCCTGCTGGTTGAGCCCATGGATTAACGCATTCTCCACGATCGGCTGCAGGAAAAAGCGCGGCACCTTAAAGAGGAAAGCCTCCGGCGCGATATCCAGCTCCAGCCTGACCTCCTCCTTCTGCCTGAGGTTCATCAGGGCCACATAATGCGAGATCAGGTCGATTTCTTCGTGAAGCGCAATCTCGTCCTCCTCGCGGCTGATCGTCATGCGGAGCAGCACGGACAGGGAGCCTATCATCTTGGCGCTTTCGGGATCGCCCCGTTTCATGACCTTCATCCGGATCGAATTCAGGACATTGAACAGAAAGTGGGGATGAATCTGGGCTTGGAGCATTCGGAGCTCCGCTTTTCGTTTTCTCGCCTGGTTCTCGGATATTTCCGATATCATGGCTTTGAACCGGTCCAGCATGTCGTCGAATAAATGACCGAGCCGACCAACCTCATCATTGCCATGAACATTCGACCTCACTTCCAGGTTTCCGCGCTGCACGGCGGTTGCCACCTTGCCGAGCTTGACCAACGGCTTCGTAAACGCGCGGACAAGGGCAATGAGCAGCAGCAGAAAGATCAGAAAGAAGCACATCTGAAACCAGAACACCTGGTTAAAAATCGAGTTGATATTGACGATCGCATCCTTGTACGGCTGCATCAGCACCAGGCGCCATCCGGCAAACGGAATGTCCTGGTGTACCATCAGCTGTTTCTCCCCCTTCATCGGTACGATCGAATACGGCTTATCTTGATCCAACTCATCAAGATAAGAAAAGGTCGTTCCGATCTGGTTCTGATAACTGCCGGAAACGATCGTTCCCTTGGCATCCAGCAGCACCATATCGTTGCCTTCCGAAAGGGAGTTGAAGATCCCACTGATCTGATCCTCCATGAACGTCACGATCACGTAGCCATATATCTCGGAATCCGGCAGCCTGAGCGTACGCACCACCGATAGCTGCGTCGGATGATCGATTTGGTCGGGGAGGAACATCGTCGCCTCCGGCTCCGTCCATAGAGACTCCAAGCCTTGCAGCTCCGAAATCCGGCTGAACCAAGGCCGCTGCCTGTAATCGAGCGGATTGTAATCGCTTACGGAATAATTCATGTAATAGGAGCCGTTCTCCAGGATGACGGTCACATAACTTTTCTCTCCGACCACCGTCAAGCTGAAAAGATGCTCCAAAACCCGGTTGGAGTCCATAAATCTGCGGTAAGGATCCGGGTCTTCGTTGCCGGAGACCACCTGCTTGAAGTAAGAATTCAACCCGGAATTCATCTGTATATAGTTGGCGATATTGATTTTGCTTAAAAGCAGATTCGTCACCGATCCGCGGACCAGCTGAAGGGCATCGCTTGCGTTGGATACCGCCTGCTGCCGCAAGGCTTCCTTCGTTAACGAATTATACAGAATCAAGCTGACGATGGCGGGAACGACGATGCAGGTGATGGCAGCTAATATCAGCTTATGCCTGATGGAGCTCGGGATCAGGCTCTTGAGTCGTGCGGGCATAGGATCCACCTCGGGTATGGCGTGACGGGAATGATGTACGCGAATTCAAAAAAAGGGACGAAGAATTCCGTCCCGATTTTTTTGTCTATTATACCAGATCATTTTTTGTTGGATTCTATAATTTTGTTCACTCGGTCCTGCGAATTCGCAACGGTCTGGTCGATATCCTGATTGCCCAGGATCAGCTTCTCGTACTCCTCGTTCACCGCCTCGTACACTTCCGCCTGATAAGGTGCCGGAGGCACGATGGCAGAGGCCTTCGAAGCGACCAAGGTGTCCACAAGCGATTTCTTGTCTACCTTCTCCGGACTCTTCGTGGCCGACAGAATGGTGTCGATAATCTCTTCCACCTGTTCAGTTTTCACCTGCTGCCAGGCCGGAATGTTCTTGCCCTGCACGATTTGCCCTTCCGTTGTGTACCAACGGACGAATTTATAAGCTTCTTCCTTATGCTTGGACTTAGCCGCCACCGCCACGTAATCCGTGGTGACCGGCGTAAGCCCCGTCGGATCGCCTTTCTCGTTTTTCGGGAATGGGGCAACGGCGACATTGAAGTCCAGCGGCACTTTATCCGTTCCGCCGATCTCCGTATTCATCCAGCTGCCAATCGTGATCATACTTGCGGATTGATTGAAGAATTGCGTCCGGTAATTCAGCTTCTGGGAGATCATGTCCGTGTACGGCACCGAGGATTGGTCCTCCTTCTCCATCCGCACGCGCAGCTCCAGCGTCTTCCTGAAGGTCGGGTTATCCAGATTGGAAGAGCCGTCGGCCTTCAAATAATCGGTATCTTGAGGCTGATTCGCCATCATCAGCTTCAGAAACTCCAGCCATCCTCCCCCTTGCGGACCATGGAAGTATGTTCCGTAGCGCTTTGACGCTCCTTCGCCCTGGGTCAATTTTTTGGCATAATCCGCATATTCGTCCCAGGTCCAGTCCGTCGGAACCGGCAGTCCCGCTTCCTCCAGATGATCCTTGTTCAGCAGCACATACCACGGGTTGAACTTGCCGGGCAGCGCGTAGACTTTGCCGTCGAGGCGTGTATCTACTTTATAATCCGTTTCCACGCTGTAGCCGTCCTTCGCAATGAAGTCATCCAGCGGCTCGGCCATGCCGAGCGCCACCCGCTGCGCGTAACCCGCCGGATCGCTGAACATCAGAATGTCCATCTGGGCCGAAGATGCCGCCTCCAGGTCGAGCTTCTTGAACGCCTCCTGCGTATCCCCCTTCTCGCTGAGCTGGACCAGCTCAATGGTCACGCCAGGCGTTGCCTCTTCATAGGCTTGGATCGTTTTCTTCCAATTGTAAGCTTCCTCCGTGCCATAGGTGTAAAGCCTCAGATTAGTCTTGCCCCCGCCTTGTTCGGAACCCTCTTGCGCCGCATTCTCCTTCGCTCCGCCGCAGCCGGACAGCAGGCCGATCACCATTGCAGCCGTAAGAACGCCTGACCACCATTTCTTGTTCATCATTGTCTATAACCCTCCCCATTGATATCAATATCGGTATGTAAGGTCGTGACGATTCTAGCTGTACTATCCCCATTATATAGAGCGCTTACATCTTAACCATAAAACAATCTTTACTGATGTTGGAACTATTTTTACCCCATTCATTCCCGGGGCTCTTAACCCTTGACCCCGCCCAGCGCGATGCCCTCGATGACACTCTTCTGGCCGATGATAAAAACGATTAGCAACGGGAAGATCGCCGACACGGCAGCAGCCATAATCAGGGAATAGAATTCTCCGCTCAAGGACGTGAATTTCTGCATCGCCAGCGGAATCGTGAACAGCCGGTCCGTCCGCAGGAAGATGAGCGGATTCTGATAATCGTTCCACGTCCAGATGAAACGCAGGATCGCATACGTGGCAACAGCGGGCTTCACCAGCGGCAGTGCAATCGACCAGAAGATTCGCGGATGGTTCGCGCCGTCGATTTTGGCGGATTCGATGAATTCCTGATGCACGCCCATGAAGAATTGCCTGAGCATAAACGTTCCGAGCACGCTGAAGCTTCCCAGCATAATGAGGCCGAAATGGTTATCGAACAGCCCGATGTTGCGGTACAGAATAAACTGCGGGATCAGGATGGCCTGGCCCGGAATCATGTAGGTAACCAGCACGATGATGAACAGCCAATTGCCTGCGGCGAACCGGATTTTGGAGAAGCCGTAGGCCGCCAGAGCGGATACCATGGCCGAGATGATTGTGGTCAGTATGCTGACCTTGATCGAGTTCCAGTAATAGAGATAGAAGGGATAATCACCGAACCATACCTCCTTATAATTCTCGATGGCGTTCCACTCCTGCGGAATCCACTGGATCGGATATACGAATACGTCTTTCTCCACCTTAAAGGATGTAACCAGCATCCATATAAAAGGAAGGAGAAACAGAATGCTCACCGCAAACATCGCGATCGTAACAATGAGCTTGCGCCAGTCGACGCCGACTCTTGTCCCCATATAGCGCCCTCCTTCCTAGTAGTTGACCCACTTCTTCTGAGCAGCCCACTGACCCAGCGTAATCAGCATGACAAAACCAAACAGAACCGCGGCAATGGACGATGCGTAACCAACCTTCAGGTTGACGAATGCCGTATCGTATAAATACCAGACCATCATGGTTGTCGATCCAATTGGTCCGCCTTGGGTCATAACAGCAATGATATCAAAGACCTTAAACGTGGAGATGACGCCCGTCACCAGCAGGAAAAATGACGTTGGCGACAGCAGGGGCAGCGTAATGCGTCTGAACTTGGTCCACCCGTTCGCTCCATCGATGTCCGCCGCCTCGTACAGATCCTTCGGAATGGACTGCAGCCCGGCGATATAGATAATCAGATTGAAGCCGATGGAGATCCAGATCGATATCAGCATGATGGAAATCAGCGCGAAATTCGGATCTGCGATCCACTTGGGCGGATCGGATATCCCGAGCGTCCGGAGGATTTCGTTGATCGGCCCGTAGGACGGCTGGAAGAGCACCTGCCATACGACGGCCACCGCCACGATGTTAGATATGTAGGGCATGAAGTAGGCCACTTTAAAATAGCCCTTCATATAGACAAACCGGTCGATCAGGATGGCCAGCGTCATCGAGATTATCATGTAGACCGGAACCGTCAAGAGAAACAAGATGTTGTTGCGCACCGACTTGATAAACATGTCATCCTCCAGTAGCTGGCGGAAGTTCTGAAACCCGACCCACTGAATGCCATCCCAGCCTTGAACGAAATTCCAATCGGCAAAACCCAGCACAAGCGTTGCCAATATCGGAAACAGCACCAATATGATGACGCCGATCAGCATCGGGCTTACGAATGCGATCCCCCATAGGTTCTCACCCCGCTGCAAGGATCCCCGGGATCTGTGTCCCCGCGTAGGCTGGGTGCCATGCTTCTTCATCGTCTCCATTGTCTGTGCCATGTCGGACCCCCTCGATTCTTATTCGATGGGTTAAGTATAAAAAAAATACCGCCAGCATTTTGACGGTATTTTGATCATATTCGCTTTCATTTTTACTTATTAGGTAAGGAATGCATGGTGCTTGGCATATCATGGCATCCTTGGTATTAGAGGAACTTCTCCTTAAACCAGGCAGCGGCCATCCCAACCTCTGCACGGCTCAGCTGATGCCCCCCGTTCTCCCAATGCAGCTTCACGTCCGCCCCTGCCACACTTAGCATTTCATTCAGGTCCTCGCTCTCCTGCGGGGTGCACATCGGATCTTGACGACCGGCCGCGATGAAGACGGGAATGCCAGTCAAATCCGGTAAGACCTTATCCCGCAGCGGAACCATCGGATGGTGGAGGATAGCCCCTTGCAGCGCATCTCCCTCGTGGAACAGCAGGCTTGCGGCAATGTTGGCGCCGTTCGAATAACCAACCGCTACGATACGGCTGCGGTCAAAACTGTATTCGGCGGCTGCCCAATTCAGGAATTCATTCAGGTCCTGCGTGCGTTGCACGAGATCTTCTACGTCGAATACGCCTTCAGCGAGACGACGGAAAAATCTTGGCATGCCGTTCTCCAGTACATTTCCGCGAACGCCGAGCACATTCGATGCGGGCGAGATCATCTCGGCCAGCGGCAGCAAATCCTCCTCATTCCCCCCGGTACCGTGCAGCAATAGTAAGGTTGGTGCCTCCGGAGAAGTTCCTTGGCGGTAAATATGCGTATGTTCCATTTGTATTGTCTCCTTTCGATTGGATATATGGTTAGATTTCGTTATACAACCATGAATGTTACAATTCCATTGAATAGCCCAATAGGACCATAGGCTACCCTAAAAATCACATTATAAACTAGGCTGCAATCCCTCTAGAGACTGCGCTAGAATCCCTTATTAATATCTTTAATTTAAGATTCTTTAAATACATAATACCACGGAATTATAAAAATGCAACAGCATCCCTTCCGCATCCCGGTCAGAGTTGCACTCGGAGATGCTTTGTCGGCATTATTCTCAGCCTTTGACAAATGAAAAGAGAGGAAGCCTCCATATGGAAGACTTCCTCTCCTGTTTGTATTCTCTATATGATTCCGTACGTGTTCCCCCGTAACATCACTCATTATATCAAAAGATAGGTATAATGTCAGTGGATGTTTTGGCATTTCCCACAATTTTTTTGTGATTTCATTAGGTATTATTCCAATTGTCTGGATGTAAAAGCATATAATTAGAAAAACTGTAATCGTTTAGTCAATGCACCTCTCGGCACGGCAAAGGCTTGTGCCCGCTTGAAGTTCACCGGAGCCCCCCTTACAATCGTGAGCGCTTTGTAATATTCGATAAACGGGAAGCCATACGTTTCCCCACGCGCATAAGCATACACGTTCATGGCTCTCACCCAAGTTTCATAGGCTTCGTCCGGAATATCGATAAACACCTCAGGGTGAAAATCGTACGGGTCCTCCCAATTGTCCGCATAGTATAAATGCTGGGCATAATGGGCCGGAAGCTCTCGTTCAATCGTCTTCAGCCCTGCATAGAAGCGGGCGTCCTCCACAATGTAATGGGTATTGGAGTGGTCCTTGTGGATGCTCTCCTTCCAATGCGTGATGATGATATCGGGCTTCACTTCCCGTATGACGTCCGCTACCTGATATTTCACTTCCTCATCGAGCGGCAGCTCGGCATCCTTGTAAGCAAGGAAACGGACATCCGCGCCAACGATATCGGCAAATTGGTGAGCCTCGTCAATCTTCTGCTTCGCGTATTCCTCCGGCGTCAGACGGGGGTGTCCCTTCTCCCCTGGCGTTAAGTGAAGAAACGTTGCTTTGTGGCCAGCTTGTGTGTATTTGGCGATCACGGCGCCCGCCGTAAGATCCATATCGCCCGCATGTCCGCCAATCGCCAAAATATGATGCTGCTTTGCTTCCGTCAAATCGGATCTCCCCTTTGTATGAAAAGTAGTAGAATCTATTGGAGCGTTTTGCTCATAATATCGAACCGGCGCGTCACATGAAATCCGGCCTTGCGGTACAGATGCCCTGCCGGGCTTTGTTCGCCCGTCCAGAGGAACCAGGCTCCATGCAGCCCCTGCGCACGCATAAGGGCGAGGCAATCATATAACAGAATTTTCCCAAGGCCCTTCCCTTGCATCGACGGGTCCACGCCAAACGGTCCAAAGCGTTCAGCCACGCCTTCATATCCGTTATTCAGGCAGAATCCCACCAGCTTTCCTTGATCGCGCGCGATCAGGATCTGATCCGTTGTTAATCGCTGCAGCAATCCCTCGCGAATCGCCCGACCCCAATCCGGGTTAAACACGTCCGTCGCAAAATCGATCAGTTCCACCAAATCGCTGTCCTGAGCCAGCATGAAGGTGAAGCCTTCTTGCTCACGCTGCCGCTTTAATTCCGCAACCTCCGGCGGCATACGAAAATGCACCAGGGAGCGATCCATCGCAACCGCCGTATAATTGTGGGTAAAGCCGCTTGCCGCAAGCCACGCCAAGCCCTCCGGATAGCGCTCGCCATCGATTCCAGGAACGATATAATTCGGGGCATACGAGGAGAAAAAGACTTTGCTGCGTCCATGATCGCGAAGATAGTCTTCGCCTTCCTGCAGCAGCCGCGATGCCACCCCCTGTCTCCGAACCGATGGATCGGTATAAAAGAAGGTGATCCACCCGCGATCCGGCTCCAGTTCGGTTCCGATCATCGGCAGCCTCCGGCGTACCGCATACAGGACGCCTACTATACAGCCCTCCTTCTCCGCAATCCGCAGTCCTTGCGGATCAAAGTTCGGATCAAGCAGCACCAAGTTCCGAAAGCGAAGCCGAGTCATGGGATCTCCCGGTAGACAGGCATTCCACAGGGTAGTGATAGCGTCTTCGTCTCCAGGCCGGTAAGCCCTGTAGGCTAAACTCGTCATTGCATATTCCCTCCTTATTGTCGTCATGGTTCAGATTTGCTTGGATTCGCTTCCATTGCCGCGAAACGATGCCAATCGAACACGACTCATTCCCATCTCACCATGTCACGCTTCCCGTCAATGCGTTGTGGACCTGGGCCCGCAGCTGGGCAACGCTGCTGCTCCGTCCCCCGTATACGCGGTTTGTCAGCAGTACGACCGCGAGATCCAGCTCGGGATCGATCCACATGCTGGTTCCGGTAAATCCGGTATGTCCGTAACAGCCTGGGCCCATCCAATCACCTGAAGCGTCCATCTTATCCCTTTTCAGTACCCACCCCAGGCCACGATTGGAGCCTTGAATATGCCCCGTATGGGTACGAGTAGCCGTAACCGCCGCCGCCCTAGATAAGACGCGGAATTCGCCGCCTCCTGTCTCTGGACTCACCGTTGCGGGGATCGCCCCTTGTGCCAGCCACATTCGGGCGTATTGCAGCAGATCGCCTGCGGTCGCAAACAAGCCGGCATGACCGCATACACCACCCAAGGCCCGTGCCTTCTCGTCATGCACAATTCCGCATAGATGATCCTGGATGGTTTCCTCATACTCCGTTGCTGCATAGCGGCCAGCCTGTTCCGGCGCAGGAGTCAGCGTCGCATGACGCATGCCGAGCGGATCCAACACCCGTTCCTTTACTACCTGCTCTAAAGACATTCCCAGTACCTTCTCAATCATGCAGCCAAGCGCCAAATACCCCAGATCACTGTAAATCACCTCGGTATCCGGCTTGGTCACGAGCGGTGCGGAAAGAACGGCATCCCACATCTGCTCCGTATCCCAGCCCTGCGAATGCAGGTTCATGTCCGCCTGGAGCCCGGAGGTATGCGTGAGCAGCTGTCCTACCGTAAGCTCTTCTTTACCGGCCGTTCCGAATGGAGACAGAATGTGACTTACTTTTGTGCTTAAGGTCAAGACTCCCTCATCGATCAATTGCAGAATCAACGGGAGTGTAACCACCACCTTCGTTAAAGACGCACAATCGTATAACGTATCCCTGCTGACCGGCACAGGCTGACCCTGCTTTGGTCTGGGGTTGGCATAACCGGCACTATAAAACCACTGCTTGCCTTCATGCATGACACCCAACACGGCACCCGGCGTCGTACCCGCGGCTATTTCGCGTTCAATGGCGGTGCACGCCGCCTTCACTCCCTTGATTCCCAAGCCCAGCTGCTCTGCACCGGCTTCCGCGCTGCTCGCCATCCCATCTTCCCTCCTTTGCTGCAAGTCCTTAAGTTTGGAATACTAAATAACAGACACATCTTTTAACTCCACAGTACCTTTAAAAATGTAAACGTTTCCTAAACCTATTATATGGCCTGTAAAATTTTGTTTCAATATTAATTAATTATTATAAAATTTAATTTCACCACATCCTACTTAAATTTTCCTTTTATTTGGATATAACATATTGACACTTGAATACGCTTCCATTTACAATAATGTTGAAATCAAACACTCGCATAATTTAAGGGCCATGCATTCCGTCACCGCACACCCGGTATGGAACAACCCCGGTTTCTCTACAGGAGATTCCGGGGTTTTTTGTTGCCCGATTTAGTATGGGAGGTGAAACTCAAGCAGCCGATAAGCTAGTAAAACCAGCCTTCTCTATATCAATTACATAGGAGGAATGACGATGAAAAAGTTTTACAAACTGACAACTGCTCTTGCCCTTAGCTTGTCCCTGGCCTTGAGCCTTCTCGGCCCTGCTCATGCGGCCCCGGATACTTCGGTGTCCAATAAACAAAATTTCAGCACGGATGTCATTTATCAAATCTTTACGGACCGTTTCTCCGACGGCAATGCGGCCAACAACCCGACCGGACCTGCCTTTGACGGTACCTGTACCAATCTGAGGCTATACTGCGGCGGTGACTGGCAAGGGATCATTAACAAAATCAACGACGGCTACCTGACCGGCATGGGCGTTACCGCCATCTGGATCTCCCAGCCTGTTGAGAACATCTACAGCGTCATCAACTATTCCGGCGTGAACAACACCGCTTATCACGGCTATTGGGCCAGAGATTTCAAGAAAACGAACCCGGCTTACGGCACGATCGCCGATTTCCAGAATCTCATCGCAGCCGCTCATGCCAAGAACATCAAAGTCATCATCGACTTCGCACCGAACCACACCTCTCCCGCTTCATCGGACCAGCCTTCATTCGCGGAGAACGGCAAGCTGTACAACAACGGCACCCTGCTCGGCGGATACACGAACGATACACAGAATTTGTTTCATCATAACGGAGGCACCGATTTCTCAACAACAGAGAACGGGATTTACAAAAACCTGTACGACCTTGCCGACCTGAATCACAATAACAGCACCGTGGATACCTACCTGAAGGACGCCATCAAAATGTGGCTCGATCTGGGCATTGACGGCATTCGAATGGACGCGGTGAAGCATATGCCGTTTGGCTGGCAGAAGAGTTTCATGGCTACCGTCAACAACTACAAGCCGGTCTTCACCTTCGGCGAATGGTTCCTCGGTGTGAACGAAGTAAGCGCCGAGAACCATAAGTTCGCCAACGAATCCGGCATGAGCCTGCTGGACTTCCGTTTCGCGCAGAAGGTACGCCAGGTATTCAGGGACAACACCGACAATATGTACGGTCTGAAGTCCATGCTGGAGGGCTCGGCAACCGATTACGCGCAGGTGGAGGATCAGGTTACGTTTATCGATAACCATGACATGGAACGCTTCCACAATAACAGCGCTAACCGCCGTAAGCTGGAGCAAGCGCTGGCCTTCACGCTCACTTCCCGCGGCGTGCCGGCCATCTATTACGGAACCGAGCAATACATGTCCGGCGGCAACGACCCTGACAACCGGGCACGAATTCCTTCTTTCTCTACAACGACGACAGCTTACCAAGTAATTAAAAAGCTGGCGCCACTGCGCAAATCCAATCCGGCCATCGCCTATGGAACGACCCAAGAGCGCTGGATCAACAATGATGTGCTGATCTATGAACGCAAATTCGGCAGCAACGTGGCGCTTATCGCTGTAAACCGCAACGTGAATACGCCGGCCTCCATTACCGGATTGGCGACTTCATTGCCTGCAGGCAGCTATGCCGACGTGCTTGGCGGACTTCTGAACGGCAACAGCTTGACCGTTGGCACAGGCGGAGCAGCTTCCAACTTTACGCTCGCTGCGGGCGGTACGGCCGTATGGCAATATACCACGGCCGTGACTTCGCCAACGATCGGGCACGTAGGACCGATGATGGCCAAACCAGGCGCAACCATCACCATTGACGGCCGCGGCTTCGGCGCAACCAAAGGCACGGTATACTTCGGCTCAACGGCCGTAACAGGCGCTAACATTACGGCATGGGAGGACACGCAGATCAAAGTGAAGATCCCTGCGATAGCCGGTGGTGTATATAACATCAAAGTCGCCAATAGCGCTGGCACTTCAAGCAATGTACACGACAACTTCGAAGTGCTGACCGGGGATCAAGTCAGCGTCCGGTTTGTGGTGAACAATGCCACCACTGCGCTCGGACAAAACGTGTACCTGGCTGGCAGCGTAAGCGAGCTCGGCAATTGGGATCCTGCCAAAGCCATCGGACCGTTGTACAACCAGGTCATCTACCAATACCCAACCTGGTACTATGACGTCAGCGTACCGGCAGGCAAAACCATCGAATTCAAATTCCTGAAAAAACAAGGCTCGACGGTAACGTGGGAGGGCGGCTCGAACCATACCTTCACGGCTCCAACGAGCGGCACAGCCACCATTAACGTGAACTGGCAGCCGTAAGCCCATAAAAACGCACCATTCCTCTGCTGCTCCGGCTACCGGCACAACCACCGTGAATGGGTATAGCCGCCGACCATAAGTCTTTACCGAAGAGCGGCACCTTAACAAAACCAGCTCCGGGACAGTTCCCGGAGCTGGTTTTAATTCATGTAGGTTAATAAATGATTCCAGCAACAATACTCGGTAACCGAAGTAACCGATTGATCCCTGTCCCTGCACAACTTAAAAAGCGATTCCCAAAGGGAGAGCGTCCCAGCAGGTAGTAACTCAACAAGCGCACGAGGAAACTCAACGGACCCGCGCTATTTTCCAGCACGCCCGTAACACGCCTCCAACAAAAAGCCGATGAAGTTGGTTTCCCTTCATCGGCTTTTTTCGTCCCCCCACTAGCGTAAATGGTTTGGTGTTTAGCATGCAGTAGCGAAAGAGGACGAATCGATTCCGGAAAAACGATAGTGGTCGCCTTTGCCCCCGATTTTCTACCGCAGAATTATAATTCCAAGAAAATTGGGGGCAACAGCGATTGGAGGAACGATACGTACTCGCAGCGCCTCACTTCAACGGAGCATGCGGAGTGCTGCATAAGCCACCCACCATTTCACGTAGTAAGAGTAACCATTTACGTCCTAAATATCACCAATGACTTGCGCAAGTCCTCCGACAGCTCCTCCAAGCGTGAAGACAGGGCAACCAGCTTCTCGCTCACCTTGAACTGCTCGGATGACATCGAAGCAACCTCCTCCGTGGCGGCGCTGGTCTCTTGAACGATCGAGCTGGCCTCCGAGATCGAGTCGGTCAGGGTAAGCTGAGAACCGATCAGTACCTCTACCGACCGGGTCGATTCGCGGATCTCGGCTAATAGAACATCCATCTCGTCGCGTACATGATCGAATACGCCCTGGGCTTCCTGTACCGAATGCAGCTGCTCGTCAAAGAGCGGTGATGCCGACGTCAAAGCATCAACGGAGCCTTGTACTTCAGAGCGGATATCCTTGATCATCGCGCCTACGGTCTGGATCGATTCCTTGGAACGATCCGCCAAGCTGCGCACTTCATTGGCTACGACCATGAAGCCGCTGCCTGCTGCCCCCGCACGGGCCGCTTCAATCGTCGCGTTAATGGACAGCACGTTGGTTTGATGGGTGATCTCCGACATCAGCTCCAATATTTTGTGAATCGACGCAGTGTTATCCTTCAGCTTCTCCGCATTCTGGACAATGGCCCGGTTCACTTGATTAATCCGCGTGGATTTCTCCACCAGATTGTCCATATGCCGTGCGCCCATTCCCGTCACCTGAAGCACGCGATCAGCCGCGGCCTCCATCACTTGATTCGAATCCGATACCTTACTCATCTGAACGCCAATGTTCTCAGCCAGCTGATTCTCCCGTTCGGCCTCCATCGCCAGGCTTGCGCTTCCCTGTGCAATCTGCTCCATGGCCGATGCAATTTCACCAGCCGTCAGCGAGGTTCCCTTCGATACTCCCGCCAGTTCCTCCGCCGTGGCCAGCACTTGCTTCGCGGAAGCATTCGTCTGATCGACCAAAGCCGAAATTTGCCCCATCATCCGGTTGAAGCTGTGGCCGAGACGACCAATTTCATCCGCACGCCGGAACTCGGTCCGAACCTTCAGATTCCCCTGCTCTCCCTCTTCCATCAGACGGCACATCTGATTCAGGGGGCGGCCGATGGAACGCAGCATATAATAGCCTAGCAGTATCGCAACCAGAACCGCAGCCACAATAACCCCGAGCGTTACAACCAATAGTTTGTCCGTGGCTTGCACAAAATCGCTAACAGGAGCAAAGCCGACCATATGCCAAGGAGCCGTCTTCAGCGGGGTATACACCACCATCTGCTCGTCGGCGGTGTAATAAATCCCTCCTTCTTCGGCATCTTGAGGAACCGTGATGGCGGACGGCTGCATCAGCTGAGCCGAGTCCATGTCGTGTACGATCCGGTTATCCTCGGCAACGATTCGCATCCGGCCGTTGTTCCCTATTTTTAAATTGGCCAGCACCCCTCCGACCGCCTCTTCCTTGATATCCATCAGCAGGATATACTGCGCATCCGGATTCTGCAGATTTTTCAGCAATCTCCCCATCGACATGGTAGCGGTTTTCTCGTTCTCCATAAAGCCTTGAGCCTCGGTCGGAAACCATACCGGTTCGCCATCGGCCTGTATAATCCGGTCCATCTTCGCCTTCACGCTATCTGCGGAAGACATTCCCGTTAAGCCCGTTGAGTTATAGGAGCTTTGAGCTTGAAGATTGGGTGCAACCAGGCGCATGCCCTGCAGACGTTTATCCGAAGAAGCCATCCCGTTCAATTTCTCCCGGATTCGGTTCTCGGCCTGCGTTTTGTCCCGAATGCCGATACCCGCCGTACTTACCGTAACGAGGTCCTCGCGAAGAACCGTATCCAGCGCCCATTGCCGGGAAGCGGCTTCATATTGGGCCAGCAAGAA
Organism: Paenibacillus sp. p3-SID867; assembly: GCF_025142895.1. Taxonomy (NCBI): domain Bacteria; kingdom Bacillati; phylum Bacillota; class Bacilli; order Caryophanales; family Paenibacillaceae; genus Paenibacillus; species Paenibacillus sp. p3-SID867. Next base: position 33,298 of record NZ_JAMBDM010000023.1, read on the forward strand.
ATCCAGCTTGTCCGCCGCCTGCATCATCTGCCCCGAAGTCGCTTCCGACACCTGATCCATCACCGTGTCTTTGGAGATGGAATACGATAATAACCCGAGCGCCGAGGATAACAGCACGATCGTGGTAAAAAAGATAACAAACAGTTTCATCCCAACCGCTTTGAATTGAAAACGTCTCATCATGTTCATATGTATATGTCCCCCTGCATCGCATGTTTGAAATGCAAAAAGACACAGCTAGCGGTTACCGGCTGTGTCTCTTCGCTGTTCTCTCTATCTATCTGTCTTATGATGAATTCATACGATTAGCTATCCGTACCTTACCCCTTGCTTGCACCAGCCGTCATGCCATCGACCAGCAAACGCTGCAGGAAGACAAACAGCAAGGTGATCGGCAGTGCGATCAGCACGGATGCCGCCGCGAACAACGTAAAGTTACTGTCCTGGGTGGAGTTGACGAGATCCCATAGGCCGACGGCGAGCGTCCAGTTTTCTTTTGTCCGGAGCACAAGTCTCGCAAAGATAAAGTCTACCCATGGACCAACGAACAGCGTCAAGCCCATATACGTGATCATTGGCTTCGACAACGGCAGAATGATTTTGCGGAATATCTGGAAGTTGGTAGCTCCGTCGATCTTCGCCGCTTCATCCAGACTTCGCGGTATCGTATCCAGGAAGCCTTTCATGATCAGGGTTCCGCCTAGCGGCGCCCCTGCCGCATACACGATAATCATCGCCGCATGCGTGTTCAGCAGATCCAGGGAGTTCAGCAGGATATACAGCGCGATCATACTCATGAAGCCCGGGAACATCCCCAGCACGAGAATGACCGATAGCGCATTCTGCCGGCCTTTAAACCGGAATCGGGAGACCGCATAACTTGTTAGCAGGACAAGAATGGTCCCGATAATCATGGAGAATATCGCAATTTTCAACGTGTTCATGTACCATGTGCCAAACAGAAAGCTCTGGGACGTAAACAATTCTTTATAATGACTGAGCGTAAAAGATTCTGGAATCAAGGACTTGCTGTACAACGACTTTCCGGGACGGAAAGAGGCCAGAACAATCCAGAGCGCCGGGTAAATACAACCGATCGCAATGATGACAAGCGTGATGTAACTTGCCGTCAGGCGAATCGCATTTCTCATTTTAATTCCCATTATTGGATCATATCCTCCTCTTTAAAGGATCTGGTTCTGCGATAATTGTAAATCGAGAAGGTCGCAATAATCATGAAGATGATAATACCGATGGCCGATGCCATGCTGTACCGCTGCTGATCCAGCGTCAGTTTATAGAGCCAGGTTACCAGCAGGTCCGTCGCACCCGCGTATTGATAATCACCTACAACCGGGTTACCGTTTGTCAGGAGGAAAATCAAGTTAAAGTTGTTAATGTTACCGGCAAATTGCGTAATCAGCACCGGTGCCGTCGAGAACAAAATCATCGGCAGGGTGATGATCTTGAATTTCTGGAATCCAGTCGCCCCGTCCACATCGGCCGCTTCATAAAGATCCTTCGGAATCGTAGTCAGGACACTCATAACGAGAAGCATGGATACCGGGATACCTACCCACATATTAACGATAATAACGGTCACTTTGGCCCAGACCGGATCGGTCAGCCATGGCAGGCCTTCCAAACCGAAATATCTTAAATACTGGTTGATCGGTCCGAATTGCCCGTTAAACATATTACGCATAACGAGCAAGGAAATCAGCTGCGGAATCGCATATGGAATGATCAGAATGACACGCCATACGCCTTTGAAACGAATTCCTTTTTGTTGAATAAGGAGTGCAACGAGCACACCGCCAAAATACGTCGTTACCGTTGCCAGCACTGCCCAGATGATCGTCCAGGTCAGGACGCCGAAGAACGTATGGCTCCATGATTTCAATGCAACGAGATTGGTGAAGGTTTTGAAACCGACCCAGTCAACCAAATTTGCCGGCGGCAGATTGTTTGGAGCGGAATAGTTCGTAAACGCCAGCATGACCATGAAGATAATCGGCATGACCGTAAAAAACAAAATACCGATGGCCGGCAGCGTCAGGAAAGATTGCGCGAATTTCCATTCAAAAATATAGTAAAGGGTCTGTCTGAAGTTGTTGGGTTTTCCACCCTGTTCCCTTAGTTTTCCAGCGTTATATGCGTTTTTGATATTGGCGTAATACCCAATAAGAAAAAGCGCAAACATAATCATGGTGATAAGTCCTTCAATCAGCAGATTGATGGAATGGTCACCTGCTACCATTTGGGTTAACCCGTTGACTTTCTCTAAATGGCTTCCCTGTTCCCCCAAAGTTGTCATTCCCCAGATGGCATCACCCAGGTTGTTGATGAAGTAATACAGACTGAATATACCTACGATAAGTAAAATAACGCCTTTGATCCATTGCCGATTGTAAAGCTGACCCAGACCCATACAGATGGCTGATAATACGGCTGCTGTCGTACGATGTTGACGCATGCTCCCTCCATTCTCCTCTCCATATAATCGAGGAATCACCCGCCGGTTGTTCGGCGGGTGAACTTCTTCATCTATCTCGCATTATATAAGAACGTAATTACTCGCCAGCTCCACCACTGTTGAGATCTTTCACTTGATTTACAGCTTTATCAAGCGTTTCTTTCACGTCTTTGTTGTTATCCCAGATCTCAGCCAGTGCAGCGCCTACAGGAGACCATACGTTAGCCATTTCAGGAACGGATGGCATCGGTTGGGAAGATTTGAACTGCTCTGTAAATGCCGATACATACTCGTCATTCTTGATTTGATCGTCTTCCTGAGCTTCGTTGTTAGTTGGAACCGATCCAACCAGTGCGCTCAGTTTCAATTGAGCTTCCTTGCTTGTTGCAAAGTCAGCGAACAAACGAGCGGCTTGCGGATATTTCGTGAACGAGCTTACGTACCAAGCTTTGATACCGGAGAACGATACAGCAGGCTGGCCGCCGATGGTTGGGATTGGAGCAACGCCAAGCTTGTCGCCAAGCGCTTCTTTGTATCCGCCGAGCTCCCATGGTCCGTTAATGTCCATAGCCAGGTCCCCGCCCGTGAACAATCCGCGTTTGATATCAGGCGTAATGTCGCCGGATTTAACCGGAAGAATTTCTTTCAGGCTTGCATACACTTCCATACTCTTGACTGCGCCTTCGTTGTTGAGGCCGATATCGTTGACATCTGCGCCGCCGTTACCGAAGATGTAGCCGCCATTGGAAGCAAGGAATGGATATGCGAAGTACAGGTTGCCTGTTTCGAACATGATTCCATATTTGTTTTTGGATTTGTCTGTGAAGGTTTTGCTGAACTCAATAACTTCTTCCATCGTTGTTGGAACTTCTTTTACCAGGTCTTTGTTGTAATACATCAGGTATGTTTCAGCAGCGCGCGGGTATCCGTACAGAACACCGTTATAGCTTACGCCTTGGATAGCGGCTTCCGAGTTGCTGCTCTTCGTTTTTTCTTCGAAGTAATCATTTGGCAGAACCAGGTTTGTAGCTACGGCCTTACCCAGATTATCGTGAGGGAACAATACAACGTCAGCGCCCAATCCGGATGGTCCGTCTTGTTGAAGCTTGGTAACTTGGTCGGTTGGGGACAATTCTTCGATGGTTACTTCAACGCCGTATTTCTCGGTAAATTCTTTAGCAACCGCATCGGTGTAGGCTCTTTCGTCTCTACTTTCCCATACGATCAATTTAGCGCCTTCCTCTGGCTTAAGTTCCGGTGCTTCTGTATTTTCGGCCGGCGTCTCCTGGGCTGGTGGATTCTCAGCAGGTGCCTCAGCAGCAGGAGCAGGTGAATTTCCTCCGCACGCTGTAATGGAGAACGCCAACGTGAAGGTTGCAGCTAGCGTAAGTAGTTTCTTCATCTTCATTCCATGATTACCCCTCTCAATAAATGATCAGAAAATGTTGGAAATCTGCGCAAACGATTTCAGAAATTTTCAGCGTCTCTTTTTCTATGTAGCATCTGGCGAGATACTCAGGAAAAATCCCGTTGAGAAAGCGCTTCATTCACTGAAAACATCATACAACATTTATTATCGAATGTAAAAACGTTTGCACAGATCATTTTTACCCGTTTTAAGCATATAATCTCTTGTTACCTTCACTATTCACTGTATTTCGTAAGTTATCATAAAAATAGTTGTGCATATGCAGTGCAATTCAGTCATTTCGCACGTTATTTGAGACAAGAGTCCAACATAAATGGTTACTTGTTGAACAAACGTTTGCACACTAATGTTTATAAGAAACCATTAGCTCAACATGCCAATGGGCAACCTTAAATTTTCAGCTAGGCTTCCCCATTTGTTTCCGATAACAGCAAAAAAAGGACTGCCGCTCATGATCTTTGAACACAGATCAGCGGCAGTCCTTCGATCGTATATGGCTGATACCTATTGAAGCTCCGTTATTGCAGCGCCTTCAGCGAAATATCCGTCCGGTTCTGCTTGCCTTCAAACAAAATCGCTTCTGCACGCTCATACGCTTTCGCCCGTGCGGATGCGATATCTGCCCCTAGTCCGACAACGCCCAGGACACGGCCGCCATTCGTTCTCCACGTTCCATCAGCATCGCGGGAGGTTCCCGCATGAAATACAATCGTTCCGTCCTGCTCGTTATCCAGCCCACTGATCGCTATCCCTTTCGGATACGATGCAGGATACCCGCCGGAAGCCAGGATGACACATACCGCTGCTTCGTCACTCCACTCCAGCTCAAGTTCGGCCAGGCTTCCATTTACGGCAGCAAGGAAGACGTCGAGCAGATCGGTCTTCAGACGAGGCAATACAACCTGCGTTTCCGGGTCGCCGAAGCGGGCGTTGAATTCGATGGTCTTCGGTTTGCCATCCGGCGTAATCATCAATCCGGCGAATAGAACACCCCGGAACGGACGCCCTTCGGCTACCATCGCTTTTGCCGTAGGCTTGATGATCGTCTCAATGGCCTCCTCAATAATGGATGGCTGAATATGAGGCAATGGCGAATACGTTCCCATTCCTCCGGTGTTCGGCCCCTCATCTCCATCATAAGCCGGTTTATGATCCTGTGCCGCCGACATCGGCTTCACGGTTTCACCATCCACAAAGGCGAGGATCGACATTTCCTGGCCTTCCAGGAACTCCTCGATGACCACCCGGCTTCCCGCATCGCCAAACACCTTCGACTGCATGATGTCGCTGAGCGCCTGCTCGGCTTCCTCGATCGTCCGCGCAACGGTAACACCCTTGCCGGCTGCGAGCCCGTCCGCTTTCACGACAATCGGCGCGCCCTGCTGGCGCAAGTAAGCTAGCGCCTTCTCGTATTCGTCGAACTTCGCGTAAGCTGCCGTTGGAATGTCGTATTTATGGAGCAGATCCTTCATAAAGGTTTTGCTGCCCTCAATTTCGGCTGCATTTTTGCGCGGACCGAATACCGGGATGCCTGTAGCGTCGAATGCATCTACGATGCCGTCAGCCAGCGGATCATCCGGACCGACAACAATGAGTCCCACCTGCTTCTCTACGGCGAATGCCGCCAGCTTCTCAAACTCCGATACCACGATCGGCACGCACTCGGCCAGCTGTCCGATACCGGCGTTGCCGGGTGCGCAGTAAATCTTATCCGCTTTCGGGCTCTTTGCCAGTGCCCATACGATGGCATGCTCTCTTCCGCCGCCTCCGATAACCAAAATATCCATGGTTTACCCCTCCCGATTCATTTCAACTTTACCGTCAACATTTCATAACATGAATGATTTACAGGGCGAAGCGTGAGGTCATCTTCACCTTCTGTTCCCCTTAAACTTAAAGGCGGCGCGCTCGAAAGAGCGGCGTCGCCTCTATATGTTGCTGATTGAAAGGTGATCTTCAGCTGCAGCCTCATGGTTGCAGCGAAGCCCCTTTTTATGCTCATGAATTAGTGTTTAAAATGCCGCACGCCAGTAAAGACCATGGCGATCCCGTATTCGTTGGCTGCCTTGATGGATTCCTCATCCTTAATGGAGCCGCCCGGCTGAATGATGGCGGTAATGCCGGCTTTCGCTGCAAGCTCCACGGTATCTCCCATCGGGAAGAACGCATCGGAAGCGAGAACGGCTCCCTTGGCTTTCTCTCCTGCCTGTTCCACCGCAATACGCGCCGAGCCGACACGGTTCATTTGGCCTGCGCCAACGCCAATGGTCATGTTGTCTGCAGCCAATACGATCGCATTAGATTTCACGTGCTTGACCACTTTCCAGCTAAAGAGCAGCTGTTTCAGCTCTTCTTCCGTTGGTTTACGGTCCGTTGCAACTTTCAGGTCAGCGGCGTCAAGGGAATGCACATCGCTTTCCTGTACAATCATGCCACCTTCGATGGTTGTCACCGCAAGTGTGCTTTGGCGCTCCTTGGCCGAACCGAACTCGCCCATCTTCAGTAGACGGATATTTTTCTTTTTCGTCAGAATCTCCAGCGCCTCTGGTGTGAAATCCGGTGCCAGGATAATTTCAAGGAAAATATCCTTCAGCAGATCCGCCGTCGGAGCGTCAATTGTCCGGTTCGCCGCCACGATGCCGCCAAAGATGGATGTCGGATCAGCGTTGTAAGCTTTTTGGTAAGCTTCCAGCACATTTGTCCCGATGCCGACGCCGCAAGGGTTCATATGCTTTACGGCCACCACGGTTGGCTCGTCGAATTCCTTCACGATCTGCAGGGCCGCGTTCGCGTCATTGATATTGTTATAGGAGAGCTCTTTGCCGTGCAGCTGCTCCGCGGTCGTCAAAGTACCCGCTGGTGCCAGCGGTTTACGGTAAAATGCCGCTTTTTGATGTGGATTCTCGCCATAACGAAGGTCCTGAATTTTCTCGTAGGTGACGCTAAAGCGCTCAGGAAGCGGATCACCCGTTACATTCGACAAATAGTCGGAAATCAACGTATCGTAGGCCGCCGTATGACGGAATACCTTGGCTGCAAGACGTTTACGGGTTTCCAGCGTCGTGTCGCCGCCGTCACGGATTTCTTCAATCACGCTGCCATAATCCGCCGCATCGACAACCACGCTCACAAAAGCATGGTTTTTCGCAGCCGAACGCAGCATCGTCGGCCCGCCGATGTCGATATTTTCGATCGCATCTTCATACTCGACATCCGGCTTCGCGATCGTTTCCTGGAATGGGTACAGGTTCACCACGACCAGATCAATGTAATCGAGGCCCAGCTCCTGCATCTGACGCTGATGCTCCTCGCTGTCGCGAATGGCAAGCAGGCCGCTGTGCACGGCTGGATGAAGGGTTTTGACGCGTCCGTCCAGAATCTCAGGGAATCCGGTCACATCGGAGATGCCGATGACAGGAACTCCTTCCTTGGCGAGGAGGTTCTTCGTTCCCCCTGTCGAAATGATCTCTACACCCAATGAAGACAACTCGCGGCAAAACTCCACGATGCCGGTTTTATCCGAAACGCTGACCAAAGCTCTTTTGATACCCACGTTCATACCCCCTATTATGAATGAAATTAACTAAGTAAGCCTGTCTTGATTCCGTAGATGCTGTCGAAGATCCATAATTGCAAATTATTTCCCGAGAAATATCGAACATGTCGATTCACCGAAAGACCTTGTCCCCTTTTATTACAAAAGCCTATTCGGTAATCGTCACATTCCGCCCGTTCAGCGAAATTCGCCCCTGGGCGAACCAGGAAACGACTTCAGAGTATAACTTCTGCTCCACGGCATGAATGCGTTCTGCCAGCACTTCTGCCGTTTCGCCTTCCTTGATCTCTACGGCTTTTTGAGCAATAACAGGTCCGGTATCCATGCCGCCATCCACGAAATGAACCGTGACACCAGTCATCTTCACACCATAGTCGAGCGCTTGGCCAATCGCGTCTTTTCCTGGAAAAGCAGGCAGCAGCGATGGATGAATGTTGATGATCCGGCCGCTATAGAACTCGACAAAGGACGGACTCAATAACCGCATATATCCTGCAAGAACAATCAATTCGACACCGCGCTGCTGAAGCTCTACCGCAATTTCACGTTCGTAATCTTCCTTCGAGGCATAATCCTTCGGCTGAAAGGCGAATACATCCACATTCGCCGCTTGAGCCAGCTCCACCACGGGAGCCTGTGGCTTATCGCATACCAGGATGCTGATCACGCCGCCCAGGGCCCCCCTGTGCTGCGTATCTACCAAAGCCTGAAAGTTACTGCCCCTGCCGGAAGCGAAAACCGCAATCCGAAACGGCCTCATTACACCTCAGCTCCCGTAAAGGTTACGATGCGCTCGCCTTCGGTGACCCGGCCGATCACATAAGCCTCTTCGCCTGCGGAGCGGAGGTATTGAAGCACTCCGTCTGCATCCTGTTCTTTGACGACAAGCACCATGCCAATTCCCATATTAAATGTCGTAAACATATCCTTGTTCGATATGCTGCCTTTTTCCTGCATCAGCTTAAAGATCGGCAGAATCGGCCAAGAGCCGTATTCGATGTCGACATTGACGCCATCCGGCAGCATACGCGGAATATTCTCGATGAATCCGCCGCCCGTGATATGCGCCATGCCCTTTACTTCGATCTCTTTCAACAGTCCGAGCAGCGGCTTCACATAAATCTTGGTCGGTGCAAGCAGCACGTCGCCAAGACGTCCGCCCAGTTCCGGAAGCTCTTGCTGCAGGGAGTAGCCTGCGTCCTCCAGAAGCAGCTTGCGGACGAGCGAGAAGCCGTTGCTGTGCACGCCGCTGGAGGCTAGACCAATCACTGCGTCGCCTGCCGCGATATTCGACCCGTTGATCATTTTGCTTTTGTCGACAATCCCCACGGTGAAGCCCGCGATGTCATACTCGCCTTCACTGTACATGCCCGGCATCTCCGCCGTTTCCCCGCCGATCAGGGAACAGCCCGCTTGGTTGCATCCGTCGGCGATCCCTTTGACAATGGATTCGATTTTGGACGGAATGACCTTATCACACGCTAAATAGTCGAGAAAAAAGAGCGGTTCTGCGCCTTGCACCACAATATCGTTCACACACATCGCTACCGCATCAATGCCGATGGTATCATGTTGGTCCATCGCGAATGCGAGCTTCAGCTTTGTGCCGACGCCATCCGTGCCTGAGACGAGTACCGGCTCTTCATATTGGTCTTTATTCAGCTTGAACAGTGCGCCAAAACCACCGAGGTCCGTCATGACTTCCGGCCTGAAAGTCGTTTTGACATGCTTTTTCATCCGCTCTACCGCTTCGTTGCCTGCAGCGATATCGACGCCTGCTTGTTTGTAAGTATCCGACACGCGCTCAACACTCCTTTTTCGTTATGACGAAAGTATCTGTTCACACATCATTTATGGGCTTAATCAATAACCAGCTTAAAGAGGTTGTTCAAACCAACCTTCTCGGTGCTGAAAACCGACCTTTTTGAACCTTCACTTAAAAGATAAAACCGAGAAAAAATGGCTGTCCACTGCAGAATCAGCAGCTGCAGCCCATCTTCTCTTCCCCGTTAAAATCAATCTGCGTCGGGTAATCATTGTCAAAGCAAGCCATGCACAAGCCGCCTTTATGGCTCTGCTCATCATAACCGCCTATGGCGGATATAAGTCCCTCCGGACTCAGGAACGATAGGGAATCGGCGTTGATCTCCCGGCAGATTTCCTCGACGCTTTTCTCGGAAGCGATCAGCTCCCTGCGGTCGGGCGTATCGATGCCGTAGAAGCAAGGGTTCTTGAACGGCGGCGACGTAATCCGCACATGCACTTCGGTCGCGCCCGCTTCGCGAAGCAGATTGACGATCCGGCGGGACGTAGTTCCCCGTACAATGGAGTCATCGATCATAACCACCCGTTTGCCTTCGACCACGCGCCGTACCGCGCTCAGCTTCATCTTCACGCCCTGCTCGCGCAGCTCCTGGCTCGGCTGAATAAACGTCCGGCCTGTATATTTATTCTTGATCAATCCCAGCTCGTAAGGAATGCCCGTTTGCTCGGCATAACCGATAGCAGCCGAGATGCTGGAATCCGGTACGCCTGTAACCACATCGGCATCCACGAACGATTCCAGGGCCATCTTGCTGCCCATCCGTTTGCGGGCCGAATGCAGATTGGAGCCGTTCAGATCGCTGTCAGGACGGGAGAAATAAATATATTCCATCGCGCACAACGCTTTGCGTCCCGCTTCCGTATACCGTTCTTCCCGAAGCCCGTTCCGATCAAGGATCAGCAGCTCCCCGGGAGCAACATCGCGGATGGCTTCCGCCCCGATGACTTCAAGCGCACAGGTCTCGGAAGTGAAGATATACGCATCACCCAGACGACCCATCGTGAGCGGACGGAGTCCGTTCGGATCCGAAGCGACGAGCAGCTTGTCATTGGTCATGAGCAGAAAAGCGAACCCGCCCACCAGACGCTGCAAGGCGTCTTTGGCAGCCTCAACAAAATCCTTCGGCGAACGCGCGATCAGATGCGCAATGACCTCCGTATCGCTGGTCGTCTGGAATATGGAGCCCTCCATCTCCAGCTCGCGCCGAAGCTTCGGCTCATTGACGATGTTGCCGTTCGTAGCAATCGCCAGATTGCCCTCACGATATTTAAAGACAAGCGGCTGCGCATTCGTCAGTCTGCTGTCCCCGCTGGTCGAGTAACGGACATGCCCGATCGACATGCTGCCCTGCAGCGATTCCAGCTTGTCTTTATCAAACACTTCTTTTACAAGTCCCATCCCGCGGTGATAATTGAAATTCTCGCCGTCGGCGACGCAGATTCCTGCGCTTTCTTCGCCGCGGTGCTGGAGGGCGTGAAGCCCGTAATAGGAAAGGGAGGCGGCATCGGGATGCCCAAACACCCCGAATACGCCGCACTCTTCTTTTAATGTATCAAAAATATCGCTCTGACCTGTTCCCTCATTGTAGTAATCCCCTGTCCACAGTCCTTCGGGTATCAGTTCATGAGACATGGAATGGCATCCTCCCAGACGGATTTCAAAGCCTCCACGGATTCTTCCAGCGCAGAAGCACCGTTAATGTTAATGCTAAGCTTATTCCCGCCGACTACGCCAAGCGCGGTAAATGGAACGTCCGCTTCTTGCAGGAGCTTCTCCAGCGCATTCTTATGATCAGGAGACACCGACAGCACGATCCGGGATTGGCTCTCGCTAAAGAGCGCTACGTCGTTACGCAGATCGGTTGACCATTGCACGCTCGCCCCAACGTTGCCGCTGATGCAGCTCTCCGCCAGTGCGGCTGCAAGTCCCCCCTCCGACACGTCATGCGCGGATTGTACCAGACCGGATTGGATGGCCTTCAGTACGCCGCCGAGCAATTTCTTCTCGGTATCCAGGTTCAGTTCCGGCGGTCTGCCTTCCGATACTCCATGCATGATCGCTTGGAACTCGCTGCCGCCCAGTTCCGCACGGGTATCGCCCAGAACATAGATGGCATCGCCTTCCGCCTTGAAGCCTTGCGTCGTAATATGATCCGTATCATGGATCAGGCCAACCATGCCGACAACCGGCGTCGGATAAATCGCGCCTTTGGCATTCTCGTTGTAGAGACTCACATTACCGCCGATGACCGGCGTTTCAAGCACACGACAAGCTTCTGCCATGCCGTCCACGGCTTTTTCCATCTGCCAGAAAATTTCCGGCTTCTCCGGGCTTCCGAAGTTCAGGTTATCCGTAATCGCCAGCGGCTCGGCGCCGGAGCACACGATATTACGCGCTGCTTCGCTGACCGCGATTCTGCCGCCAAGCTCAGGGTCGAGGTAGACGTAACGTCCGTTACAGTCCGTTGTCATCGCAAGCGCTTTGCGCGTTCCATGCACCGTTACGACGGCAGCATCCGAACCCGGACGAACGGCCGTGCTGGTGCGAACCATATAATCATATTGGTTGTATACCCATGCTTTGCTTGCAAGGCTTGGCGAACCGAGCACCTTCTTGAGGGCACCGCCCAAATCCTTCACTTCTTCATAACGAAGCGTATCCACCGCAGCCTGCTCTTGGTAATAAGCCGGTTCTTGGGATGGTTTGTTATAGATCGGGCATTCGTCTACGAGCGCTTTAACCGGCATGTCGCCTACCACCTCACCGTGGTGGATCAGCTTCAAGCGGCCATCGTCCGTCACTTTGCCGACTTTGGCGCAGATAACGCCCCAGCGTTCGAAGATTTCTCGGGCTTGTTCCTCATGCTTCGGCTCAACGACGAACAGCATCCGTTCCTGGGACTCCGACAGCATCATTTCATAAGGCGTCATGCCTTCTTCGCGCTGAGGCACTTGGTCCAGGTACAGCTCAAGACCATTGCCTGCTTTACTTGCCATTTCCGCACTGGAGCAAGTCAATCCAGCCGCGCCCATATCCTGAATGCCCAGCACGATGCCGGAATCAATCAGCTCGAGGCAGGACTCCATCACAAGTTTCTCCATGAACGGATCGCCTACCTGAACGGCCGTGCGGTTCGCTTCGGATTCCTCCGTCAGCTCAACGGAAGCGAAGGTTGCGCCGTGGATGCCATCGCGGCCGGTTGGAGGCCCGACATAAAAGACCGGATTGCCTACCCCTTTTGCAACGCCGCGCTGAATCTTGTCATGGTCGATAACGCCGACGCACATCGCATTGACCAGCGGATTGCCTTCATAACTTTCGTCGAATACAACCTCGCCGCCCACCGTCGGGATCCCGATGCAGTTGCCGTAACCGGCAATGCCGGACACCACGTGCTCAAACAAATATTTAACGCGATCGCTCTCCAGCTTGCCGAAACGAAGCGAGTTAAGAATCGCTACCGGTCTTGCCCCCATGGAGAAAATATCGCGGATAATGCCGCCAACGCCCGTGGCTGCGCCTTGATAAGGCTCTACAGCGGACGGATGGTTATGGCTTTCGATTTTGAATACAACCGCTTGGTTGTCGCCGATATCAACGATCCCGGCGCCCTCGCCCGGTCCCATCAGGACGCGCGGGCCGCTTGTCGGGAAACGACGAAGCAGCGGCTTGGAATTTTTGTAGGCGCAATGCTCGGACCACATGACACTGAATACGCCGATTTCCGTGTAATTCGGCTTGCGTCCCATGAAGGAACAGATCAGCTCATACTCGCTGTCCGAAACTCCCATTTGCTTGTAAATCTGATGCTCTGCGATCTGTTCTGCTGTCGGTTCCTTAACGGACGTTTGCTGCGCCATGAGTATCCCTCCATGCCTGTAATATGGATGTAAACATTGCTTTACCGTCATCCGAGCCGAGCAGGCTGCTGACCGCGCGCTCCGGATGCGGCATCATGCCGATTACGTTGCCCCGCTCATTGCAGATGCCTGCGATATCCTCGATCGAGCCGTTCGGATTGTTTTGATACGTAAATACGATTTGCCGGTTGTCCCGGAGCTTTTGAAGTGTTTCTTCATCACAGTAATAGTTGCCCTCGCCATGCGCGATCGGAATGACAATCTCTTGCCCCTCCACGTAATCTCGCGTAAACGGCGTTGTATTATTGTTCACTTTGAGCACCGTGTCATGACAGCGGAATTTCATCGAATCGTTGCGGCGCAGAGCTCCGGGAAGGAGTCCGGCTTCCGTCAAAATCTGAAATCCGTTGCAGATGCCAAGAATATACTTGCCCTCTTCCGCCGCCTTCGCCACTTCGCTCATAACCGGGGCGAATCGGGAAATCGCACCACACCGGAGATAATCTCCATAAGAGAATCCGCCGGGTACCAAAATGCAATCATATGGAGAAAGGTCCGTAGCCGTATGCCACACATAATCCACCGGCTGACCAATCGTCTCTTCTACCGCCTTATAACAGTCAATATCACAATTGGAGCCAGGAAAGACCAGCACTGCAAATCTCATTGGTTTAGCCCTCCAATTCATAACGGTAGTTCTCAACCACCGTATTGGCCAAAAGCTTCTCGCACATTTCTTTCACTCGCAGCTCGGCTTCCTCACGGTTGTCCGTACCCAGCTCAAGTTCCATATATTTACCGATCCGCAGGCTTTCCACTTCCTTGTACCCTATCGAATGAAGTGCACCTTGCACCGCTACCCCTTGAGGGTCCAATACGCTCTGCTTAATCGTGACGTAGACCTTTGCTTTCAACATTGTATCCTGTTCCTCCTCGGTATATATGAATGAAATGGTTTATAAAAGCTTTACAGGCTTACACCCGTGATTCGACTGTAAATATCGGTATAGCGGCGCGTCGTCTCCTCTACCACGGCCTGCGGCAGGGGATCCGGCTCACTGTTCTTATCCCAATCGGACGAAGCGAGATACGTGCGGACGGGCTCCTTATCCATACTGTCAATCTCAATGTCTAGCGCGTAATTCTTCTCATCCCAGAAGCGGGAGGAATCCGGCGTGAAAATCTCATCGATCAGAATGATCTCTCCATCGATTAAACCGAACTCAAACTTGCAATCGGCCAAAATAATGCCGTGCTTGCTGCAATAATCGCGGGCGAACTTGTACAGCATCAGGCTTTTGTCCTGCAGCTGCAGCGCCAGCTCCTCGCCGACAAGCTCCTTCATGCGCGATAGCGGGATGTCCTCGTCATGACCGACATCGTTCTTGGCAGCCGGCGTGAAGATCGGCTCGGGAAAAGCCTCATTCTTGCGCAGACCCTCCGGCAGCTTCATGCCGTTAACCTCGCCAGAGGACTGATACTGCCTCCAGCCTCCGCCGGTGATGTACCCGCGCACCACGCATTCGATATCGATACGCTCGGCCTTGCGGCACACCATGATGCGTCCGTCCAGCAGCTCCTTGTCCTTAACGGCATCGCCCAGCAGGTTCACGTCTGTATGCACGACATGATTGCTGATGAGCTGCGCCGTTTGTTCGAACCAGAAGGCGCTCAGCTTGTTCAGCACGATTCCTTTGGCCGGCACGGGCGGCTCCAGCACATAGTCAAAAGCGGAAATACGGTCGGTTACTACAATGAGTACGTGCTCGCCCAGGTCGTACAATTCACGAACCTTACCCTTGTACAGCAGCGGTACGTTGACCAGATGAGTCGCGGTCGATAATGCCGGTAATGTCATGTGTTCCTCCCCTTAGACTAGAGATTGTCTGCATATCATCACTACGAATGCGGATTATTTTTCCGATCTCTGTTGCCCCCAGATTTCTATTACATAAGATTTAATGGTTGAAATCCGGGGGCAGCATATGCTTTCGATGCTAGCTTTCTTACGGAAAGCTTTCAGGGGACCGCTGACGCTTCTACAAAATAATTCCGCCTTCTCCGTTGTAGTGATTCCAAAATTCATAGAGCCTTCAGGCGCTAATAAAAATTCTTACTACTCCAATCCCAGCTTGGCAAAAATCGTATCCACATGCTTCAGGTGCCAGCTTGGATTAAATGCATCTTCGATCTCCTCGGTGCTGAGCACCTCGGTGATCTCAGGCGTGGATTCCACGATCTCGCGGAATTGACGCTGCTCTTCCCATGCCTGCATGGCCCGAGGCTGAACGGTATCGTACGCTTGCTCGCGGCTGAAGCCCTTGTCGATCAGCTTCGTCATGATCCGGCCCGAGAAAGGAACGCCGAACGTGCGAGCCATGTTGCGCTTCATGTTCTCCGGGAAGACGGTCAGGTTCTTCACGATGTTGCCGAAGCGGTTCAGCATGTAGTTTAGCAGCATCGTAGCGTCCGGCAGGATGATACGTTCTACCGAGGAGTGGGAAATATCCCGCTCATGCCAGAGCGACACGTTCTCGTAAGCCGAAACCATGTGGCCGCGAATGACGCGCGCAAGACCCGAGATGTTCTCCGAACCGATCGGATTCCGTTTATGCGGCATTGCGGAGGAACCTTTTTGTCCTTTGGCGAATGCCTCTTCGACCTCGCGAACCTCACTCTTCTGGAGTGCGCGGACTTCGGTAGCGAACTTCTCGAGCGAAGTCGCGATGAGCGCAAGTGTTGCCATGTATTCCGCATGACGGTCACGCTGCAGCGTCTGGGTCGAGATCGGCGCCGGCTTCGTGCCAAGCTTGCGGCAGACGAATTCTTCAACCGAAGGATCGATGTTGGCATACGTTCCAACGGCTCCGGATATTTTGCCGTACTGCACGCCGTCGGCCGCATGGCGGAAGCGCTCCAGGTTGCGGATCATTTCTTCATGCCACAACGCCATTTTCAAACCGAAGGTTGTCGGTTCTGCATGCACCCCATGCGTTCTGCCCATCATCGGGGTATGCTTGTAAGCCAGTGCCTTCTCTTTCAAAATACCGATAAAGCGCAGGATGTCCTGCTCCAAAATATCGTTGGCTTGCTTGAGCAGATATCCCATCGCGGTATCCACCACATCCGTCGAAGTCAAACCGTAGTGGACCCATTTGCGCTCCTCGCCAAGGCTTTCCGAAACCGCGCGTGTAAAGGCGATAACATCATGGCGGGTTTCCTGTTCGATTTCATAAATCCGATCCATATTAAAGGTTGCATTCTGGCGAAGCTTAACGGTATCTTCCTTCGGAATGACGCCGAGATCCGCCCATGCCTCACATGCGCACAATTCCACTTCCAGCCATGCTCTGAATTTGTTCTCCTCGGTCCAAATCGCCCGCATTTCCGGTCTGCTGTAACGTTCAATCATCGTTTAATCCTGCCTCCAAATATTAGTTTTCTCTACCCATTCGAGCGCGTCATCGACATCCCCGCACAAGAGGTTGATATGTCCCATCTTGCGGTTAAGCTTCGATTCGCTCTTGCCGTATAGATGAAGCTTAGGCACAACACCGAGAGACTCTGCAAGCGCGTCGTGCTCTCCAAAGCGCCGTACCGCTTCCTCCAGATGCTGTCCCAGGAGGTTCACCATGACGACCGGGCTCAGCAGCGTTGTGTCCCCGAGCGGCAGATCGCAGATCGCTCTTACATGCTGCTCGAATTGAGAGGTTGAGCATGCCTCCATCGTGTAGTGACCCGAGTTATGCGGACGAGGTGCAAGCTCATTCACGTACAGCTCCCCATCCTCGGTCACAAACATCTCGACAGCCAGCAGGCCAACAGCTCCCATGCCTTCAGCTACGCGTTCCGCGAGCTGACATGCTTTGCGCTGTACTTCGCTTGTCACGCGAGCAGGCACAATCGACAAGTGCAAAATATTGTTGACATGCACATTCTCTGCCGGGGGAAAGCTCTTCACGATGCCGCTGGGCGTACGCGCCGCGATCACGGAGATCTCGCACGCGAACTTCACGAACTTCTCCAACACCAGCTCCGTCCCGCTGGCAGCCAGCTCTTTGTAGGCTGATTCCAGCTCATCTTCGCTGCGGAGAACCGCTTGCCCTTTACCATCATAACCTCCCATGGCGGTCTTAAGCACGCACGGAAGTCCAAGTTCAGAGGCGGCGGACTGTAAATCTTCCAAGCTTGTTATTTCACGATACGGCGCAACCGGTACGCCGGCCGCTTCAATTGCGGCCTTCTCGCGCAAGCGGTGCTGCGTGGTGTACAGCAGCTTGCTTCCCTGGGGAACATAAGACTGTTCCTCCAGAAGCTGGGCGACGCCCGCATCGACATTTTCGAATTCGTACGTAATGACGTCCGCTTTGACGGCGAGCTGCCGGGCAGCCTCAACGTCGTCATACCGGGCCGTAACCTGCTCAGCCATCTGGCCAAGCGGGGAGTTCGGCGTCGGATCAAGGGTGACAAACGAATATCCCATCCGGATCCCGTCCAGCGCAATCATCCGTCCGAGTTGTCCCCCGCCAAGTACACCAATGACGGAACCAGGCAGTAGCTTTTTGCTAGAGACCTTCGTCTGCTGTGCTCCGTTCTCCATCATAGGTTATCGCTGCTTTCCAGCACTTCGTCACGGATACGGTCCCGGCGCGCTTGCACTCTTTCCCGAATCCCTGCATCCGAAGTGCCTAAAATCTGGGCGGCGAGCAATCCGGCGTTAGTTGCTCCCGCTTTACCGATCGCTACGGTTGCTACCGGAATGCCGCCCGGCATCTGCACGATCGACAACAATGAATCCAGCCCCTTCAGCGCTTTCGATTTAACCGGAACGCCGATAACCGGCAATACCGTCTTCGAAGCGACCATTCCGGGCAGGTGAGCGGCCCCGCCGGCTCCGGCTATAATGACGCGAAGCCCCCGGCCCTCCGCTTCCTCGGCATACCGGAACATCAAGTCCGGCGTCCGGTGAGCGGATACGACTTTTTTCTCATAAGGAATTTCAAGCTCGTCTAGCACCTGGCATGCATGGGACATCGTATCCCAATCTGATTGGCTTCCCATAATGACTCCTACTTGTGCTGTCATGAGTTACCCCCGCTTTCTTCGAAATTCGACAATATAATGGCTGCTGCTGAAAAAAAAGTCCGATCCCGTAAACACAAAATCTGTGCAGGTCTCGGACATACAAGGATTACGAACGCTGCTGCCTGCGTCAAGCAGAAGAGTCTTGCGCATCCGCCGCCAAAGAGGCAAACATGAAACCAAGCCCCGTCGTAGCCGCACCGTTTGTATTCCCTCGTAGTCCGAAAATTTACGGTTTCCGGGTAGAGACTTCCGGGCCATATCCCCGGCTTTATACGAGAAATATTAAATTTCATCAATCACGCTTTATAAGTTATTTTGAACCTCAACATCCTCAGTTTATCAATTTCTGACACCAAATGTCAACCTAAACACGAACAATCGGATTTACATAAAAAATAATGTTCGTATCTAGGGAGTGAGCAATACAGCTGCAAAAACTTCTTGGAGATTGCGGGCTTTATTGAAGGCAAGGGCAACGGTCGTTCATAAAAAAGGTGCTGGCAGTGATGACAGCGCTGCGCTGACGCATCGTGATTCCGATCGGCTGTTAAACACAGGAAACTGGATTGAACAATATAGGGTGTTTCCCGTGTTTAAAGGCGAACGCTGGCGCTTCTCCATCCACGATTCGTCCGCTCCGCTGGAGTGGGAACCTTTTTTTTGCTGCTGCATAGAGGGTAAGGGAAAAGTATTATCGCAGAATAAAATAAGGCCGTGTTCTGCTCTTTAATTGTAGCTACTTACAAGGAAGATGGGGGCGAGTGTCGAAATCTTATCATCCGACATGAATATGAAGTACGACAAAACTTTAATCCGATATCTATATTTGAATATTACTAAGCAGAATCTATTACTAAGGAGGAACCAATGGCTATTTATCTCGTAAGGCATGGTCAAGATGAAGAAGGGTACCGCGGAGGGTGGAGCCAGCGCGGGCTCATAGACGAAGGGATCAGGCAAGCGGAGAAGCTGGGGCAATACTTGAACGAACACAAGCATGATTTTAATATCCACCGGATCGTGTGCAGCGATCTGCAGAGGGCTTATCAGACTGCTGCCATCATTGCCGATAAGCTTGGCCTCCCATTTCGTAACTCTGAGGATTGGAGGGAAATGAATAACGGTCTGCTTGCCGGAATACCCAACTCTGTAGCGGAAGAAAAATTTCCCGGGTTGTATTTTTCCAGCTTACGGATGGACGAAAGATACCCTGGCGGTGAGAGCCCCCGGGAAAATTTTGCGCGGATTAAGAAAACCTTCACGAGGTTATGCCAGGATCAGCTTGCAACAAACGATCATGAGAACGTATTGGTTGTCACTCACGGCGGAGTTATCAATATCATTTACCATATGATGAAGGATATGGAGTGGAGCAATAAGAACCCGTTCTTCCCGGCGGCAAATACCGGGCTGCACAAGATCGAATACCTCGGCGGACGTTGGGAACTTACCCTGGAGAATGCAACACCTCATCTATAACAGAAAGAAACTGCCTTTCACGCCCTGTTCACTGAAAAAAGCATAGTTTACTGCTCGCCATACTTGATTGCATCTACATATTGTTTGGCTTCAACCAAAGACAATCCTAATTCTTCCCTTACAATTTTAATCGCTTTAATATCCTGCCCGTCGGCCAGCAGCTGTTTGACATGATCAAGAACCGGCGGCTCGGGTATTCCTAGTTGGTTTGCGATTTGATTTAACGTGTTCTGCTGCTGTTTCATTCGCTTCTCCATCGCCGTCATTCGGCTGGAGACCATAAGACCGACCAGTACAACGAATATAATTAGAACATAAATTTCCATACGAACCTCCTCTAACAAAAAAGCACCTACCCGCCTCACGAACCGCTGTTAAAGGAAATATGTCCTCGAGGTATTTTCTCTGAAAACGGCTTTAGCGGAAGTTTATTCTCCGAGTTAAGAATAGGGAGCCTCTGACGTTAAACTTTCCTATCTCTATAAAAAAGGGACGCCTAAGCGTCCCAACAACATTATTTTACTACCAGCACCGGAATCTTTGCATGCTGCACTACATTATGGCTGACGCTGCCCAGTACGAACTCGCGGATACCGCCAAGACCGCGGCTGCCGATGACAATCAGGTCACTGCCGTTCTGATTCGCATACTCCAGAATGACTTCAGCCGGAGGACCCTGGATCATCTCCACTTGGCCGTTGACGCCTGACTTCTCAATCCGCTCGCGGATTTCCTCTGTCGTCTGCACAGCAAGATCGTAGACATCTTTATTAAGTGAAGCTGGAATTGGGGCAAGCCCTTCCCCAACGAAGAAACGCGGAAAATCGTAAGCATGAATGACATCCAGCGTAGCTCCCGGTGTTACCTTGGCAAGTTCAACCGCACGTCCGAGCGCTTTATTCGCTGCTTTGGAGCCGTCGTAAGCTAGAAGAATTTTAGTAAAAAGCATACAGGCCACCTCTTTCTATAGTTAAGAGACCTACTACAGTTAAAAGACCTACTACTTATTATTAAACAACTTCATACCGTTATGAAACGAGCTTGCTCACTCGCTGAGATATTCCTATGTAGTTCAGATTAAACAGATTATCCCCAGAAGTACGTGTATAGCGCGACATTCACGACTAACAACAGCGGCACGCCCATTTTAAATGATAAATGCCTCGTTTTATGACGCTTGCGGTACATGGCAATCCATACACCCAAGGCCCCGCCTATAGCAGCCAGCAGAAACAGCGTTCTCTCCGGAACCCGATCCCGTCCCATTCGGGCACGCCGTTTATCCTCCGACATGACCAGGTAGGCTACCGCATTGATAAAAATAAACCAAACGATCAGTGCAGGTCTCACGTTGGTTCACGCCCCCCCCATTCCAACTGATCGATCTTCCCCAATCAGCCATTTGCTATACATTCTATGGCTATTATAAAACTGCAGGCTAATGAAGACAATGCCGGCTAAATAATCTTGGATCATGCCCCTCTATGAATGCCATTATTAGGACACGGCCGACGTCATAATTCCAACGAACCCGTGTCCGGTATAATGACAACCAGGCCATGCTCAACCACTACTCAAAACTTATGATTCATTCTTGGATATTTCATTCAGGCTCGGAACATAGTCTGCAGCCTTTTTCGGTTTGAGGGTCTTGCTCTCCTCAAGAATGCTTGATTTGTTCTGCTGGTTTTCGCTTTTTCTTGCTTTATGATTCGGCATGCAAATCACCCCCTGTCCGTAGAATGAGCCATTCTACCCGAGGTTATGCTAGCGACGGCAAGAAAATCGCTTTTCAGCAATTGGGAGAAGCTTTATGCAGATTATTCCTTCCCCTTCTGCTCGAGGGCCGCCTTCAACAGGTCGCCCAGGTTCGAACCGATCGACTCCTGTTTGCTATATTGCTGAACGAGCTTCCGCTCCTCGCGTTTGTTCACATGCTTGGCATCCTTCTTCAGCGTTTCCGTAATGCCGCAGCCCAGACACTGCACGAACAGCCCCGCCTTGCCTTCTTTCATCTCCATCTTCTTGTGGCACTGCGGACAGCGGCGATTGGACAGGCGCTTCTCGCCTGAACGCTTGTATCCGCAATCGTCACTCGGGCAGACAAGCAGCTTGCCGCGCTTAGTCTTCTTCTCCAGCAGTCTTGTCCCGCAATCCGGACAGTGGCTGTTCGAGACATTATGCGGTTTGTACTCCGCTTCGCTTCCCTTCACATCCGTGACCAGCTTCTTGGTCATGTCCCGAATTCCACGCAAGAACGGTTCCGGCTTGCCTTGTCCTTTCGCGATCCGTTCGAGCTCGGCCTCCCAGCGTGCCGTGAGTTCCGGTGTTCTCAGCTCTGGAGCGACAAGCTCGATCAGCTGCTTGCCTTTGCCTGTCGGATGGAGGGTTTGCCCCTGCCGTTCGATCGTATCCGAGCTAACCAGCTTCTCGATGATATCAGCCCGAGTCGCGGGGGTTCCCAGGCCGTGCTTCTCCATCTGGGAGAGCAGCGCCGCTTCGTTATAACGCTTCGGCGGCTGGGTGCGTCCCGGTTTCAGTACGCAGCGGACCACCTTCACCGACTCTCCTTCTCGCAGTTCCGGCAGGAGCTTGCCTGAAGACTGGCCCTGAACATCGTCCTGCTCGTCTTCAGCGTCATCGTCATAATCGCCGCCATATACCTCGCGCCAGCCGCTGTCCTTGATCGTAGTTCCTTTTGCGTAGAGCTGTTCTCCCTCAATCTGAACGGTAACCGATACGTTATCGTAGCGTGCAGGAGGATAGAACAAGCTGATGAAACGGCGTACGATAAGATCGTACAGCTTGCGTTCATCCACTGACAGCTGATTCAGCAGCACGGTCTGTTCGGTTGGAATGATGGCATGGTGATCCGTAACCTTGCTGTCATCCACGACCCGTTTGCCCGGCGATAAATTTTTACGCAGCAGCGGACGTGCAATGGAGGCATAGGGCCCGATCGCGATGCTCGACAGTCTCTCCTTCAACGTTCCGACCATATCCGATGTCAGGTAACGGCTGTCCGTACGCGGATAGGTGACCAGCTTATGCTGCTCATACAGGCGCTGCAGTACGTTCGAGGTCTGCTTGGCAGAGAACCCGAATCGGCGGTTGGCATCCCGCTGTAATTCGGTCAAATCATAGGCCAGCGGATGCGGCTCGGTTTTCTCGCTCTTTTTCACGCTGACGATTTTACCGGTGCTGCCCTCCAGCTTCTGCTTCAGCTTGGCCGCCTTATCCTTCTCGAATAGACGACCGTCTCCGCCGGCCGGACGCCACGAAACCTCAAAATTCCCAAGATCCGCCTGCAGCGTCTCATATTCCTGAGAGCGGAAATTCACGATTTCCTTCTCCCGGTCCATGATCATCCCGAGCGTTGGCGTCTGAACCCGGCCTGCCGACAACTGTGCATTAAATTTGGTCGTCAGCGCACGCGTCACATTCAGTCCAACCATCCAATCCGCTTCCGCCCGGCAGCGTGCGGACTCATACAGCCGGTCGAACTGCTGCCCCGGCTTGAGTGATGCAAAACCTTCCTTGATCGCCTTATCCGTCTGGGAAGAAATCCACAGCCGCTTGAACGGCTTGTTCCACTTCGCCATTTTGAGGATCCAGCGTGCAAGCAGCTCCCCTTCACGGGCAGCATCGGTGGCAATAATCATCTCGCCGACATCCGGGCGCTTCATCAGATGCTGAACCGTCTTGAACTGGTGGCTTGTTTCCTTCAGCACCTTAAGTCTCGTGTTATCCGGGAGGATCGGCAAATCCTCCAGCGCCCAGGTCTGGTACTTCTTATCATAGTCCTCGGGTTCGGCAAGTCCTACCAAATGTCCAAGCGCCCAGGTCACAATATATTTCGGTCCTTCAAAATAATTCTTCTGCTTCTCGCGGCTGCCCATTACTCTCGCAATTTCCTTGGCAACGGACGGCTTCTCAGCCAATACTAATACTTTCATAGCCCTCCCCTTCCTCTGTCCTCCTATTATAACCTCCCCCCGATTGTTTCCACAAAGATAAGTCAGATCGTTTTCTTAGCCAGCCATGTGAACGTAAGATTGGCACATACGGGACAGCCCTGCTTCTTCAAATCCTCGATCGTGGAATAATCACCCTGCACGCCTACCTGCAGCTCGCCCTGACATTGAATGCATCTGTAGGTTCGGACCGTTCGCCTAACCTCGCCTGTGTAGAGCTCCTCCTCGAAAGAATCCGTAATATGCGGCTCCGTAAATTCCGTCGTTGTTAGCACGATCATCTGACCGCTATTGCCGATCATCTGCGCTCCGATATATTGATTGAAATGAAGCAGCACCTGCTTTACCGACAAACCCATACGGACGAATTCACGCTGCATGGACCATGTGAAATCGGGAGATTTGTGGGCGAAGGAGAGAAAGATGGGGCATCCCTTCTCGTGTTTCAACGCGCTAATCCCTCTGGATAAGAACAGGGTCAGCCCTTGAAGCGTGTACGGCGGATCCGTAAAAAAGCAATCATATTGCCCGTTCCAGCCCTCAGGCAACGGCTGCCTAAAATCGATATGTCTGCATGCAACCGATAAGCCTTCTTTTGCAGCCGCGCCCTGGATAAACCGCAGGAATCGCTCATCGATATCCATTACGGTAATGGCGGCTCTCTGGTCCTTTGCGTTCGGGAACAGCCGTTTAAGCAGCAGACCCAGCGAGATGCTCACGAGGTCGTCATCGCCAACGCACAGGATGTTCTTGCCGATCAGGCTGTTCTCCCTCAGACACAGAACGGCTCTCCGAAGACTCGTCTCAACCGTGCATTGGGATTGGTCGATCTGAACATCGACTTGGGGGCGCTGCTCCAGGATCTCCGTGAGCCTCGCTAGTACATCAGAAAGCTCCGGCTGCCAATCGGTTTCCTCGGCCATAAGCTTCTGATACAGATCTTGATCGATCCCGCCGTATCCCAGTTCATGTTCAACATACACCTTCCCGGCAGAGGTGCAGCGAACTCCCCGCTCTTGAATGAGAGCACCTGCCTTGATGAGCTCCTTCTTGATTGCGGCAGTGATTGGAACGGGTAGATACGTATGTCGTGCCAGTTCTTTGGTTGAAATACCGGGCCGCATATAACTCGCTACCAGCAGCTGTTCAATCACCTGAACGCCTTCCTGCAAACGAACCTTGGTTTTCACTTCTTCTATATAATTCATCATGTGAATCACGCTCTTTTCCTGAATATGGGGTGGTTATTGCCCCTGGAAAAGAACACACGTAACCCCATACGTGCTGCAGTAATAAAAAAAGGACAGAAGTCCATGAACCATCGTCCACCTTCTGTCCCCCAGCGGGAAGCCGTGCCCGGGGCACGGCTGTACAGTCAATATATAAGGGATGGCTGTTGTGTTCTTAACCAGGTGGACTCAGAGCCTTCGCGCCATGACAAATAAACCTCACATAAAGTGGGTTTTTGCCAAAACACAAGCCAGAGTCCTATACAATTTGGTTAGTTATGAACACGCACCGACATCAAGACAGCTCCCCTATTTTCAATATAAATCCCGCCGACTAAAATCTGTTGGCCATAAAAATGATATCCTTCTTCACTTCAAAACCGTGTTTCCGATAAAAATCTTCCGCCGGAAGATCCTTTTCCGTAAGCAGCACCATGCAATGAATGTTAATCGATTTCAAATACTCCTTTATGCCATGCATTAATGCCGAACCTAGTCCGCCGCCCTGCAGATCGGTATCGATATAATACTCCTGGATATAGTATTCCTCACCGCTATACCAGCTCTTCGTATGACCAAAACAAGCTCCCAGTATCTTACCATCCTGTTCTATAACAAATCCCAGGAATACCGGATTGTCCATAAATTCCCCGAGGTATTGCTGCACATGCTGCACGGAGTCCCACTGATCGAACCAGGGTTCGCCGCTAAAGACCTTGAGCATCAACTCGGAACATGCTCCAAGGTCGGGTTTGTCCATCAATCTGACCTTCTGTTTCGTTTCCATCAAGCCGTTACACCCCATGATCTGTGAATGATATCGTAATCCCCGATAAGCCTAACCGTCCGGATCATCATGAGTATAGGAGCAAAGTTCTTCAGACTCGGCTCCTTACATACTATCGGGTCATGGCTCACGTTCCTTTCCGTGGAAGGATCCAATCTTTCCGCCAATATGGCACGCGCCCGGTACAGCCGGGATTTCACCGTTCCTTCCGGTATACCTACCATCTTGGCGATATGGTTGATCGGTATATCCCGATAATAGTGAAGCTGAATAACTCTGCGTAAATCATCTTCCAAATGGGTCACGGCTTCGTTGAGTTCGATCGCTTCATACGGCAGTGCATCGGCACCCCCATTGGCAAGTTCAACCGTCCGCAGCCGCTGCTGGGAGCGCAGCAGTTGCAGGCATTCATGAATAAGAATGCGGGACAGCCATGTTCTAAAATAAGCAGGCTGCTTTAAGGTCGACATCGCTGCGAAGGATTTATAAATCGCTTCCTGTACGGCATCCGCGCAATCCTCTTCCCGCCTCAAATACAAGCGGGCCAAGCCATACAAATTACGCTCACAAGCGTGGACCAGCCTGCTAAAGGCTTCCCGATCCCCATGCTTGGCAAGCTGGACATCGCGTTCTATATTGGATTTCTTGTTCACATTGGGAGACCTCCTCTGCAACACTTCCTTGGCCTTACATAAGTTAGATGCCTGAGAGCGCGATTAGGTTCACGCCAGTTCATCTTTTTTTTAAAAATCTGGTGTTGCCATCACCTTCATTTTCGCACAATTCCGTTAATCATTTCCATATTGAATATTCAGCCTATGAAAAAACACCGCAAGGTCATCGCCCTTACGGTGTCTCGTTCAGCCTATAAATCGTTCATGTCATGAAACGGATGATTGATCCGTTCTCATTCAATTCGGTTCCTTATCCACATATCGACCTTGCTCGGGAACGGCCAAACGATCAAAATCTCGAGCTAGCCGTTCAAGTGAAGCGGTAAGCTCCTCACCCCGCATCGAAACTCCGTGTCCCGTGATCAGAACTCCGGGATTCAAGCTTGACAGGCGGCGAACCGACTCCCGCGCAAGATTCCAATCCGGGGTAAAATACATCGGCGGACCATGCAGCTCCTTCTCCTGCCCGATGACGGCTAACGCCGACTCTTGCTTCACCGTAATCACCGCGTCTCCCGCTACGAGTACTCGATCTCGTTCGCGGAACAGAGAAATATGGCCGGGGCTATGGCCCGGTGTCGGCAGCCATTTAAATTCAGAAAGACCCGGCACGCTGCCGTCCTCCGGCAGCGGTTGTATCCTGGAGCCCAGATCGATGGCTTTGTTCGGATACATCGGGGCAACGCGGGCCATCAATCCGCCGCCCACGCTTGGATCACCTGGTGGATAGTCTTCTTTTCCCGTAAGGAATGGGAGTTCATCCCGATGAGCGTAGACAGGTACGCTCCAGCGGTCCGCCAATTCCTTCACATTCCCGACATGGTCGAAATGGCCATGGGTGAGCACAATGCAAACCGGCGGCTTTCCGAATCTTTTCTCAGCTTCTTCTACAATGGATCCTTCGAAATTTCCGAGTCCCGTATCAATCAGTACCCAGTCGCCCGTCCCCGGCGTACCGATCATCTGGACGTTCACCATAACCGTACGCAAGGATAGAATATCCGGCGTAATCTCTTCCGTCTCTACTGCACCAGTCTTTAACATGCTGTGATCATTCATTATGGAATCGCCCCCACTTCTCGTTGTAAATGCTTCTTGTAATAACATACCCGTTTTGGCACTTTTCAACGAAGAAATGGCGATTTTTACTGAATGATTTTGTTGAGACGGTCCAGATAACGCCAGCGAGTAATAAAGAAATATATGACCTGGATGCTCAGGAAGAAGATAAAGATCTTCAAACTGTGCCCAACAATCGAGAAGTCTACCAGTTGCTGCAGGGCTACGAAGGCAACGCCGCTATGAATGAGTGCGATCAGCATCGGCAAAAAGAACATAATGACAAGCTGCTTGGTAATGATGGTGCCAAGCTCTTTTTTGCTGAGTCCGACCTTCGCAATCATGCGATACTGCTGTTCGTCCCGGGCAAGATCCGCGTACAGCCGGAAATAAACAAAGCTTGCCGCGAAGGTGAAGAACACGATGCCGACCAAGCCGCTTACCATAAGCAGAATGCCGTTCTGCTGCTGAGCACTTTTCCAATCCATATACAATGATTTTACATAATAACTGTAGTCCTCATTCTCGTTGAGACGATCCAGAATCGCTCTGGATACATCCCCAGTATTCTTCCAATCCTGAACGAAAAACGTATGGTATGCCGCATAACCGTACTCCTCATCCTGATCCTGCTGTGCCTTGAACGCATCGTCGTACAAGCGGTCGGATACGACCAGCGTCTCGCCATAGGTTGCCGGTACGGCAATAAACGTTTCGGCTTTGAGCACCTTGACGATTTCCGATTTCTTGCCGTTTAATACCTCGAACTGACTATTTAAAGGACCGTTGATTCGGTAGCTGTTCTTCTCCGAGACTGTTCCCGGAGTCAAGATTCCTTCCAGATCGCCCAATGTTTCTGCCGGGTAACCCAGTGACTGAATGAGACGGTTATATTGGCTAAGCTTAACCAGCTGCACCCCGTTATCCGAGAAAATCGGGGTAACCTCCGCCTCCTTATAATCGAACCCGCCTTTTTTAATCTCCTCCCTGATGATATCAAGATGCCGATTCCCTTTATCAGCGTCCTCATCATACATGGAGTATGTGTAGGCATAAGGATTCTCCATGGCCGACAGGCCCGGATCTCCAATTGCGAGCGTGGTCCCGATGCCGGTAAAGGCAGATGCCGAGATAACCGAAACGAGGAAAAACATCACCGCATTGTCCTTGATTCTGTACAGCAGCTCCGAGATCGTCAGCAGATTGGTACGACGGAAGAAGAACCGTTCTTTCTTCTGCAGATACCGCATAAAATATACGCTGAACTGGGTGAAGAGAAAATACGTGCCGATGACAACGAGAACAACGCCTCCAAACAGCAGAATAAAATTAAAGATTTGGAGAATCGCAAAAGCCAAAACCATACCGTATCCGGCACTAATCAACAGGACAGCCAGCACAGCCAGCCAAGGAGAGGCTTTGGGCTGCGGTTTGGGACTTTCCTCTGCTTTCACCAGGGCGAGCAGCGTGCCCTTCCGCAGCATGAACGAGGAGAACAGCGCAATCAGCAGGAACAATACGGCATAAGCTGCTGCCGTGATCATCAGCGATTCGAGCGGAAAATAAAACGGAAGTCCGGTATCCACGGCCAGCAGCTTGGCGCTGATTAACAGAATCAGCTTGGAGAACAGCAGGCCCGTTCCGATGCCGACCACGATCGCCGCTGCGCCAATCAGGATGTTCTCGATGAACAGCATCCGGTTCAATTGCTTGCGGGACATGCCAAGGATCAGCAGAATGCCGAACTCCTTTTTCCGGACCTTGATGAAAGCCCCCACCGAATACAGCAGGAAGAAGAATGAAAACACAAACACGATGTATTGCGATACCGTCATGCCCATTGTGCCCAGCATGGACATGGTATCGCTCGAGGAGACCAGGCCGTCCTTCAGCTGCGGGTGAAACGACAGCAGCCCATAAGTAAAGAAAATCATGACGGAGAAGGCACTGCTCAGGAAATGGGCAATATACGTGCGCTTGCTGCGCAGGACGTTGTTAATGGCGAACTGGCGAAAATTCATGTCCCGAACCTCCCAGCAGCGATAACACGTTGATGATTTTTTGGTAGAAGGCCGATTGGCTCTCGCCGTACGTGATTTCGTTGTACAACTGTCCGTCCTTGATAAACACCACCCGATTGCAATAGCTTGCTGCCACCGGGTCATGGGTGACCAGCAGCATCGTCACTTGGTCTTCCTTGTTTCCCCGGTCCATAATCTCCATGACGTCGCGGGCCGACTTGGAGTCCAGGTTGCCTGTCGGCTCATCGGCCAGAACCAGCTTCGGTACATGGATCATGGCCCGTGCTATCGCCGTCCGCTGCGCCTGTCCCCCCGATATTTCATAAGTCCGCTTATCCAGTATCGATGTTATGCCCAGCTTCTCGGCCAATATCCCTACCCGGCGATTCATCTCATCCAGATCCACCCCGTCCAGCGCCAAGGGCAGCAGGATGTTCTCCTTCACCGTCAGCGTATTCAGCAGGTTGAAGGACTGAAAGACAAACCCGAGCTCTCGGCGGCGAAACATCGCGAGTTTATCCTGGGATAAACGGAACGGATCTTCCCCGCCAATAAGAATCTCCCCGGATGTGGGACGGTCGATGGTGGATATCATGTTAAGCAGCGTTGTTTTTCCGCTCCCGGATGGTCCCATGATGCCAACGAATTCTCCTTCGTTGATGCTCAGATTGATATTGGAAAGCGCCTCGTGGGACACCGCGGCCTTGTAGACTTTGCCCAGATTGCGCACGTTTAGTATTTCCATCTTGTAAACCTCACCTTCGTTATTCATATCTTGTAAGGTTAGTGTATAGCATCCGGCGGAGCTTCTCCTATCGATCACTCTTTCACCAATCTTACATCGGTGTAAGATTCATGTTTTTACCAAAAAAGTAATAGAGCTCCGAGCACGTCACTTTTGCGCTTTTAGACCGCTCCAGGTACGTAACGTTCCTACGATCGCTGTTGCCCCCAAATTTTCTGAACGATTACACTGTGGTGAAAATTCGGGTGCAAAGGCGACCGCTTCGCTTCTTCGGAATCGTTTCGTCCTCTCCGCTGGCGCGTGCCGATACCTACTCATTACATAAAACAAAAGAAAGAACCTTATCTCAGGGCTTCATGATGATTTCAATAACCATCGTTTATCCGAGATAAGGTGCTATCATAAAGTTTTTATGTGCATTACTGTACCGCTCCATAATCTAAGAATGACTTAATATTGTCTGATTGACCCTACTCGGCGCCTAAATCCATCCGGTTATCTTGATCTTGAGACAGCCTCCAACTTACTTGACATCATAAGCATCCACCAGCACAAAAGAACTACTTATCCCGAGTCTCACCCCGAAAAAATCAACCTCACGGTCGTTCCTTTCCCCTGCTCGGATTCCAGCTCGATTTGGTGGTTCATTTTATGAACGACCTCCTTGACGAGATATAAGCCCATGCCGGTGGATTCCTTAAGCTTGCGTCCGTTTTCCCCGGTATAGAACGGGTCGAACACCCGCTTCATGTCGGATTTGGGTATGCCTATCCCGCGATCCGTGATCTCCAGCACAACATGACGGTGATCCTCGCTCCGGTGGGCTTGGATCGTCACTTTAAGGCCGGTACCGGCGGAATATTTGACGGCATTGGACAGCAGCTGCAGCATGATGAAACGAAGCCACTTGGCATCCGTCTGGACGGTGAGGTCCGGGTCGATCCGGACTTCCGGATACACATGGCTGTGAATAAAGTAGCGCTTGTTCTCGTGAACTGCATCGACTGCAATCTGGTGGAGCTTCACAGGCTCCACGCTGAAATCCTGTTCAAATGTTTCGAGCCTGGACATGTAAAGCACCATCTCAAGCCCGCGCCGAATCCGGTCGGACTCTTCGGATATACTCTTGAAGGAATCGTTATCATCCTCTTGCGTGATCACCTCAATGACGGACAGCGGCGTTTTCATCTGATGTACCCATTGATTCATGAAGATCATATGCTCTTTCCGCCGGCGCTCCCACTCCTCCATGACCGTTCGGTATTGACGGTATTGCTCTTCCATAAGCTCGCTAAGGGCCGTGGGCAGCGGGGCGGATTCATTATGCTTGATCGATTCCTCCAGCGACCTGATAGGCTGTGACAGCCGCTCATAGAAATCCCGGTGCGTGAAGTACCGGAATGCCAAGTATCCGCCCAGAATGGTCAGACCGAGGAAAACGGCATAGGCGGCTGTCACCGGATGATCATAACCGTCATACCAGAATACGAGCAGCACCACAAACAACTCGGCGACCGTAAATAGTATCAAGGGTAGTTGCTCACGCCAAAACAGCTTTTTCATAGCCTTCCCTTACCTTTTCCAAACCGTGTGCAGTCGATATCCCGAGCCGCGGATCGTTTCCAGCGCATTCTCAATCCCTAACTCCGCAAGCCGTTTGCGCACCCGATTAATATTCACGCTGAGCGTATTATCGTCAACGAATGTATCATCCCACAGCTTCTCCAGAATCGTCTCGCGCGTGACCAGCCGGGGGCTCCGGCTTAGCAGCGTTTCCAGGAGAATGGTTTCTTTTTTGGTGAGTATGGATGTCCGGTCCTCAAGGATCAGCTCCATCCGTTCGGGATACAGGACGAGCCCGTCCTTCTCAACCGTACGCTCGGCGGATGCTGCTGCATAATCACCGTATACG
Source organism: Paenibacillus sp. p3-SID867 (assembly GCF_025142895.1). NCBI lineage: Bacteria > Bacillati > Bacillota > Bacilli > Caryophanales > Paenibacillaceae > Paenibacillus > Paenibacillus sp. p3-SID867. The sequence continues at coordinate 65,409 of NZ_JAMBDM010000023.1, forward strand.
CGTCGAAGCTGGCTGTGGATCTTGGCGATGACGATATCATAAGCAAACGGCTTGGTGATATAATCATCCGCGCCGTTCTCCAGCGCCCGTAACTGATCAGGGGTCCCGTTCCGAGCGGATATGAAAATAATCGGACAGGTTGATACCGACCTGATCTGGCGGCACCAATAATAGCCGTCAAAGCTTGGCAGATTCACGTCGAGCAGAACAATATGCGGCTTTATCTCATGGAATCGCTCCAGCACATGATCGAAATCCTCGATGATGGTTCCATCATTTCCGTACCGTTCGATATGCGATTGCAGCAGCCCCGCCAGCTTGGGGTCATCCTCAACAATCATGATTTTGTACATCCGTTCACCCTCCATGAAGCGTCAGGCCGCTCTTTCCCTTCGAAAGAATTCGCCTGATGGTTTATGATTCCCTAACGATAGCCGCCTCAAAAAAGTTGGTTCCGTCCGGCGACGTACCCTGTACGTACACCCTGTTGTTCTCCTCCGCCGAACGTCTGATCAGGATCGTATCCTTCAGCCTGGCCTCGTTATGATATGTAATCTTGAAGCCCGTCACTTGCCCTTCCCGAAGCTCCTGCTCACTCAGCACGTCAAAGCACAGGTCTGCATAACGGGCATTATTCAAATGACCATTCGTATCGATTCCGCTATACCGGACCATGTACGTATACGCCTCATCCAGCTGTACTCCTTCCGGTAATACAGCTTTGTTTGGCAGTTCTCCAACCGTTTCCTGACCGATCGGCACCTCATATGGAAACATGGACGGACGCAAAATTTTCCGCTTATGGATATCCACCAGCGCCCATACCGAGCGGGCTTCGCCCAGCATTTCTCCATCACCGTTCTTTATCCGGTAATCCCGGTGCCACAGCGCTCCTTTGGACCCGCGGCTCCAGGTGTCAACATATACAGTGTCCATATCCCTTGGCATCCGCCGCATATCAAGCTCAAGCGTTATCAGCATCCAGCCCATTCCCCGCTCGATCATCTCCTCGCGACTGATCCCGAGCGCCTCAATATGCCGGTCAGCCGCTCTTTGCAAAATACTGAGCAGCGAAGACCAACGGCAATCCCCTTTAAAATCCGCATCAACGGATTGAATCGTATATTCTTCAGTCCATTTCTCAACCATGAGTCCCATGCCAGCTCCTTTATTATTATCAACCTAACGATAATTCAAGCATAATCAAAAGCCCCGCATTTATCAAAGAATGACACGACATTTCGTCTGCTGGAAAAAAGTGATTTTGTTATCATCCGGTTTAAAAGTCACGTCTTTGGTTAATAGTAAGGCACAAACAACTATAACTTATACGAGGTGATAAACAATGAATTTTCTTTGGTCATTAATCGTTGGTGGTATCATTGGTTGGATTGCGGGCTTGATTATGGGCAGAGACATTCCCGGCGGTATCATCGGTAACATCATTGCTGGTTTTGTCGGTGCTTGGCTTGGTGGACTTCTGCTCGGATCTTGGGGACCGGAAATGGGAGGATTCTTCATCCTGCCTGCTCTGATCGGTGCCGTGGTGCTTGTCTTTATCGTCAGCCTGATCATGGGTTCGATGAGACGCGGCCGTTCCTAACTTGATTGAATAGGATGAAGGCTTTCATGGTGCGATTTACCGGCAACTGCCACGATTCAGATTACGCAGCGGTTAAATCCACAACAAAACAGGGTGACCTATTCGCCATCATGGCGGTAGGTCACCCTGTTTTACATGCCCTTTCTTTTATAAAAGAGGTAAGCCTTGCTTCTTCGCATAATTACCCCAATGCGGTCTGCGTCCATCGATGTCGCTAAATCCGTATTCATCCGACAAATCCCAGCTGGAGAGCGCCCTGCCGCTCTTGTCGGCTACATTTGGATCGGCTGCCAGCGCAGCAATGCCCTGCGCAAGGAAATAGGGGGTCTCCGACTCGATGAAATGCGGCTCCTGCGCTGCGGCATCCTGCCAATTGTCTTCCGTCACGCCAAAGTGATCCAGCATTTGTTCGGAACGCAGAAATCCTGGTGTAACGGACAGCGCTGTTACCTGATAGGGACGCAGCTCTTCCGCCATGGCAGCAGCCAGGTGGATCGCCGAAATTTTTGCCAAGCTGTAGTACAAGTTCCCGCGATACCGATACGTAGATCCATCCGTAACTTCAATGACCAATCCCCCGCCGCTGTCCACCATCAGCGGAACACCGTAATAACTTGTAATCATGTGCGTGGTAACCGCCCGCTCCTGCATCAACAATCCATCGGACAGAAACTGCTCCCAGAACGGGATATTCCAGTGCGTAAGGTTCTCGCCTCCCCATATATCATTAACGAGGATGTCCAGCCGTCCTTGCTGCTCCTCGCGAACTCGTTCAAACAATGCCTTTACTTGCTCCTCTACGGTATGGTCACATTGCACGGCGATGCCGATCCCGCCCCGCGCCGTCACCATATCCGCCGTGTCATCAATCGTCTCAGACCGCTTGATATCCGACACCTGACCACGTACGCTCCGTCCCGTGCAATACACCGTTGCCCCTGCTGCACCCAGCATCACCGCAATGGCACGGCCAGCCCCCCGGGTCGCTCCGGCAACGACGGCCACTTTACCTTGTAATGGCTTAAACTCATCCTTATTCATAGCGTAACCTCCAACCTGTATACTGAATATTCTCAACATCCTTATCCTATCAGTCATATATGACATCCCTTGTCTTATATCCGTGCTACAATACAATTATCTTCTACAGATAGTAAAGAGGTGACATAACTTGAGGGCGGATCGTCTATTGTCCATTATGCTGATGCTACAGAACGGGGGTAAGAAAAACACCCGTTATTTAGCGGAGCAGCTCGAGGTATCGGAACGAACGATCATACGCGATATGGAAAGTCTAAGCTCGGCCGGTATTCCCGTCTATGCGGAAAGAGGCTCCCTCGGCGGTTGGGTGCTGGAAGAGAGCTATCGAACGAACCTGACCGGGATGACGCCTGACGAACTCATCTCCCTGCTGGTTTCCAGTCACAGCCCGCTGATCGGGGATCTAGGAATCCGCAAGCAGTTTGATGCGGCCTATCAGAAATTATTGGCCTCTTCCCCCAGCTCCGTAAGGCAGGACGCCGAAATCATTCGGGAAAAAATCCATATTGATGGCGCAGGCTGGCACTCCTACCGTGAGTCGCATCCGTATCTTACAGTGCTTCAGGAGGCGCTGTGGCTGGATCGCATCACCCGAATCCAATATATGAAGGGGGAGGAGCGGGTCGAAAGAATCATTTATCCGCTCGGGCTTGTTGCCAAACGCAGCACCTGGTATGTGGTCGCGGAATCCGAAGGCGAACTGCGAACCTACCGTGTATCGAGAATCGTGGATGCCGTCATGTCCGAGGATACCTTTGAGCGCCCGACCGATTTTAATCTAGCCGAGTATTGGGAGGAGTCGCTGACACGGTTCATGCAGAATCTCCCGAAGTATCCGGCACAGGTTCGAATGACCGTCTCTCTGATCAAACGCTTTGAGCGGGAGCGATACGTAAAAATAATCCGATGCGACATGGAAAGCCAGAACGACAGGTGGATAGCGGCCGATTTGGAATTCAACACCCTGGAATCGGCCTCCGCATTCCTTCTAAGCTGCGGAGCGGAAATCGAGGTGATTGCGCCGCAGGAGCTGCGCGAGCATGTCGGCACAGCCGCAAAAGCCATTTCACAGCTGTATGAATAGATCAAAAAAAAGCACCCGGCATATGCCTCAAAATGGAGGCTTGCCCGGTGCTTTTTGCTGCGCGTATATGCGCCATCATGATGGAATGGTATGAAGAGGCTTCAGGTGCGCTTCAATCTGTTCCCGCTTCGGCTCAAGGAACGGCGGCAGCGCCAGGGATTCGCCGAGATGATCGATATGCTCATCCGTGTCAAAGCCCGGGCCGTCGGTAGCCACCTCGAACAAAATACCGTTAGGCTCTCTGAAATACAAGGAACGGAAGTAGAAGCGATCGACAAACCCCGAATTCGAAAATCCCACATCGCCAATCCGGTCGATCCATGCCCGGAGCTCCTCCTCGTCCTCTACGCGGAATGCAACGTGATGAACGCCGCCCCGACCAAGCCGCTCCTGCGGAAGGTCCGTTCGTTCCTCGACGTGCACTTCCGCTCCCGTTCCGCCTTCCCCTGTCTCAAAAACAAGGATATCCGGCTGCCCGTCTACAGGCGAGGCATACTGACCTTTGTAGCGGAAGCCCATCAGCTCCGTCAATACCTTTACGGTCTGAACCGGATTAGGCACGGTAAGCTGCACCGGACCTAATCCGATAATGGCGTATTCCGCCGGAACCGGTCCCTTTTCCCACGGGATGCCCCCAGGAACGCCCTCATTATGTTCATCCGAAACCAGAATGATGCGCTGGCCCTCGAAATCCCTGAAGAGAAGTGTCAATCGGCCGGCACGTTCCTTGATCTCCTCGCGTTCTACACCGTGCTCATCCAGCCGCCGGGTCCAGTATTCCAAAGCGCGGTCACTGGGTACGCGAAGGGATGTTGCCGAGATGCTGTTGTTTCCCTCACGGGTCCGACCGGCCATCGGAATTTCGAAGAAGGTAAGCTCCGTCCCAGGGTTTCCTTTTTCGTCGCCGTAAAACAGATGGTATACCGAGACATCGTCCTGGTTCACCGTCTTCTTAACCAAGCGCATGCCAAGAACCTGCGTATAAAATTCGAAGTTCCGAGAAGCCGCAGCCGTTAACGCGGATACGTGATGAATTCCTTTAAACTTCATGACTTCAACCTCCATTTATATTTGATTTATTCTTCATTAACGAAACCCATGTGAACCATCCAAGTCACCTGTCTGTTATAATTAAACACCTTATTCAAAAAGCTGCTTCACCCTTGCTTCTTCAACTTATCTTGTGCATCTGGTGCTTAATCTCAGTTTAGTATTTAACTCAGGAATCGTCAAGTCTTAATATTAAGATATTTAAAATAAAAATAACAGAACTCTTTTTCCCTGATCAACTCCGGAAAAATGGATCTGTTATTCATTCCCTGCTATGCTGAAACCTATCCTCGCATGATTGGCCCATTACACCACGAACGGGTCTTCGCCTCTTTAAGTCTTGGATATCGCCTCTTCCCGATACTCGGAGGGCGTTTTCCCTGTTATTTTTTTGAACACCTGCGTAAAATAGCGAGGGTCCTGATACCCTACCATTGGCGCTACCTGGTATACCTTCACATCCGTATTCAGCAGGATACTCTTTGCCTTCTCGATCCGGCATTCCGTTAAGTACTCCAGAAACGTATATCCCGTTGTTCCCTTAAACAGGGTACAGAAATGGCTGATGCTCAAATCCGCCAGCTCCGATACCTCTTCAATGCTGAGATCCTTCTGGTAATTTTCCGCGATGTACTCCTTGGCTTTGCCCATAACGGCCTGGACATTGTCCTTGGCCTGCCCGGACCGGCTCTCGGCAATCCACTTGCTGAAATGGCTTTTCACAACGTCCATCAGCTGCTGAAGGGTGCCGGATGCATGAAGCTCCTGCAGCAATTCCTCCAGCGACCACTCAAACAGAACCTTCATATGCTCAAACTGCCGATACAGCACGACGCTCATTTCCAGCAGCACCCGCTCGGTCATCTCCCTGCTGAACGCATGCTCCTCAATATAAGCCTTCGTCTCGTCAAAAAGCTCCAGCAGCCGCTCCTTGTGAAGCGTGCGGATGCTTTCCACCATGAGCGACTCGAGATGCTTCGGATACTTCGCTTCGCTGGCCGTTTCCATAACGGAATCGGGCGTTCCGAGAAACACCCCCTCTTCCCCGGAATAAAACCGCTGGTATAAGGCGCGAACAGCGGTCTCGTAAGCCGTTCCCAAGCGGTCAATCCCGGCCATGCTGGGACTGAAGCCGACCGAGCAGGACAGCTTCGTATTCCGCTTGATCAATTGCACCAGATCCCGGCCGATCTCCTCCTGCCGCTCCCTCGACAGGTTCGGAAACAGCAGCACCCATTCACCGCTGCGGAAAGGAAATACCGTCAGTCCGCCATGCTGCAAGGACCATTCCTCGAGGACGTTCCGTACGGCAAACAGCCACAGGCGCTTCTCGTCCATGCTCCATAACTCGTTAAGCCGCAAGTAATGATCCAACTGAATGACGGCCATCGTGTATCCATGCTCCAGCTCGCTGTCTTCCAGCCACTGCATATGCTGCAGGGGGCTTCGGTTCCCCTCGATGAATTCCGTCAGCATTCGCTCCCGGGCCAGCAGAGATAAAACCTTGATCGAGTGCAGCATTTGATCATCCGCAATCTGTTTCTCCAGGGTTCTGGCCGCCTTGGCTATCGTTTCCGTCAGCTCATCGTGATCGATCGGCTTCAGCAAGTAATCGAAAGCCCCTTCGCGCAGCGCTTCCCTTGCGTATTCGAATTCGCCATACCCGCTAATGAAAATAATGATCCGCCGTGCCTGATCCGCCTTCAGCTCCTTCATGAGCGTAATGCCATCCATACCCGGCATGCGTATATCGCTGATGATCATATGCGGCGACACTTCACGCGCCAGCTTGAGAGCGCTGTCCCCTGTCTTGGCCTCCCCAACGACTTCGAGATCCAGCTCATCCCAGGGGATGGCTGCCCTTAGACTGCGCAGAATGATCGGCTCATCATCGACCAGCATAACTCTGAATTTGCCTTCCGATCCGCCCATGACGTTCCCCCTGTCTCCTGTTTACTCTGCTGTCGTATTCCGCCTAAGCTTCCAATACCGCACCGAGGACTTCTGAATTTGCTCCAACGCGCCGGCAGCATCGATCCGTCCTCCAATCATATCCTCGATCACCTTAAGGAACGAACTGTTCACCTCGGGTGATAACGTGTTGTCGTAAGGCAGAAACGTGCTCGTGGATTCCTCCATCAATTCCGTGACTTGGGCAAAAACCGGCCCGGTTTTCTTGGAATCATAATCAATCTTCATCGAAGGGACGCGCAACCCTTCATACACCAGCCGAGTCTGCACCTCCGGGGTATAGAACATGCCCAGCAGTTCCAGAGCCGATTGCTTTTTCGTTTCATCCAAGTCCGATGACAGCCCGATGCCGATTGTATATCCCCCTGCTAATGAACGTTCTTCGCCGGGAAGGAGAGACGGAAAGGGAATGACGCCGATTTCATTCTGAAAACCCGGGTAATCCTCATTCTGCAGCAGCGTAATATCCCAGCTGCCGTTCATATACATCGCTGCTTTTCCTTCCGTGAACTGGGCAATCGCTTCTTCCGTGGAAAGATCATTTGCGTTCGGGCTGAACGCCCCATCGTTGATCCACAGCTCCAAGTGCTCAAACGCCTCCAAATACGACTCTTGCACAAAGCTGGCCTGATCATCTCCTTCGACCAGCCGGTCTATCAGTTCCGGCCCGGCGTAGCGATCCATGAAATAGTGGGCAAAAATTCCCGCCGGCCACCTGTCTTCGTTGCCGACCGCAAAGGGGATGATATCGTTATCCCGAAGAACACGAATAGCTTCGTCCATCTCCCCCAGCGTCTTCGGAGGCTCCAGCTTCAGCTGCCGGAATAAAGCCCGGTTATAATAGATCGGCTCTGCGTGTCCCTCGAAGGGCAGGCCATAAATCCGGTCCTCGAAGGTCCAATGGTGCAGATCTTTGAACTGCTCCTTCAATCCGGTATCCTGCAAAAAATCCGTTAAATCCATCAACCGGTTGGATCTGGCATAAGGCACGATCTCGGCTCCTCCGAACAAAACAAACATATCCGGCGGCGTGCCGGTCACCATCTCGCTCTTCAGCTTTTGTTCCCGGTGAATCGTCTGATCGATGCTCTCGAAGTTCACCTTTACGTTTGGATGCGCTTTCTCATACGTGCGGACGATGCTCTCGAATACGGCCAGCACCGGCTTGTCATGCTCCTTGTTCCAGAAATGCCGGAACGTCAGCGTGATTTTCTCCGGCTGTTCCTCCTGGGCCGGTCCCTGATTCTGTACCGTCACCCACACGACAGACAGCGACAACAGAGCGGCATATCCGACGATCCAGCCCCAATTCCAAAACCATCTCACCCTGCAGCCCCCCTGTCATGTCAGTATTTTCGGTATTCGGATTCGGATCAAGGAGCCGTAACCTGGGGAGGAACAGATCATCAGGCCGTAACGGCTGCCAAACCGGATCCGCAGCCTTTCATGGACATTCTTCAATCCGACTCCGTTCTCGCGATACTTCTTGAGCTGTCCCGGATCCGAATTCCACAGCTTCATCAGCGTTTCCGGCTCGAAGCCCGGACCGTTGTCCTCCACGTCAATCACGATATCCTCGCCGTCCTCGGACACCCGGATGGAGATCAGTCCGCTTTCCTCCATCGGCTCGATCCCGTGATATAAAGCGTTCTCAACAATCGGCTGAATAATCAGCTTTTGCGTAACGTAGTGCCTCAGTTCATTCGGAAGCTCAATGCCGTAATCGAATTTTTCTTCAAACCTGAATTTCTGTATCCGCATATAATGCTGGACATGCTCCAGCTCCATGCTAACCGGTATGAGTTCGTGATGCTCGCTGATGCTGATACGCAGCAGCTTTCCAAGGGAAACCACCATCTTGCTGATATCCTTGTTACCCTGAAGCACGGCCATCGAATTGATCGATTCCAGTGAATTATAGATGAAGTGCGGATTGATCTGAGCGACAAGCGCCTGCAGCTCCGCTTCCTTTTTTCGCGCTTGTTCCGTCTCGACCTGTCCAATCAGCTCCTGGATCTGCGTGCTCATCCGGTTAAAGCCGTCGATTAACAGATCCGTCTCGTCTTCCGCCACGTTATGCGACGGGATCGGAACGAAGATGCCCTGCTTAACGCGCTTCATCCCGTTCACCGCGCTGATGATGCTGCGCACCATTCTGCGCACAAAAAAACGGTCGAACAGGAACGCCGACACGAGCGAGATCAACCCCAGGATCAAGGCTAGGTTGCGAATCGGGACCGATTCAGCCGAAATCAGTTTACTTGGCGTGATGGCGACCAGAAACCAATCTTTATTATGAGAAGGTGAATATGTGATCAGCGATTTTTCGCCTGCATATTGATCGATATAGTAGCCTTTTCCATTCGTCTTGTAACTATCCGAGAGAAACGGGAACTCCGTCCGCTCCCCGATATGCCCGCCTGACTTGCTAAACACGATGTGCCCCTGCTGATTGACCAGCAAAATGTCTCCCTGCTTCAGCGTTGCCGCCTCCCAGAACACCTGATCGAGAAGATCCGGCTTCACGTAGATGACCACGGTTCCGATATCCTCCAGCGAGTAATAGTCCTTGATGATCCTGGATTGAATCAAAACGGGAGCGCCGTCAGCCGCAGAGCCGTTCTCGCCGGGTCCGACCCATACGGGACGCCCCTCCGCCTTCTCCACCGCTTCATACCATGCCTGCTGCCTCAGTTCCTGAAGCTCCATTCCGCCATTCGTGTTATACATCAACCGGTCATTCGAATAAAAAGCAAACGACGCAATCATCGGATGATTGATCAGATTGTTGATCTCCTGCCGCCGTTCATAGGTAACCGCGTATTCCGGCTGTTTCAGCATCTGCTGAACCGATTGCTGGGTAATCGCCGAGTTCGAAATCGTCGTGATTTCGTTCAAGGCAAACTTCAGTTTGCGATCCGTTTCCAGAAGCGAAATCCAGTAGAAATCATTCGATTTCTTCTCCATCGCTTCCGAAAAGCTGTAATAGGATACCCCGCCCAGCGCGATGACCGGAATGAAGACCAGAAGAATAATAGCCAGCAATATCTTTCGGCGGAGTTTCATGGATCCTTCCTCCCTCCACTCTACTATGTCTATTATTCTTCATGACAGGCCGCATTCCTTGTCGACTTCACCTTGCTTGTTAACTTTTTATGGCGCCTGATGTCAGTCCCGCGATGACGTAGCGGCTGAACAATAGAAACACAATGAGAAGCGGCAGCGTCGCCGTGAAGGTGGCCGACATGATCATTCCAAAATCAAGGCCATCCTTATTGGTGAACAATTGCTGCAGCGCAATTTGAATGGTGTAATTTTCTCTGTTTTTCAATACGACGAGCGGCCAGAAGAAATCATTCCACACGTTCATGAAATTCAGAATCCCCAGTGTAGCCATCGCCGGTGTTACGACAGGAATGGCGATGTTCCAGAAAATCCGGAAGTGTCCGCCGCCATCAATCCGCCCCGCTTCGATCAGCTCAGTATGAACGGCGGAAGCGATGTACTGCCGCATCCAGAAGATGCCGAAGGCATTGACCATGGCGGGTACGATCAGCGCTTTGTAGCTGTCGATCCAGTGCAGCTTGGCCATGATGACGTACTGTGGAAGCACGCCCAGCTGGGCAGGTACAAGCATCGTGGCAATGACAAAAACAAACAGCGTCTTCTTCAAAGGAAATTCATACTTGGCAAAAGCATAACCCGCCAGCGTACAGAGGAACACAACGGACAATGTAACGGCGGAAGACACAACGACCGAGTTCATCAATGCCCTGAAAAAATCCGTTCGCTCCAGCACGCGCGAGAAGTTATCCAGGAACTCCGTTCCGGGCGTAAGGAGCGGCGGAATATGAAATGCCGCATCCTTGTCATTCGTAGCCACGACAAACATCCAGTAGAACGGGAAGATCGAGACCAGTGCGCCAAGGATCATGAAGAGGTAGAAAAAGAATTTGGCGATAATACCGGGTTCATCCGGTTTTTTCCGGCTTATGGCGACTGTGCTCATGCTTTTTTACCTCCCGTATCTTTACCTTCGCGACCCACCATCATGTTCAATACCGAGAATAGAATGGTGGCGATAAACAAGAGCACCGCCGTTGCCGCAGCCGTACCGAAAAATCCGTTCTTAAATGCTTCATTATACAGATACGTGACCATCGTTACCCCTTCCTGCCGCGTAGAGCCCGTGCCGGACTGACCTAGGAATACATAAGGCTCCGTAAACAATTGGAGCGCGCCGATCGTCGATACCAAGGTAACGAACAAAATGAATGGCCGAAGAAGCGGCAGCGTGATATAGAGCAGCTGCTGGCCTCGGGTGGCACCGTCGATTTTGGCTGCCTCATAAATATCGGTCGGAATGCTCTGCAGACCCGACAGAAAAATAATGGCGTTATAGCCCATCCACCGCCACATGACCATGGACGATATTGCGATTTTGACTCCCCACCAGCCGGAGTTGAACGGTACGCTTTCCGCGCCGAAGGTGTTCAGGAGCCAGTTGACCATCCCGTTGTTGCCAAACATCGTACTGAACACCAGCGTTACGGCAACGATGGAGGTGATGTTCGGCATAAAATACAGAATACGGAACGTGTTCTTGAATCTGTTCAAGGCCGAGTTGAGCATAACCGCAACAAATAATGCCACAATCAGCTGCGGCACGGTTCCCATCAAAGCCATAATGAGTGTGTTGCTAAATGCGATCCAGAAGGTCGGATCGCTTGTAATCAGCTCGTAATTCTTGAAGCCGACGTATTTCATCGGTCCGAGCGCATCCCATTTGAAGAAGGACAAATAGATGGTAAACAGGATCGGGTACAGACCGAAGATTGCGAACAAGATGAAGAATGGCGATATGAACGTATAAGCCGTAAACCGGCTGCGCACGGTCTCCGTCAACAAGCGCCGCCTAGGGGGCACCGGTTGCGGTGACTCTGCTGTAACTGTGTCTGCCATGAATGCACCTCCAGGTAGATAAGGATAAATCCGAATCCGAGCGAAGAGAGCTTCCTCCCTACTCGGATTCGGACGGATTACGGGCTGAATGAGCTGGCGAGGAAGAATGCTCCTTTTCCTAGCTGCGATCAACCAGCGTCTTGATTTGTTTCATTGCGCTTTCCCATTCTTTTTGCGGGTCGGCTTTTTTCTCCAGCACGTTTTTGAGCGCGTTCTTGATGATCGTGTCGGTCTGGTCGTGAAGCGGTCCGTAGTAAACCGGCTTGATGCGTTCCGCTGACTTGGCATACGCTTCGGAAATGACTTGACCGCCGAAGAATTCATCCTTCTCCTCCGTGAATGAAGGCTCGCTGTAAACCGCCGGGATGGACGGGAACAAGCCGCTGTCCTTGAACGATTTCAGCTGATTCTCTTTGTTAAGCACCCACGAGATGAATTCGTAGGCTTCCTTCGAATGCTTGCCTTCCTTCGGCAGGGTCAGGAACGAACCGCCCCAGTTGCCTGCTCCTTCAGGAAGCTGGGCAATCTGCCATTTGCCTGCGGTATCCTTCGCATTGCGGATCGTGCCGGCAATCCAAGCCGGGCCGAGCATGACGCCAAAGTCTCCATCATTGATCGCTTTTTGCCATTCAGGAGACCACAGAATCCAGTTGCCGATCCAGCCTTCCTGAATTCCTTTTACCGTAAAGTCGTAAGCTTTTCTCACTTGCGGGTTCGTATCTCCGATAAAGGAGCCATCTTCTTTGTTGAAGTAGATTTGATCCGGGGACTGGTCGCGCACCCCGTTATATACCAGGTCCGTCAAGTCGGCGAACGGCTTTCCTGTTTTGCTTGTGAAGTCCTTGGCTACGCTGGCGAATTTGTCCCATGAATCAATCGCTGCGCTAAACCCGTCCGGATCCGTCGGCAGTCCGGCTTGCTCTGCCAGATCCGTACGGTAATATACGACCGTAGGACCGATGTCTGTTGGCAGACCGAGTTGGAAGGTGCCGTCAACCGAAGTAGCCTGCTTCCATTTCCACTCCAGGTAGTTGCCTTCTAAGTCTTTAGCGCCGAGATCGTACAGATTGTAGAATTTATCCTGGTTGTTGATAAAACGCTCCATAAACGCGATTTCTAATTGGAAAATGTCAGGCGCGCCCGAGCCAGCGGACAATGCTGTCGTCAGGTTGTTGTGATGTGCGGTTTGATCCGACGTATTCTGGAATTTGAACGTGATGTTCGGATGCTCCTTCGTATATTCCTTTGCCAGATCCTCATAGTTGGTTGTTCCCAGCGACCAGAAGGAGAGCTCGATTTTCTCTGTGGACTCGGTTCCTTCTTTCGTATTGCCTGTCTCTTCGCTGCTTCCTCCCCCCGGAGATTCAGCCGTACTGCTTCCGTTACCGCCCCCGCCTCCACATGCGGCAAGCGTAAACACCATGATGACACTCAGGAGCAGCAAGCTCCATGACTTAAATCTTTTCATCGTTCTACCCCTCTTCCATGAAACGTATTTTTCTTCTTTAGTCTAATGAAAGCGACGCCAAATTTTGAGGTGGTAAACTTTCGAATTTGAGTTGAATTTATTACGATTCAGGCTCGGTCATCCAAAAATCGCAGCACAAAAAAACCGCATATCGTATGTCGATAGCGGTCTTATAGATATTAAGGAATCATATCGTCCATTTGACGATGGAGCCGGCATAGGTCATTCCCCCGCCAAACCCGTAGAGTAAGACATGGTCTCCCACTTTGAGCCGTCCTTCATCCACCGCCAGCTGAAGTGCAAGCGGAATGGAGGCTGCCGACGTATTCCCGCGGTACTCGACGCTGGTTAAAGTGCGATCCATTGTAAATGGCCCACGCTCGTTAATCGCCTCGATCATGCGAAGATTGGCGCTATGCGGGACAAACCAATCCACTTCCTCCGCGGTCATGCCTCCTTTGGACAGAAGAGATCGAACGCCGTCCGGAATGTTCCGAATGGCCCACTTATAAATTTCACGACCATTTTGAACAAGGCAGCCGCTCTTTAATTCCGTGCCGTCCATTTGCTCGGAGAGCGCTGTTTTATACAGATGTATGCCGCCCTCGCCAAAAGTTCCCGATACAGATGCTATGACACTTGGCGAATCCTCATCTTTCTCCAACAATACGGCACCGGCGCCGTCCCCAAACAATACGCATGTCGTTCGGTCGGTGTAATCCGTAATCTTCGATAAGGTTTCTGCGCCGATAACCAGAATCTTACGGTAGGCTCCCCCGGATATTAATCCGTCAGCCATCTGGAGTGCATATACAAATCCCGCACAAGCAGCATTCAGATCCAGCGCACCCGTGCTTGCAATGCCCAGCTTCGATTGGACCCGTGAAGCTGTACTGGGAAAAGAATATTCCGGCGTGCTTGTGGCCACAAGAATCATATCAGCATCCCGCACGGTAACGCCGTATCGATCAACCATATCCTCTACAGCCTTGATGGCGAGATCCGACACGAACTCATGCGGGGCAGCAATCCGGCGCTCCCTCATGCCTGTTCGCTGCACAATCCACTCATCACTGGTTTCAACCATCTTTTCTAAATCGGCATTGGTTAGTATCCGTTCAGGAACATAGGTCCCGATTGCCGTAATTCTTGACTTTGATTGGCTCATCATTCACACCTCCAAGTTTGTAACTATTATATCACCAAGTACTAGTACTTGGTACTAATTTATTTTTACATATGCTCATTACAGCCTTCACCAACTTCACCTGCATCTAAACACACAACCGCCATTCCGCACAAAAAACCTTTATCGCGAAAGCGATAAAGGTTCTCCAAGCACGACTAGAAATAGACTTCCTCACCAACCGACATGGAATAAATGTGAAGGTTGGGGTTCGGTGCTTCCTCTGTCAGACGGGCTCGTAACCGGTCCGTTTCTCCTTTGTCTGCATGGACGAGTACGGTATGCAGTGCCGGAACGCCGGTTATCATCTGGCGCACATCCGCCAGACCCTGGTGTACCTTATACCTGATTTTCGTGACAGAGCAGGCACCGTACGAGGCCGGATGTTGAAGGAGGCGATGTCCAAAGGACCCCTGGGAAACATGGCCTGTGAGCAGAACCAGATTCCGGGTATCGCCGGACATCTGGCGGTAGTACCACTGCGCAAGATTCGACTGCATCATCCCATCCGTTACGAACCATAGCGATGCCCCGTGCTTATGGAGCAAGGACTCACGTTCCGCTTGGCTAGCGGGCACGATCCAGTCGTTCCGGTTCAGCAATAACTCCAGCTGATCCCTCATTCCTTGATCGGATTCCTGGCTGCGAAGCCACTCCGAACGAGCAAGCAGTCGCTTCATTCCTTCGATCAGCGGCGCTTCGATCATGATCGGCACATTTCCCCAATTCCTGTATGCCCATAGGATCATTTCCTGCCCTCGGCCGGCGGCCGGCACCGGTATCAATACCTTCCCGCCGGTTTGCAGCGTGCTCTCAATCTTATGTTCCAACTGCTTTAGCTTATCGGCCTGTGATGTAGCGTCCGTTCCGTAAGCCGCATCCACTATAGCCAGATCCAGCAGCATGGAAGAGGGCTTGTCTACCAGCGCTGGGCTGTCATCCTCAAGCAGCAGCGATTCCGATGTGTAGTCGCCTGAATAGAAGATTCGTTTTCCCTCAGCCTGTACCAAAAACCAAACAGCCCCCACCATATGGCCGCTTCGTCCCCACATGATCTCCACGCCCGGAAGCGCCTCAAACCATGTCAACTTCTCAGCCTCTTCCTCCAGATACCGGTAGCGGATCGCCAGCTGATCCTCCTCCATATAAGGAAGCTCTACGCCTGCCCTTGCCGTGTACTCTTTCCAGGAGGCAAAGTAGGCCGTTAACTGCGCTGCCGTCTCCCGGGTGGTCCATACCTCCCCTTGGTAGCCAAGCCGGTACAGGAGCGGAATCGCCACCGAGTGGTCCTCGTGGGCATGCGACAGAAACACGGCATCCAGCTTCGGTACCTGTTCTTGTTGGATCATGGGATAGTCCCCCGATCCTTCCTTCTTGACGCCGCAATCCAGGAGCAAATGAACCTGGCTGCCGCTCAGTAAATACGCGGAGCGGCCATGCTCGCCTGCACCGCCCCATACCGTCAGTTTCATCATGATGCATTCCACTTTCTTTTAGAATTCATAGCTTCGACCAGCAGCAACAGCAGCACCGTCATACCGACGGAGACAACGGCCATCGCCATCCCGAGAGATACCTGTCCCTGCTCAAACTGGGCAAAAATATACGTAGCCGATGTCTGCATCGATGGCGGCAGAATGAGCAGTGATCCGACCAGCTCCCGTGAAGCAATCGTGAAGGTCATGATCCATCCCGCCAGCATGCCGGGCATAATCAGCGGCAGCAGAATGCGCCGCAGTACAAGCAGAGGACCGCCGCCAAATACTTGACCCGCCTGAAACAGAGTACCGTCAATCTGCGTAAAGCTGGCCTTTACATATTGCACCGTATAGGGGAGGAACAGCACGACATATGTCAGCACCACCATCCCATAAGTATTGTAGAGCGTAACCGGCATCCATGGCGCATTCCAGAGCAGGATCAAACCGACCACCATCACAATGCCGGGAACCGTATTCGGCAAGAGACTTAACAGATCGATGACCCGCTGCATCCGTGCCTGGGACTTGCCGATTGTCAGGGCAAAACCGGTACCGAGCAGAACGGCAACGGTAGATGCCGCAAGCGACAGGCCCAGACTGTTCCCGAGGGCTTTCTGGCTGACCGATCCCCAGGACAGCAGCTCCTTGTAATGAGCAAGCGTCAGATTATCTAAGGACAATCCGGCTCCCCGGAGTTTCATCAGAGATGCCGCAATGACGGAAAAATAAGGAATGCCGACAGACAATACGAGCAGCAAACCGATGTAAAGAGCGCAGATGGCACCTTTGCTGCCGCGCAGCGAATATCTCTTGGAGCGCTGACCTTTGCCGCCGACTAGACGGTAGGTAAATCTCCGGCTGATCGTAGACTGCATGTACCACATCACCAGACAAACCGACAGCAGGACCGATGCCAGCGAGGTCGCTTTACCGAAATCGATGGGCCAGCTTGAAATATATTTGTGGATTTCCGAGGTCATTACATAATAGCCGATGCGGCGACCGAACGTTGCCGGGGTGCCGAATTCCGCAATGGTTTTGACGAACACCAGCATCGCGCCCATGCCGTAAGAGGATAACAGCAGCGGCAGTATGATTCTTCTAAACCGGTATCCAGCGCTTGCGCCGTGAACCGCGCCGGCCTCCTCCAGATTACCGCCGATCCGAATCAGAGCGTCCCGCAGCAGCAGATAGAGAAACGGGAACAAATGCAGACTCATGATCAGCACCATACCTCCGAAGCTGAAGAAGGAATCGCTCCATCTCGCGGTTCCCGGCAGCCACTGCTGCAAATATCCGCCCTTTTGCACAAACAGAATCCAGCCCATCGAACCGATATACGGCGGGGTCATGAACGGAATCATCAAAATCACGTCCACCCACCGATGCTGTCCTAGCCGTGTTTTGGCCATCATCCAGGCGAGCGGCAGCGCGAGCAGTGTCGATCCTGCCACCACGCATACCCCCAGCCAGATGGATTGCAGCAAAATACCGGACAGCTCATGACCGGCTATCGTTCGTATCGGCGCCAGCCAATCGAAGTGCTGATCCGGGTATACACTTTGCCAGAAAATAAGCAGCAATGGCACACCGATGCCTATAAGAAGAAGAAAAAGGGCGAGAATAACGCCCATTTTCCGTAAAAAACGCTGACTGTCCATGATGACAGGTCTCACTTTTCGGTTCACCTCACATTGCCTTCCTGTGGTGGTTCACTCTAATGCACTTACTTGAATACTTCGGAAAAACGTGCCGCCGTCTCATCACCATGGTCATTCATCCAAGCCCAATCCACTTTAAACACCGGAATATCGTTCAGATTGGTCCGGCCTTCAGCCTCCACATCGACACGGCCCGGAATCAGATAGGCATCCGCCACCAGCTTTTGTGCTTCGTCCGACAGCAAGTAGTCGATGAAAGCCTTGGCATTATCCACGTTCGGACTGGATTTCAAAATCGCAGCCGGTCTCGGGCTCACGACGGTTCCTTCTTCCGGGTATACAATGTCAAGCGGCTCGCCTTTGGCTTTGGCCGAATACGCCATGTAATCCACGCCTGCAGCAACCAAACTCTTGGCACCGGTGATCACAGGATCCAGCGCTTCCTGATTCGCTCCTGCCATAGCCGTGCCATTGGCTTTATAATCCTCGAACAGTTTCCAGCCTGCGTCACCCTTCACACTCAAATAACCCGTGATAAAATCCAGCGCCGATCCCGACAGCGTCGGATCCGGAATATTGACCGCATCCTTCCACTCCGGCAAGCCCAAATCAGCCCAGGTTTGAGGCGGCGCAGAGACCAGATTGGTGTTGTATACAATCCCCAGCGCCGATGCGCTAGTGCTGAAATAGTTTCCTTCGGCGTCGGACCAATCCTTATTCAGCTTGTCCGCATTCGCGGCTTCAGGATAAGGCAATGTCAGACCATCCGCCTTCAGCGCTTGTGCGGAGGGGAGAGATGCAAGAATGACCACATCCGCAACCGGATTCGATTTTTCCGCTTCCATCCGTGCCAAAATTTTGCCCGTTGTGCCTTGGAACATCTCTACCTTCACGCCGGTCTTGGCTTCAAAACCGCTCACGATATTGTCGGCAAGCTTTTGAGGACCTGCGCTGTATAGAACGAGCTTGCCTCCGACTTGCGTACTCCCGGATGCAGATGATTTGCCTGTATCCTGTGCCGGTATAGTAACGGAATCCCCATTTGGGGCACTGCCGCATCCAAACAGACTTAGGCTCATGACAGATGCCAGCAACAGCATCGCGCTTTTTCTCGGTAACTTCAATTGACTCATTTCTCCCCAACTCCTCTTCATCTTAGCCTGCAGCAGCAGGCGTACGTTTTGCTGTATTTTGATGCATGTCTGTATTCTTATCAGGACTTGTTCCTTCACCCATCCGACAGACCTTATGTGGAGACACGTACAGATTTACGCGTTCTCCGACAGGCACCCTCTTGTCCAGGTAAGCGGTCCACTTGTCCAAGCCCTCCACCTGCAAGCGAATTTCGTATCGCTCGCCTACATAGCTCACGCTTAGCACGGTTGCCTGATAGCATACATCCTCCGTGCTTGTCCTGCTCCAGGTCACATGCTCCGGTCTCACCATGGAATGATCCACCGTCAGCCAGTTGGACTTGCCGATAAACGAAGCCACAAAGGGATGGCTAGGTGTTTCATATATCATCTCCGGGGTTCCACGCTGCAGGACTTCTCCCTTCCGCATGACCACAATTTCATCCGACATCGACATGGCTTCCACCTGATCGTGTGTGACATAAAGGGCAGTCAGCCCCATATCCTTCACAAGCGACATCATTTCGATCCGCATTTCCTCCCTAAGCACGGCATCCAGCGCACTCAGAGGTTCATCGAACAGTACCAGTGCCGGACGAATGGCTACTGCTCTGGCAAATGCAACCCGCTGCTGTTGTCCACCGGACAGCTGATGCGGATAACGTTCCTCCATCCCCTCTAAGCGGACCATGGCCAGCGCTTCGGTTACTTTTTGTCTGAGATCCGCCTTAAGCTTGGCCGCTTTTAATCCGAAGGCAACATTCTCGTATACCGTCATATGCGGCCAGAGGGCAAAATCCTGAAATACCATCCCGAAGCTGCGTTTGTGCGCCGGCACGTCAATCTTTTGGTGTACGGAGTAGATACACCGGTCTTCCGCATAGATTTCTCCTCCGTCCGGCTGTTCCAGCCCTGCGATCATCCTGAGCAGTGTCGTTTTGCCGCAGCCTGACGGCCCGAGCAATGTGGTGAATTGACCGTGACGCAGTTTTAAATCGGTAGGAAGTAACGCGGGTGTGCCTTGGAATGATTTTTGAATGCCCCTGATTTCAATATCCACTTTCGATCCCAACCTGTCTTCTTAAGCTATTTCCAGTGTAAGGGCTACGTTTAAGCGTTGTATTAGACTAATGTAAACTTGGAATTAACTTTTTGTTTGAATTCTGTTGATACTCATAGATTAAATCTATATAGAGAGCATAAATAAGGAATAATCAAGGGAGAGATATACAAATGAATCTGATGAAGCTGCAAATTGTGGAGCTGATCGACCGCCATCATCATATGACCAGCGTGGCAGAAATACTTGGCATTAAGCAGCCCACGGTTACTTTTCATATGAAGTCACTAGAAGAGGAACTACAAGTGCGGCTGTTCGAGTCCCGAAGCGGAAAAACGTTTCTCACCGAGGCTGGACAAGCTCTGCTGCATTATGCGGTAAAAATAAACGCGCTTGCCAAGGAGTCGGAACGAGTCGTCCGCGAATACGACAGCTTATATCGGGGAACGCTGCACATTGGAGCCAGTTATGTCCCTGCCACCTATCTGCTGCCCGCGATATTGAATACCTTTGCCCGTGAGTTTCCCGGTATCCGGATCTCCTTATCCGTCAAGCCTTCACCGGTTATCCGCGACATGCTGGCGCGGCACCAGATTGATCTGGGCATTATTTCTTCTGAGCCCTTTACGGGTCCCAGTCTCCAGGCCGAGTCCTTGTGCAGGGATGATCTGACCCTAATATGTTCGCCTGACCATCCGCTAACCAAAACGGATTCGCTGCAGCCCGAGCAGATCATTCGCACTCCCTTTGCCTTGCATGGAACCGAATCCAGCACGAGACAGCTGACGGACCTGTGGCTTGCGCAGCATGGTTTGCATATGAGGAGTCCGGTTGAGCTGGACTCGCTGGAAGCGATCAAACAACTTGTATTGTTAGGGGACCATATTTCCTTTATGTCGCGGATGGCGGTACAGCGGGAGCAGCAAGAAGGCTTACTGCACGTATTGCCGATCCCTGGCCATCGGGCATCCCGGCATATATACAGCGTCCATAATCGGGACCGTCTTCCTTCCGTACAAATTCAGCGTTTTCAAGAGGTCTTGCGCGAAGTGGGCAAACAATTAGAGCAAGTCCTGTAATATAGGGGACACTGTAACCACGGGATGGATTAACAAAAAATGTATGTCACTATTCAATAATTCTATACATATTTGATACAGTCGCCCTCCCTCGTTAACAACTCACAATTATTTAGCGTTTAAAGTAAGCTGTGTACCTAAATCCAGCTTATGGGAGTGATTGTATTGAGAAAATGGAAACAGCTGACGTTGTCTTTCATGGTAGGTTTCGCGGCTTTAGGAAGTGGATTAACCGGACTCCAGACAGCGGAGGTTTCGGCCGCCGCCAATGCCGTACCTTCCTATGAAGTGAAGCTTCTTGCCAAACCAGAAACCGTGCTGGAATCCGGTGGAAACCTGCGGAGCGAAGTCATTCAAGCATTCGGAATAGCTTCTGCACCCCAGGCAATCGGTGTAGCTTACTATGACACGAACAATTTGGGGCTGAATGCCGAAGGCTGGGACGTCCGTTTTCGCAAAAAAGAGGATAAAGATAACTACGAGCTTACCTATAAGAAACGGTATCCCATCGTGAATGGAGATATTAACGCCGCACTTAGCTTGGCAAACCAGGAAGGCTTTGATGCTTCGGATGACAATTACGAGGCCGAGATTGATTGGAGCTACGGCAAACAAACGCTTAGCTTCTCCAACACCAAGAAAATAAGCACGAATACAACCGGCACTACGCTCCCATCCGAACAAGACGCCTTGGCTTTACTGCTGGACAAACTGCCTGGAAAGCTCAAAAAATGGTCCTCCCCGAATTGGGGTGAACAAGAGCTCTCACAGTCCCGAATCCATGGACCGCTGACGTTCTACCGCTATGAAGGATCTTGGCATGGCCAGAAAATGAGCCTCGAAGTTTGGCCGATTCGTAATGCAGACGGCACAGGCACCGAGAATTTAATCGAAATCTCTTTTAAAACATCCGATGTCTCGGTTGCTTCCCAACTCCGATCAGAGCTTATGGACACCCTCGAGTCTAACGGTTGGCTGCTTCCTATGGACGGCTTGAAGACACAGCTGATCTTGGAAAGATATTAAGCTAAGAAAACATGTTAGATAAGGAAGCTTATTAAGGTAAAGAAAAGAAGGGCGCCCGAGGGTACCCTTCTTTCTGATGATTCATGATTACTTTTTATGTATAACAAAAAAAACCGCTATCGATGACTCGATAACGGTCTTTATGGTTGTT